>DATBEI010000238.1:0-61178 GCA_036269595.1 Candidatus Sulfotelmatobacter sp.
TCAAGCGATCGTTCGGCTGACGCAGGAACAGAAACCTCCGTTGCGACTGTTGCTCGGCAGCGATGCGTATAACGGGGCGGAGAAGAACGACCTTGCACGATTAGAAGAAGCGAGAGCCTGGAAAGAACTCAGCCTGTCCACCGATTTCTAGTCGGAGCCTGACATGAACGTCTACCGGATTTCGACTACGATGCAAATGGATGCGAAGTACAAAGCAGCGAAGCAGACTCGCTGCATGACGAGGGTCATAACTGCTCTCAGGTCCCCGATTAACAAGACTGTTTCGAGCCGATGTGATCCGAAGCCCGGATCCTTAACGGGGGACTTGGTTCAGTTCTCGGTTGGTCGGCAATGGGGAAGTTGATTCCCACGGTAGCCACAAACGCTGCGTCTCTCAAATGGTCCATCTGCGACGTATAGTCAAGCGGCAAGTCATTATTTCTGAAGGAATAGGGCGTGCCGCCACACAGCAAACACACGCCAAAGACACCGCAATCACACGGCAGTGCTTTCCCAGAGAGTACCTGTCGTTTGCACTAGCCGCCCATGAGTCAGGACGGAAGTCAGCGGCATGGAGACGGGGGACCCGTTCCTTCTCACTGGCAGAGCCATGGTTAGCTGAAGAAAATCCTTGAGTAGCCCAAAGTGAACCCAGCGCCTACACTCCGACAGCTTGTCAGCAACGAACCAAAGGAGATCGTAGTTCGGCATCAGGTAAAGAAAGTGCGCGACCGAAGTCTCCTGTTCAATCCGCTGCCGCACGTTCAAGTATTGGCGTGCTGCTTTGGGTGTTCGTTCGTACTCCAGCGCGAACCTGTAGTCTTGTCCGGCAAGACGGACCACCACAACCGCGTCGTAATACTTCCAATACCCGGCGGTGGTCAGATCATTTCGGGAGCGGATCTCCGTCTCGGGTGTCCAGTAAACCAGCGTGCCGGTTCGCTTCAATGCCAAATGAATCTCGTTCAAATCGAGACAGTGGTGAAGATGGCCTTGTCCGTCGCTGGACTTGAGATGGTCGATTGGCCGTGCATAGCATTCTCCTTTGCCTGCCATCTCTGATGCTGCCACCTCCGAGACTGAGTAGACAGCCTCGCGATTGATGAACGGCAGTTCGTGCCGGATGAGCAGTCCGTGCTTGACCAACCGGAGTACACGGTTGTTGAAAGCGTTGCGCGACGACGTGTAGTGATCCAGTCTCATGAACTGGAATAGTTGGCTGTGTGTGATGAAACCCGAATGCAACACCTGGCGCAGGAGCGGGTAGTCGTGCGTGGTGCTTAACGCGATTGATCCTTTCCAATACCGCACGGTCCGACCCCATTTACTCACTGACGCTAAGTACAAGTCGTGCCATCCAAGGTTGCCGCTCCGAAGGTTCGAGCACGAATCGACCGAGCTGACTTCTAATCCAGCTGTATGCTCGCATCAGCAACATACATTCCTGCTGTCGTGCGCACTCGCTGAACGAGAGGAGCCACGTGTCTGGCGATCTCCACGCCGCCGTTCCCACGGTCAGCGTACCAGTCAGTTCCGGTCGGACCACTACAAGGAAGCAGGCGGGACGTTCACCGACCGTCACCATGCGCTTGAACAACAGTTTGTTGTATCCCATCCACACGGACGGCTCCGCGCACTCGAATACACGATTGATCATCCGAGTGGGGAAGTTTGGATTGAACCCGCCGACCGCGTCGAATCGAGCATAGCCACAAATCTGAGGCCGTTGGCGTACGTTGCCATCTACGACAACGCCCGTGGTGTTGTAGTAGACCGCCCGAGCAAAACGCCGAGCATCGTCCGGGTCCTTTCCGAACCTGTGCCGCCACACTCTGCCGAAACCTGTGACCGCTACCAGCATACTTCTACACGCCCTTCAGTTTTCGGTTGGTGTGACGCTCGGCGTACAACTGCTCCTGCAAATTGTTGATATGGGTCACCAACTTGGGATCCGCGTCGCGCAGGTCAGATGGTTGTTTGGCGCTGCTTGTTGTGCTGGCCTTGCTCGTCAACGCGTCCAGGCGAACCGACATTTCAGCTAATATCTCTGATTTTTTCTGAAGGTCTTCCCGCGCAGTATCCCTCTCTCTCGATGCCATGTCTCGCTCACCGGCAACCCGCACCAATGCGTTTCTCAACTGTTCGATCTCGGAGTCAGCTCCTGACACGGCTTCGCCATGCTCCGCAGCCTCGATTGCACGGTTGCAGCGTTCGATATGGGTGTTGTACCTCTCGATGGCTTCCCGGGCGACTCGCCGTGAGTAAGCGTCCTGGTTATAGATATCTGCCATCATTTCGGCAGTGATCCACATTTCCCGCCGGTGGTCGATCCACAGTTTCGCGCAAACGGTTGTCATCAGTAGTAGCCCAATGGTCGTGCACAGGCTGTATTGAAAGTACGGGTTCTTAGCACGCGCATCGATGAAGGCCCGGCGCTGTTGCTCGATCCAACTGCCGTAGTCGAGATTGTCCGGATTGAATTGCTTCAACATGAACTCGTACCACGTCCCTTGTCGTTGGTATGGTGCCAGCGCGGCTTGTGCTTGCGGCTCCGCCTGCGAAGACGCGCGTGGTTTCACCGTCGGATGCGGGCTCGCCGTGCAAACGGCACTCAAGCCAAGCAACAGAATGCCGAGGGCTGTCAGTCTTCTGCTCACAACCGAACTGCGGCGCCCCGACCGCCCGACGGCCGCCAGTTCCGGCGTCTTGAATCTCAGGTTTGCTCCGCCTGATTCCTCGCGGGACTGGCGCAAGGTTGGATAGAGCTGCGGTTTGAACCTCGGCACAGTGACGTCCTCTGGCGCCCGCACGTGCAGCAAGCTGTGCAGGGTGCCCCGCGCGTCGTCGGTCATCAGGATTTCCATTTGTGCCTTGGGAAGGTTCTTGATGTGCTCGTCCAAGGCCCGCGTCTCCGTGTCCTCCCGTTCGACTGCGCCGTCCGTTTGCTGGTACTTCTCATAGCCAAACAATCTCCACCGTTGCATCGACACGCTGCGCCGCATGACCCGGTGTTCGGACGAAGCGCGCAGGAAATAGCGCGTTGTTTCTTCGTCTCGTGTCCGCAAGGTCATCGTTGTGTTCGGCGCCGATGAGACATCCTCCTTGAATCCTCTGTCGACTTGCATTAGTTGCGGCAGGCTTTGCATGGAGAACAGGAAGGCCGTGTTCGTTCCACGCGCGGTCTGCAGGATTTGAGCAAAGTTCCGGTATCCGAACGGAGCAAACTCGTCCAGCACTATGCTGAACATCGGCCGGTTGGCGCGCAGCCTTTGTTCCTCGCTTTCGTACCTTTTCCCTATGACCAGTTGCAGGTTTTGCAGGAGCATCTTCCCCAGGGAGCGCATGGGCTCAGGGTTCTTGTTGATGTTTAAGGAGACAACCAGGATGAGTTCCTGATCGATCACATCGTCGAGCGACAGCAAGCGCTCGTACGGGCCAGTCAAAACGCTGAGCTGGTCGTCGAGAAATGTCATGCATTCGTTGAGCAGCCCCTGGATCTTCTGCACACGCTCCCGATCCGTGAGTGAGGTGTAGAGGTTCCTAACCGACATTTCAAAGTTGAGGCGGCGCTGCGTGGGAAGCGACGAGTCCCCGGCGATCCGCTCGCGAGCCTTCTCGACCTGCTCCTTCATGACCCGCTCGTCCATTGCCATGACGAGTACGTCGTAGAAGTTGAACTTCAGCCCTGTGTAGAAGAGCACCCGCACGATGTCCGCCAGGTAGTTCAATTGGTGCTTGGCGAAGAATTCCTTACGCAAATTGAATGACCCAAAGATCATGCTGACTATCGGCATGTACTCGTCATCGGCGCACTGGAACGGGTTGTAGCGAACGGAGAGATCCGGGCGCGCGGGGTTCAGCAGCCTCAACTGGTGCAGCCGGCCGGCCCGATGCACGTGCGGCAACAGGTCATGGAAGAACTCAAGGTCGCCTTTACCGTCGAAGATGACCATCGGCAACCGGCGCGGCTCGTCCGGGAGGCCAACAACGCGTGCGAGATCTTGCGAGATGATGTTCCGCAATAGCGTTGTCTTGCCGGTCCCGGTCATACCCAGCACGATGGCTTGCATGACGCGCACGCGGTCAGGCCAGAGCCAAGGCTGACCGTGAATGTCGTAACCCAGAACAACTGCATTCTGTCGCCAGGCTTCTTTGACGATTCGTTCGTCGCGTTTCCGGGATATGCGAACAGGAGGATGGGGCCATTGATTTTCGCGACGGGAGCGTCGTGTAACCCACAGAATCGTCCCTCCAACTACGGCCAGGGCGACAATAATAAGGTAGGCAGCCAGTTCCGCTAGTTGGCGGCTCGTGAGATAGTACCGCTCGCGTGCGACGTACCAAGCAAACCAGCACGCCGACACGAGAACCATGGACACTACGACTTCAGCACTTTCCAGGAGAGGGGGATGGTGGTGACGGTCGGCATAGGAATCCCGCATCATAACGCGCCCGCCGCACGCCCAAGGAAGAGCGCGAGTCCTTGCATTGCAGTCAGTGCCATTGCCCAACGCCACAAACGCAGGAACGCCCGCCGATTTTGCAGGAACTCGTTGTCTGTCCAGCGCCTCGGCGGGATGAACATGGCGGTTACACGGTAAATGAGCACGAGCAACGCACCCAACAACCAGCCTTGCGGCAGGGCGAGGCCGGTCCATTCACCCACGAAGTTGAGTGAACCCTCAGTTGTGGCGCACGGGCGTCCGCACATCCAGTACACACATGCGCCTTCCAATGTCACGGCTAGCATCATGGCAAAGAAAAAACGAAAGCTTCAAGTCTGCGCAGCACGGTTGTATTTCCTTACGCGCTAGTTCCAAAAGTTGAAATAGACAACGGATCCGACAGCCGCCAACGAGACGATCGAGGAGAGCACGAACCATCGTTGTGGTCTCCGAACCGCATTCGCATCGAAAGGGCTTAGCGGCTCCAGCAGGTGATCCGCTACGGTCCTGCGAAACCCGATGTCGGGCCGTTTCTGGAGGTCATCCCGGAGCATCACGTAAACCTCCCTGGCTGTAATCTGCTCAGCCATGGCCTAACGCACCAGGAAAGCTGCGATCCGCTCCCGGTCGTCGTCCGCAAATTGAAAACGCAACACTGTTGGCTCCGTGCTCGCCGGCAGGCGCACCGCCACGACGCCCACGGATTCCTGTCCCGGTGCAAGATGAGACGACTGCACGTGGCCTTCGAGAACTGGGACTGGAGTCTCTTGTTTGATCGTCAATCGCGCTGCTTCCTGGTCCCCCAATTGCGAGTCCACCAGGCTGTAGAGGGATTGGGGGTAGCGCGCTCCAGGCAGCAGATACACCTTAGGGGTGGTAACGTCGTAGTCGCGGGTGCCTCGGTTGCGAACTGCGTACCGGACCAACACCCGGCCGTCCCCCTCATAGAGATCGCGAATGAGAACTTCGACTGGTTTCTTGGTGGGCTTGGCTGACTCCAGCTTCACAGGTTTTCCTGCCAGCAACACTTCTGAGGGTGAGTGTTGTGGCGGCTCAACGCTGGCGGGTTTTGGTGTAGTGACTGGGACGAACATCTGATCAACCGCGAAGTCCATTGAGACCACCGCACCGGCTGGCTCCAACTCATAGTTCAGCCGTTGCGATGTCGTCCAGATGAATAGATTTGTGGAGACATCGGGCTCGTTTGGCTGAACAAAGACCTTGTTCTCCCGCCACTCGACCTTGAAGGATTGACTGCCCGTCGCGACCTGAATGACGGGCTCGCGAAGCTCGATCACAGTCAGGTGATTGAGAGCGGTCTTGAGGTGCACGATTTGACTGCCGTCATTCGTTTCACGTTCAATCTTTTGTCCGAGTACCGGTATCGTTGCTGTGACCAGCGCCGTAATAGTAAGGATGCTCCAGAGGCGTTTCATAAGGTTGCTCCTCTTGCGGTTGTGGCTCAGGAGGTTTCGAGGTAACCTCCTGGACCGTTGTGTTAGTTGGGTGATCCCGGCAGTGCGACTCTCCCCTTTGGGACTTCGGGTCGCCGCTGGGTTCCGGGAAATGTGACCATCCCGCCCTCTACTTCGCTCCTTCCGGCCTCGATTGGAAACGGACGAACTCGCTCAGCAATAATGGGCGAGCCCTGCGCGTCCCGCTCACGAAAGACCTCACCTTTCCTGGTCACTTGGGCCAGAAAGATCAGGCGTTCATGCACTTGACCATCGCCGTTGGTAAAGTGGCTAACCAGGAAGATTCGCCCCTCACGGTCGATTTCCACTTCGCCGTCGCGGAGACTGGGAATCTCCACGCTGACGGGACGACCTCCAGTTCGTGCGGCTATTTGGTCCACGACTTCTTGCGGGAAGGCGTAGAACACAATCGACCCTGTTCCGGGTACAAACCCGTGTTCCGGGTCTGGCCGTCTGTCTCGACACACGATTGCGTGCAAGGCAGACAGATAGGCCAACCGTGTCCCATTCTTGCCTTGGGCCCAGACTCGCACTTGGTCAATCAAGGCCCTCAGCTCTTCTTTTGAGCGTTGCTCAAAAACCGAGTAGGCGGCAGAAGCCTGGTTGCGCCGGAACAACAGTTCTTTCCGCGCCTCGGCATCATCCTGCTTTGCCTCGACTGCGGCATTCGCCTTTTCCAGTTCGTTCCAGAGTTCTCTCCGCCGACTAAGGATCTGAGTCACTACGTTGGCGTAATACTTGTTGATGGTGGAGCACTCCGCGAAGATTTCCGGAGTGAACTCTCCACCTCCGATGAGTCCGCGGAAGTCGCTGAGAGGTGCCACCGCGGCGTCTGAGAAGTACCGGCCAAGCTCTTTGCGCAGAAAGTTGTACAACTTCCCGATCTTGTCGCGTTCGGTGACGGGCAGATGCTCGTCCATGTCCGCGATGCGCTGCTTCTGCTTGAGCTTCAGCCAAGGCGCTTTGCTAACTTCATTTCGGACGTTGCGAATGACATCCTGGTCGGGCTGAGTGCCATGCTTCAGTTGGTCGAGCGCGTTCTGAAGTTGGTCCACCAGTTGCCGCGCCAAGTCGTCCCTTCCGTTTGCCAGACATGATGTCTTCAGATCGGTAATAGAGCCGATCTGATTTCCTCGCGCCTGCATTGCAACCTGTGGCAAGTTCCACCAGGGACTCGGCGGTTTCGGAGCTTTGTTCTTTTGGGCCGAGTGCTGTTCCTGGTACATGATCCGGTCTCGGACAAATCGCGGAAACTTGTCTCCTTCCACCACGCATACTTGGTCGAAGTCGAAGTCGCCGCCATTGCGTGCAGCCGCTTCCGAATGCAAAGTCAACGTGCCTTTCAGTCGCAGTTGCTGATCCACCACCGCCGCGGCTTGCTGGTCTGACATATGGCAGCCGCGCTTTTCGAGATCGGCAGATAACAGGCTGAGCACCTCGTCGACGGGGAGGTTCTCGAAGGGCAACAGATCCTCCTTCATGCGGATTGGATAGCGAACGATCAGACCGTTGCGGGATGGAACAGAAGCGATGCCACGGTCATTCGGAATCCAGTCCGAACTGCAGAACACCTGTCCGCGGTCGAGCACCAGGTAGCCATCGTCTGCCAGCGCGAAACCGGGAAGACGAAAGCCGCCGCTGGTGCAGAGGCGGTACGCCCATCGAGCCAGTACTTTCTGCAGGTGATGGTTCACGAACGGATGCTTGAGCATGTAGCCGGTGCCATCGGCAACAAGTGCACCATCGGCGACGGTGTATTCGCTGCTGGTGTATTCGGGATTAGCGTCTTCGCCGACATCGAGCACACTCTGAGCTTCCTGTGTGCCGAGCAGCTCGAACAGTTCCGTGAAGTTGTTTTCCTCCCAGGCCTTCCGCAGCTTCTCGATCTGCCTGAGAGCGTACGGCTTGATCTCAAGCTCAATGGAGTCGTCGGGTGCGTGTTCGACCAATGTGTAGCTCGATTGGAATTCGAGATCACGGGAAAAATCACGAATGCCGATCAACACCGGTCCACGGAAAGCGTGAGCCTGCCGATCTCCGAGCATCGACCTGATCGTCCGTAACACTCCTCCTTGGTACTTGGGTTTGACTGACGATTTCGGCATGATGATGTCAGCCTCGAGTTCCTCGGCTAGCTCATCCGCCATGACCTTGAAGGAGCCTTTCGCCTGAGCTTTGTCGAACGCTAAGCGGAATTGGTAGAAGCGACCGCCACGCAGAACCTTGTGGTCGATTTTCGAACGTGCGCGCTCTGCGAGTGTCGCTTGTTCTTCGCGATTCAGTTGGTAATCCTCTTGTTCACATGGATGGTGTTGCTTCCGGTTCGCCCAGAGTTTCTGCATTTCGTGAGCTATGAGGTCGTCGCGGTGCTTTGCCTGGAGCCTCTTGAAAAGGGACCGAGAGATCCATCCCCGGCAATCGTTGGTGCCAAGCTGACGATCCTCTACCACCAACAATCGGCAGTCCGGTACCTCGATCATCACTTTGCACGAGGACACCAGAATCCCGAAATAGGTCATGGCCGCCTGCGGTGAAAAGCGGAACCTCTCCGCCAGCCGTTTCTCGTACTTCGTCTCGACTGCGTAGAACTTTCCTTTCTTCGCACTGCCACTGGCTCCAACAAGGCTGTAACGAATCCCATCGACTTCGACCCGGGTGAGAGCCTGTTCGACGATCGCTTGCTCACAGGCGTCCAGGGGCTCCGTGGGCACGTCAACTGTTGCCACCCGGATACCTGGATAAAATCCCTGCAGCAGAGTGTTCGTGAGCTGCTCTTCTCGGGCGAGTTTCATGGTTTTCTTCGACAAATGACCGTCGCGATCAAGCTCGAGCGCGAAGATCGGCATCGTGCTGTACTCCATAACGTTTGGCATCTCTGATCTCCTTATCTGTCGGGCAATGGACAAAAAAGGAGGTCGCTCGTGCCAGTCTCCTCGCTGCCCATTGCCGAAAACGGTGAAAAAGGTTTCGGCCAAGCAGCGAAGCGCCAGGCCTGCACGAGTTGTTTGTTGTTAGACCATCGTTCCCGCTACGGATCGTGAGGTTCTGACTGTTCGCGGACGCCGGCGATTGTTGAAAGCTTGTTTCAGCTCGCTACAAAACCGCCGAAGACTGCGCAGTTTGAACCAGCACCACTCTCCCCATGCCCACAGCCCACAGAGCAGGCCGATCGCGAGGAGAGCAACTGTTGCCGCCACCACAACATCAACGATGTTGAGGGGCGCATATTGAAGGTACGCGCGAGTCTCATCGAAGAGTTGATACCCGACTATGAGCCCGACGACTTTACTTACGGCGAAGAGCCACGGCTTGAAGTGTGTCAGGAACCGTTGCTTCACCATTTCTCTTCCTCCTTTTCTGTCTGGAACCAGCACAGACTGGAGGGCGCTTGCGCGGCTCTCTTCGCTGTCCTGGTCGAAAACGTTTCAGGTTTCCGGCCAGGTTCGCGAAAGAACCGGACCAGCACTCATCCACAATCAGCTTGTGGATCGCTCACTACAGACCAACGTCTGTGATGAAACCGTGTGCTATGAATGCCAAGAACTACTCCCGGTCCCTCACCCGGTTCCTTTCCTTGTGACCGATTCCCGCTTCAGTTCCGGATTCTTGCCGGCAAAATCTGCCACAGGGCGCCACTCTTGCAGGCTGTAATAGGTCACGCCCAGCTTGAGGGCCTCAACCCGAGCTTCACCTTCGTTCGAAAACTCCCGGCCCAGTTCTGGAGCGTGGCCGTTGGCGCCCGACTTAGGCAAGAAGAAGCGCGCCCCAGACATGGTTTCGTCTTCTCCAGTGGACCGTGCGCGCCGATTCCCCCTGCCCGCCGGACGGTTGCTCGCTTGGCTTGTTTTTTCATCGGGCGGAGATGCAATCATGGTCGCCATCTTGGTCCTCTTCCGACATCCGTGATTTCACTTGTCCAGTTCACTGCGCTGTAGAAGACTGTTGTCCCGGTCCCCCACCATCTGTTGTTCGGAATAGTCGGCTATCAACAGGCCGCTCGGGTTCAGCTCCGTGCGGCGTTCTTCCATCAGGCGCAGGTTGTACTGGCCAACGATCCGGTCGGTCACTTCGGTCCCGTTTTTGATTCTGTGAATCTCTTTCACGGCAAATACCACGTAACTCCACGGGGCATCCTTGGATCGTTCGATGGACCGAATTCGGAAGTCCGAGATGATCTGGTCCTGCTGGATCTTTCCAATAGTGTCGTCGTCACGCAGTTTGTCCATGGTTAGCTTGCGCAGGTTGCCGGTCATCATGTTGAGGGACTCGGCAAAGTTACGTGTGACGGAATCGGGCGTGTAAGACAGGTAGTGCTGGAGAAATCGCCGTAGCACGGACCTTCCTTCGAGATCGCTGGGGGCTGTTGAATCCGAGGCTGCGCCGCCTGTTGCCGCTGCTGCCGATAGCATCAATTCAAGCTTCGATGTCGGATCGGTTACGGTTCGTGCGCCGACCGCCGTGGCGGTCCCGTCTTTGTCGACTCGGATGATCGTAGGAGGCTGGATACGAACGTAGATGGCGAACCCCAACGATCCGCAAGCAATCACGCCAAAAAGCAGTGCAAGGAACATGGCACGATTGGCGTAGGCCCGAAGCATGCCATCGTGCTCGTAGTACCTCGTGTACGCGGTGATTTCTGGAACGGTTCTCGACTCAGCCATTGTTCTCATCGCACCCAATCCATTTGTGTTCGACCCACACTCGCCTTCATTCCTCACACAGCGAGGACGGCTCCGGATGCTCCAATCCCGCCCGGAGAGACTGCATTACCGGCTGCTACATCTGAACTTGGCGGTATTGGAGGTTTCGATTCCGCCAACCCGCCGCCACGCGCGTTCCCATCTCCGCCTGCCCTTGGACCACCAGCCGAACCCGACCCACCAGCGGAGGGTGAACCGGGGTCCGACATCGCCTGGGGAGGGCCAGAGGACGAGGCTTGTGAGGCGGAACCGGAAGCAAGAAGTGTTTTGGCAGTGGCATCCGCATAAAATCCCGTCGCCGAGACCAAGGCAAAGACAGTGCTGCCTACCTCGCCCCGAACTAGTCGACTCGCGATGAACGGAATCAGCATGATCGCTATGGAGAACAAAACGCTCACCGCTCCCAAAAGGATCATTTGGCTCGAGCCCACGAACGCGTTGAGGACGCCATTTCCCCCCAGTACGGCGTTCACGCTGTTCATCTGTAGTGCGGTGATTAGTACCTGGAGAATCGCATAAAGCAGGCCCCAACTCTGAAAGATCATCAGATTCACAAAGTAGGTCCGCGACAGCTGCCCCATCGACTTGCTTGGCCACAAGGCCAGTACGAAAGGCCCCACTAGATAAAGGATTGATCCGTACAGGACATAGGCGAGCGTAAACAAGGTGTAGCTGACCGGTAGAATGACCAGCCCAATCAGGATCAAGAGCACGTCCAGAAGTCCGGAGATGGCTCCGGTTACAAGTGTCCAAAAGCTGGATAGCCCCTGCTGGCCCACGTAGGCGCTTACAGAATTCAGCCAGTTCTGAATCACATCTCCAATGCCATTGGTGTTGTAGATGCAGTCGGCAACGCCGTTGAACATCTCGTTCACGGACCGGAATGCCTGCTGGTAATTGATGAAGACCAAGCCGAGGACCAGGTACTTGATCCCCGCTACTCCAAGCGCTCGTACGTCGCCGCCATTGCTATAGGCTTCGTAGACTGCGTACAGCAGACTGAGGATGAGGATCACGCCGGCGAGTTGCAATACTGGCCCGGTGACGTTCTGGTCGATGCCATTGAGCGCCGTTTGAAGCACCTGCTCGAAGTAAAAACTTGGCATAAACTCGCTCCCAGCGTTCTCAGTTGTGCTGCAGCAGGTTCATCAATTGCTGGCGGAGGTTGGCGGTATTCGTCGCTCCCATTTTTATGTCCGCACTTGAATTGGCAAGATCGATGGCTCGCAACCTCATTAAGTCTGCTGTCGCGGCTTGGGTGTAGGCATTGGCCCGCACCAGCCATGCGTCCGCCTGCGCTTCAACAATGGGCGCACTGCCGGGGGCCGCAGTCTGGATGCTTTGGTTGATTTGGCCGGCCGCCTGAATCTCCAGGTCTGATAACGCATCGATTTGGATTGCCCGTTTCATCGCATCCTGGGCGGCTGCGTCCGTCATATCAACGAGGTCCCTCACTTGGGGTGACGCATCCGTTGTTGTTGGGACTGGCCCGTACAGAGCCGTGTACTTTGAAGAGGTTTGGGGGATCAGACCCGGATTGCGCGAAAGAAGGGTTATCTCAAGCTGTTGCGGATTCGGTTGGGTTGCGCTGTTCACCGGGATGTGGAGCAGAGCCTGAATTCGCGCGAAGATGCCTTGCTGGCTTCCGACCAGAGCTTGCGCCTGAGTTATGGCACTGGTTGGCCACACCACCGTCTGCTCAAATCGCAGCATCCCCTGATCCACACCGAGAATCGCGTTCAGGGAACTAGCAATGGTTTTCAGTGAGTTGGCAATGCTTGAAAGACCCGCTGCGAGAATTGCACAGCAGGGGCTGAGCGCTTGCCCCCTGGCTGGCCATGGGGCAGTCAGAACCAGAACGACGAAGAGGAGGATGATGCGGAGTCTCCGCCTCCACACCCAAGAGGTACTCCGCTTCAGAGCTGCCGAAATGCTTGTCATAAGACTCTTCCTCCTGCAATCAGTTGTGTTGCGAGAGGTTAATGATGAAGCCTCTCAGTTGTGTAGTGAACATCGCCCCCCGCTTCCGCAGTCCGTTCTGGTGCGCGATGCGTGCGGCTTCCTGGCGTAGTTCCGCGGCCAACATCTTTTGCGTCAGCGCCTGACTTCGAATGCTGGATGACGTAGCGGTCGCTGTTAGGAACGGGGTTGATCCTGGGACTGCCTGGCTGGCCGCACTCTCAATCGAGTCCGCCGCTTGCAGTTCCAGATCGGTCGCGCCGTCCGCTACTTTGAGCGTCTTCAAACTGTCGAGGGTCAGGGCATCGTCAAAATCCGACATGTCTCGATCGGCCTGATTTGCGTCGGTTGGCGCAGGAATCGTCCGATATGTGCTGCTGAAAGATTGCGTCAGGCCGCCAAAATTGTTCACCTGGTGATCTCGTATCAAGCCTTCCATCAACTGTGGCGCTGGCAGTGTGGCGCTCCGCAGGTTGATTTTTAGAATGCCCGACATGAGATTGCGATACTGACCTATCATTTGCAGCACCAGCGAATTGGATTGGTTGATTGACGGCACCGGCCAGACGGTGGTTTGGTAGAAATTGCTGTTCGCACTGCGAGTGCCGTGGATGCTGTTCACTACCGGCAGAATCAGCGAGTTGAGCACCTTCAGCACCGCTTGAATCGCTTGGATAATCCCCTCTTGGGCCTGGGCCTTCGCTTGCGGCGGAATCACCACCAACGTGAGCACCATGACACCGACCAGCGTCAAGGCGAGCAGACGGCGGCGACCATTCACGATCAGAACTATCCACGCGAATGCCGAAAATAAAACGGCGTATAGCAAGCAGTGCATTTCATGCCTCCTGATCACCAACCGAACTGGTCCAACTCCGGGTTGCGCTCTGATCATCCCCAAGGCTCATCACGCATTTGCCTCGGCTACCTGTCTTTCCTTCCGTTCGCCAGTTGTTGCCGCAACTTCGCCCGACAATTCCTCGGGCAGGGGGGCTAGGTCCGCGAGTCCTAGCGGAAACCGCTGGGCGAGATCTTGATAGCATTCGAGCAATGAGCGGCTGACAGATTTGCTTAGAAACCAGGTGCGGTATTTCCTTTCGCGCGGGAACGTAGTGCAGATCCAATAACAGAGTGGCGTGGGCACGATGCGTATCGTCTGCGTCGTCTCCGCTTTCTCCCCGATGACCAGCAATACATCCGCACTTCGGCCTTTATGCGGCGCGCCGAACTCCTTGACTTGGCCTACTGCCACTGGGTTCAGAGAGAGGTGATTTACCAGCGCCCTGACATCGCCCGGTTGCTGACCGATGATCTTCGTACTTGCATTCTTCAGGATGCCCGGCCCGTGCAGGCGGGGCTGGGACTCGGTCCCAACAAAATCTTCGACAGTCTGGCTGATACCCCAGACGCTCGAGTTCCGCTTGCGGGCCGTCCGGAAAAGCTGCACAACTTCGGGCGCCAACGCCGGGGAGTCCAACAGAAACCAGCACTCGTCCAGAACGGTGATGCTGGGTCGTCCGGTCTTTCCAGTGGCTCGCGAAGCCATCGCGCTCGCGACCAGCATGCTCATTGCTGTTTCGAGCCTCGGATCGGAGCTGAGACCTTCGACGTTGAAGAAGAGCCAATCGCTGTCCAGTTGCATCGTAGTCGGTCTGTCGAAGAGGTTTGCGTAGATGCCACTCTCTCCCGTCCACGAGCGCAACTTGATCGCGGCAAGACGCGCTTCGTCCATAGTGCGCTGCATCTTCTCGGCGTCCCGCCAATTGGCTAGTTCCTCACGCAAGTCATTGAACGTCGGGATTGGATTCGAATAGCGGATGGCGCAACGCTTGTACACCTTTGGGATCGCGTCGCTCAGGACGTTGTCGAGCAATGCAGTATCGGCTCCAGGACTCTCGCCGATCATGTGACGTGTAAGGTTCTTGAGAAAAGCCGTCTTTTCGTTGGTTGGTGTGGTTTCTCCTGCCGGCAGATCCCAGGGATTCAACGTCTCCCTGCCATCGAGGTCCACGTTGATGACACGCCCGCCCATCAGTTGGACCAGCGGTTCGTACGAATCGCCCCTCTCCAGGACGGAAATCAGTGGCTTCGCGCGGGCCATCATCAGCAGAAATCCTTGAGTCATGAAGGTCTTTCCAGCCCCGCTCTTGGCCATAATCAGCAGGTTGGCGTCACCCAGAGTTGAGTCGAATAGTGAAAATGGTATGAGTTGACGATAGGGTGTCTCGAGCAACATCAAGGGTGAGTTTGGTGTGCCACTCCAGGGCATTTCTACCGGCAACAGATCCGCGGCGTGCAGAGTGAGGACGTCGAGTTCCCGTTTGTTGGTTTCACCTTGCCCGGGCAAACTCGAAAAGAAGAATCGCTTTTGCGCAAGCGTTTCTGGAATGCCGCGAGCGCCATTCATTCGGCCGATGGCATGGAGAACTCGCTGGCGGCGGTCAGCAAGAATGCGTTCCGCTTGCTCAGTTTCCATACGGTTGCATGCCGGGCGTGAAGTCCGGATCGCGATGGTCAGGCTCATCTGACAGGACTTCAGCGAGCTTGCGATCAGATCCTGCAATACCTTGATCAGCTGATGTTCCGCTACTTGCGCGTCAACATTCAGCCGGAAGCCGCCGTGAATGTCTTTCTGAGCGGCTGTCATTTTTCGCAGCCGGCTCTTGTATTGCTTCACCGACTTTGCCTGGTCCGGAAGAACAGTCTCGGCGATGACCGCAATCGGGAAGTCGATGACGACGAGTTCCCGTAATACGCCCGGAAAGGTGGCGTCCGGCAGGTCTTTCAAACTAATGAACGAATAGAGCAGACCCCCGATTTTCAGGTACTCATCGAGTTCGTCTTCGATGTTTACGTTTGCTATTTGGCTTCGGGCGCTTTCGTAAGTAATCGACGTGTCCGAACGTCGATAAGGGGCTCGATCGATCCCGAGCGGATGGAGCGCCCTCTTAATTTCGAGGAAGAGATCATCACCCGACATTCGCGAGAGCGTCATCCCGGTCGATTGAAGCGTTGCCTCTACTCCTGACATCAAGCTACGGAACTCAGCGACCAGGTCTTCATGTTCGCGACGACCTCGTTCGATACATTTAGTCGCTGACATGCTGAGACTGCTGCCGCGCATCTTCTTCTTCCACTCGAGTTCGGAAGACTGGTGATGGATCCTCGGGTCCCAATTGAAGTAGAAGTGCAGGAAATGGCGAAGGTACAAGCCTTCGGCATCCTTTTTCGACCAAGCATCCGCCTGTTGTCGGTCCAGCGCTTGCAAAACTGGACTTGGGTTCCGCTGCTCGCGGTTGTAGCGTCCAAGCAAATCCCTAACCCCCTCCGAGATCTCAAAACGGGCCTGCATCCGCATGGAGCGCTCGGGCAGTGACCGAACCAGCGCTTCGAGCGATAACTTCGTGCGGTTACGTTCTTCGTCGCTCGCGTAATATGAGTTGATCCCGCTTACTGTGTAGCCGGCCACGAAGGAGCCGTTCACCTGGATGAACAGATCATCGGTGATGTCTCGCACCTTCAGTTGCTCACACAAAGGTGGTTGGCCGAGCGACCTGTCGTACTCTTGGCCCGTGAGCGGCATCTTCGTTTCCTCATTCCTTGATGTACTCGCGCGTTAGTTCCCGGTCCCGCTCAAGCGCCGAATAGACGTGCGGTTTCGTGTGAAACATCACCCAATCCAAGAGGTATCCACGCTGTTTGCCGTACTTGAACAGCATCAGAGCCGGGACGCTCATAATCGGGACGATGTACTGAAGCACGATGTTCATGGGCAAACCGAACATCTCCCGATTCAAGAATCTCCCGAAGATATTCGTCACGACGGCCACGGCCAGGATCGCAAACAGGTCCTCTGCTTCGAGCCCAGCGAAAGTTACTCGCGTCCGGAGATTTCGATAGACTGGCGTTACGTCCAAAGCCATGGTCGTCTTCTCCTTTTAAGGCACTCCTGCAGTGCCGTGGCTCACGAAGAACTCTGCCAGCCGCAACAGTCCCGACACCATCAAGCAGAGTCCAGCCACAAAGAAATGCCGCATCCAGCTGCTTGTCGGATGGATGTACGAGAACATTCCGATCCGCAATGCTCCTAAAGCCACTTGGGCCGCGGCATACACCGGCAAGATCACGTTTCCTACCCAGTTAATCAGCGTCGTCAGGGCCATCCAGTAGACGTCCGGGTTATTCCACGCCGCCTGGGATGCGAATCTCTCGAGAGCGCGTGTAAGGCCCGAAACCATCAAACATGCCAAAGCTCCATACATGCCGTGGGAGAATTCCTGCCCCTTCGAAAACTGGAGGATCACCATGATGATGAATCCAGCCGCGATCGTCGGCATGATGACGTTTCCTACCCAGTTCGCGAGATGCAAGATCCCGTTGTCGAACGACATTTGAGAGAAGTTCATCTTCTGCTCCTACGACACCATCGCGACTACAAGTTTCCAGATTCCAGAAACACACAGCAGGGCGAGCGCGACCGCAACCAGACGCATGAACGGTTTGCGCGTCGCGAAGTTCAAGATCGCTCCCACCAGAGCGAGGACCGCTGCGATCGGCATGACCGTTCCAGCCAGGTGATTCCACAGGCTGTCGAGCACATCGGCCGTGGCGTACTTAGTCTGAGTGTTGTAGCTCTGGATCAGGTTGAAGGTGGTCTGCGTTCCCAGTAAGAACATCGCGGCAATGAGCGACGGCAACGGGTGTTCACCAGACGCCGTGTCAAGGATTGCTCGCAGTACAAAGAATGCGGCGAGGGTCGGCACGATCCGCCCTACGACAAAATTACTGACAAACAATGCGACATCCGACTGAATGCTGGCTAGCCATGGCGTGCTAATTCCGCCTCCTGGCAAGGGCATACTGATTCCGAACGAAGAAAACCAGGTCAACAGCGGCTGTAGAGTGAGAAACACGACCGCCCAGAACATCCACTTCGTGAATCCGCCACCGATAGCGAACACCGTTCCTCCCTCGCGTCGCAGGGTCACTCCAGCCAGCACCAGTGAAACCAGCGCCGCGGACGGCGCTAGCAACAGCAAGAGCGAGATGATGTCGTTCAGCAGTTGCGGTGTTGGCATACGCCTAAGCCTTGAAGGTTCGATTTCGGTTGAATTCTGCAGGCAGCCGTCGCCCTCCTTGATCGAGTCTGCGGGCTGCCTGCGCATTAAACTTGCGAGTTTGTTGTGCTTGGTTATGTCACCCCGCCCGTTCCGTTCGTGACCCAGAACTCGATGAGTCGGGTGACGCCGGAGACCGCCAAGAGAGCTGCGGCCGCGAATAGCCAGCGACCGAAGCCCCGTCCGGTCAGCCAGGAAACCACCGCACCCAAGACTGCACCACCGGCTCCGACGGGAGCGATGACGTTACCGATCCAGTTGATGAAGTTGAGAAACGCACCCTCGGGTTGCGCGCCTGTTTGCCCTTGAACTGCTACGTTTGAGGCCGGAGCAGAACCCAGGTTCTGCGCCCACATGAACTGCCCAATTGTGATGAGCGCAAGCGCGAGGAATGCAAGGAGTGTCCTTCCCCTCGGATTGGCTTGGAGTTTCATCGACTATGCCCTCCTTCCTGCTCGCCGTTCCTTAATCGTTCGAAAACCAGCTTGAGGAACGACCACTGCGGCGGGAAAGTAGAGCCAAAAGATATTTCTGTCAAACGACTGCCAGCAAATCCTCGGAAGGCACACGCATTCAGGGAGAGAAGAGCGGGGTCAAGCAACCATGATTAGGTCAATGCCAGGCTGCTGACGTTACCAAGGATGCTTCGGTAGAGATTACGTTCCGACAACTTGATCTGCGTGGCAGGTGATGAAGCGATCAACTCGCTCTTGCGCGAGTTGATCTGGCATATCTGGGTTTGCGCTGCCGGTGTGTAGCGGCAGAGGCAGGGATCTCTGCTTGTCTTGACTTCGAGAAACAGATCCAGACCAACGAGATTACCCATGAGGCGCTTACAAACAGGAGGATGGCCGTTAGAAAACGATCGCCACTTTCACCAGCGGCTACCCAGACTGCCTTCAGGGTGATTATTCGCCAAACTACCAGCATCAACAACGTGGAGATCGACATCGTGGAAAGTTTTCTGGCGAAAGAGAACTCGGTCTCGGACCGTCGAGGTTCGTCGAGGAAGTTGTACCCGTTGGAGTTGCAGGATGAAGACTCACGCCGATTTCTGGTTGTCGTTGTCAACAACCGAAACAGCTTTTTGACGAGAGAAACCCACAGACTCGACCAGAAGCCTAAGAGCCTGCCCAAGAACCGGGACCCCATGTATTCGAACTGCCACTCTGGCCAGGGCGGCATAAACTAGCCATCCTTATGATAGCTACTTTAGCCCATTTTCGCGCCGGATGCCAGATACGCGCTGCTACTGATTAGGCAAATGTTACTGGGGGATCAATGAATCGTCGCTTCGTCCGGTTCGACCTGAATCGTCAGCAGGGAAACCCCGTGCTGGCGAAGCACTTCCTGCTTTTGTGCGATGAAATTCTCGTCGTAGGACGTTTCCAGAGTAGCTCCCAAGCGCCTCAAACACTTTTCTAACTTAGAAAGCTCCTGGTCGAAGTCCGTCGCGAGGTAGCACCCGTGCCTCCCAGCGATGTAGCAGTTTCCATCATCATCCAGATAGAGATAACTGCGACTGACTCCGTGCTTGTAGAGATTGATGCCATTCACGCGGCCCATGAACATGAATCCCTCGCACCTTGCGGCGCCCAGCCTGTTCTCCAAGGGTTTCCAATTTGGTTCCATAACTGTTCTCTTGCTCATTGCTGCGCCGGTGTTGCGTCGGCACTCGTCTGCAAATACATCTGGTTAAGCTCATTCTTGAGCTGCATCAGTTCTCGCAGTTCTTCGAGGCTGGAGACCTTGCCTCCGGTGAGGCTTGCACTGTTGGCTTCAGCCGGACGCACTCCTGGCTTTCCGGCTTGTTGATCTGAATACCCTTTTTCCACCACGATGTAAAAGCGAGTGTTGCCTGGCACAGTAACCACGATAGACTGGTTCGCTGCCAGCGTGTTTATCTGATCTTGCCCGGCCATGCCTATGTTGTCCGCCAGGCGCTCTCGGAGCAATGAACTTTCCGAAATTGGGCCGTTGAATCCGGTCGTGCCTTGCCCCCCAACAATGTATGCGGCCACGGTCCCGATGCCGGTCACCGAACGAACCAGGGAATTTTTTCCCCGGTTTCTTCCGGAAACATCGCCCTTCAGCGGCCCGAATTTGAGATCGATCGCTGTAGCATCGATTTTCTCCACCATCCCATCGGGCGTTTCGACTCGATCGAACTGAAAACCCACAATCCCCGACGGGGTGACGTGGGAGAGTTTGCCGAACACCCGTGCACCGGCCGGCAACACGATCTCGCCATTGTGCTCATAGTTGTACTCAACCACGGCTATCACGGGTGCGGGGACGGCTGAGCTAACGGGGGCTTCGAGACGCGCCACCAGTCTCGTGCCCGCGGGCAAAAGCTCTGCCAGGGTATTGTCTTCATTGCGGGGACTTTGAAAGGCCGGCGTCGCGCTTTGTGTAGCGCGCACAAACACGATCGAGGGCTTTTTCAGGTCGGAATCTGACTCGGCGGAGTGGGGCGGAGGTGGATTCGGGACCGCGGCTGCCTGTGCAACTTCGCGATCGGAGAAATCCACATTCTTGAGCGCATATTCTCCTGAGCCTCGTGGCCTGCCCGGTGAGGGCTTTTCCAGCGCGGCTGCGTTTCCACTTGGCAATCTCGGTGTTCCGTTATAACGAGGCGAGGTTCCACCCACTTCCTCCGGCGTCACTTGTGAACCGGAGCCGACGTCTCCCCGATTCACGTCCGCACTGAGCAGGGGCGTTACCGTTTTCGCAGGATCATTCTGCTCCTGACCTGGAGCGACTTTGCGTCCAAGGGTAGGGCCGCCACGCGCGGTGTCGCCCGGTAGGGGACCGCGATTCTTGGGACTCGAGAACACGGCGAAAAAAAGCAGGAGCAATGCAACACTTGCTCCCATAAGCACGAACAGAGACTTGCTCTTGTCGCGGCCAAGCTCACGACGAGTGGCGACAGGATTCCGGTTCGGTCGGGCGCTGTCCAGAAGAGTACGGAAGCGCTGCAGCGGACTCGACGTTACTGGTTCATCATGGTCTAGTTCTGCAGGCGTTGCTTGCTGCTGGTCTTGGCCAGCGGCCTTGGGCTCTTGGATCTGTCTAGTTTGCCTTTCTTGGCGTTCCATGGTCTCCCTCCTGCCGAAGTGAGCTGACTCCAAAGCCGATTGGGGCAAGAGCCGGACGATCGACTGCACCTGACTCGGCCATCTGCAGGAACAGTGTCTCGTTCGACTGTTTGTATGGTGGACGTTCGAACGCCACTACTCCGTCCGCCCGCTCTCCGGTTCCCAGACGGCGGCGGCTCAGTCGGAAGTCCGCAACAGCTAACTGTTCTGCCGCGGACCAACGATCATGCTTAATAATCTTTCCCGTCTTGTTCTTGCCGCCTAACTGAACCTGTGGCGGCATGAGTAATATCGCGTGCTTGCTCGTGTTTACGACCGAGAACAGCACAATCACCTCCTGGCCGCCGTCGATCACTTCGCTGATGCCTGCTCGGAGGCGATCCCCTTTGACGTTCTCTCCTTCCATTCGTTCTCCATACAGGGCAGGGAGAGGGGCCTGTTGTTGCCGCCATAGCAGGCTATCCAGCGATTTTGGCCCCGATTGGCTCGTCACGGGTTCTGACTTTGAGGTCGCTCCATTTGAGGGGCTCATCGCGAACATAGCCGGGATGAATGACGGCTGTCCGTCCGCGTCGTTCGCCGCGGCGCCACTCGCAATAGGCTGCGCTTTCACCAGGTGAGCGTTCTGCCCAACCAATGGGAAGGGAACGACTGCTGGCTCAACCAGGAAACTGCCGGCTGCTTTGTACTGCACAAGGAAATCCACCTTGGCGGGAGCCGTCCCAATCCCCCGGCTAACCAGAAGCAAACTGAATTGGCGACCGTGGACACCTGAGATCAGCAAGTTGGTTTCGGCGATTCGTTCGGTAACAGCTTTCACCAGCACCAGTTCCGGTTCGCGCTCCGAATGCTCGACTTGAAACAGCGCTGGATCACCGACAGCGACCGCATTCACCGCTTCCGGAAGTCGGATCGCCGTTACAAAATGCGCCGCGATTTCTACGACCGTGACCTTCCCGTCCGCTGTGGCCCTTGTGCGCACCTGCGGGCTCACGTTTGGCATCTGCGCGTTAGGAACTTCCATCGCGTACAACAACCAGCAAAACACCAATGCCGTTTTAGGGATGCTCATCTTCCACCTCTTGCGCACTTCGCTCCATCAAGTCGAACTTTGCCTTCCGTCTTCGCCGGGCCCGGTACCTCCTAGCCACTCGGTTCACATACCCCTGCACATCGGCCGAAGAATATTCCAGCCTTCTCAGAAGGATTGGATTTTCGCCAACGTAGTATGCGGCTGTAACCAATCTGAGGTCCCCCTGGAATTCATGGTTCAGGCAAGCCAGGTAAGCCACGCCGCCACGGATGTTTTCGTCTAGCCGAAAACGATTTCGAACGCCAAAACGGGCGGCTGTCTGCGGCATAAGCTGCATCAGTCCCACGGCGCCTTTCTTGGAGGCCGCATACGGATTCCAGCCTGACTCTTCGTCGATAATCGCATCGACGAGATCCACGGGAACTCGATATACCCTTGCGTAATATTCAGTCCAGCGTGTAGAAAGGCCCCGCACGTCTCTAGGCCCGGTCGCCGTCTGTGCGCCTGCCAGTTTCAACAGGGCCAGGAGAAGGCAACTCAGTCGCGCGTGTCTCAAGCTACCGCCTCCGCACCAGGAACCGACACTCTGCCCGGCCCCACTTCGGCTGTCCCAACCCGTGGCATTAGCTCATCTCGATATCGCTTCGAATCCGCGACCAGTCCCTCAAAGCCAGAACGCAACAGCAACCGTTTGCGATCCGCCTCCGTCTTTGCCAACAGCGGCAGCAGCAAGTCCCGCTGCTCGTGGGAGATCTCGTCCGTTCCCAGGATTTCGAGAGCTCGCGCCAAGTCCAGCATTTCCGCGATCGACGGAGGCTTTTCCATGTTCCAACCGCGCAGCGCGTGTGCCAACCCGGCGAGTTGACCCCGCAGTCGCGGACTGTCGCTTCCACTGCGGACACTCAGAATCTCGGTTTCCCGCTCGACCGTGGGGTATTCGAAGCG
Source organism: Candidatus Sulfotelmatobacter sp. (assembly GCA_036269595.1). Taxonomy (GTDB): domain Bacteria; phylum Acidobacteriota; class Terriglobia; order Terriglobales; family Acidobacteriaceae; genus Sulfotelmatobacter. The sequence continues at coordinate 22,773 of DATBEI010000238.1, forward strand.
TAAGTAAAAGCATCGGCGACGCAGAGGATCGCCAAGGCGTCGTTCTTCGTTAGAGCTAAGCACAACGAACGGTACGGTCGTTGCAGCTATCGTCCCGAGTTTCGGTACTGTGACCTGCCAGGCGCTAAGGATTTCGAGCAGCAAAGCCTCGAACTCCTGGTCCACTTTGTCGAGCTCATCAATGAGAAGCACGCAAGGGCGATCTTGGTAGCGCAGGGCACGAAGCAGCGGTCCTTCCGCAAAGAAATCGAGAGTATGTAGTCGCCTTCGGACCTCGACCCAGTCTTGCTCAAGATGTTCACTCTGCGTCTCAAGGAACAGCTTCTGCAGCGCCTCGTCGAATTTCCCAATCGCCTTGTCTTCGCTAATTCCGACATAGCACTGAAGCCGCTCCACATTTACATTCGCGGCGACCGCCACGGCATACGCGAGCTCGGTTTTGCCGCACCCTGGGGGGCCTTCAATCAGGAGTGGTTTCTGCATTCGAGTGGCGAGATACACCACCGAAAGCGTTACGGGGTCGATGATGTATCGTGCGGCGCGCAGCTTGGTCGCGAGTTCAGTTGGGGACGAGAACATGTCGGAGTCCTCTTGGCGTGAACACTACACTGGAACTGATTTGTTCGCATTCGTGACCTTTGATGCGACGCTGCGAGGCCGCAGTATGTTTGGGGCGAAGCGAAGACTCACGCCGCAATGATGAAAAGACCGTAGAGCGCTGGGCAAGAAGAGCTCGATTCCATTCCTGGCTAGAGTGGTTCAGAATCCGCACACCATTCGCGCGTGTCCCCGTATCGTTTTTCACCAATTTCATTCTCGCTGTCCGTGCTGAAGACAACACTTTCTTCCTACCGATCACAGCTTCGCTGACTGTCGGCGTACTTTGGAGGCGCTCGACCGCGCCTGCGTCATCGGGAGCCTTTGCGTCCTACTAGGGCAGGACTCCTTGCGTTATCGTGACCAGTTTTCTTTCACCAATCGAATCGTGACTGGCGCGGAAAGTTTTGCGGCGACTAAGCCGGTGCCCCGAAAATCGCGTGCCGGTTTCTATGCCGAATCGGCCAGCAATACTTTACTAATCGCACTTTGACTGATTTACAGGTTTCTTCATAGTGTGGGCAGTGCGATTGCTTGCCTTTCGACTCACATCGGCCTCCCATCAATATCGCTTTTTGACAAGGGAAGGATTTCACAATAAAAGTGCTGCGGTGAAGGACCATCATGTCGTTTTGAGCAACGTATTGGCCGAGTTGAGCCGAAGACAGCTCCCGTCCGGTGGGTGGGCAGCCCTGCGCTCGTCTGCTCAGACGTCTCTTGAACCTACGTGCCTGGCAACGCTCGCGATGGGATCAGACGATTCCGACGCGGATCGACGCGCCCAAGACTTCCTTCTTCGTGTGCAGAATCCGAATGGAAGCTGGCCTGCTTTTTTGGGGGACGACGAGGATGGTTTTTGGGTGACGTCACTAGCTATGATCGCCCTTCGCGATGTTGTAAGCGCCATACCGGCGAGGTTGCGTGGCATTGGTTGGTTGCTGGAATGTGTGGGCAGAGAATCCAATTGGTTGTGGAAATGGAAGTTTCGAACACTGGATCGCCGCGTCCGTTTTGACCCGGACAAGTTTGGCTGGCCATGGATTCCGGAGACGGTTAGCTGGGTCGTGCCCACCGCATTTGCGATTCTTGCTTTGAGCCAACTTCCTTGCTCCTGCGGCTGCCTGGAAGACATCCCGATTCGATTTGATCACGGCATCGAGATGCTGATAGACCGTGCTACCAAAGGCTCTTCATTCCCATGAAGCTCGCGCACAACTGAGTGCGAACCAGTTCGTCGCGATTGAGATCGACAAAACGGATATCCTCATCGCGAAGAGACTCTCGATAACCGCTATGCGATAGCACCAGTTCCGTGTCTCGCTGGTGTCCTGGTCCCTCCGCGACAATCACACACTTAGCCCCCATGCGTCTAAACGATTCGGCTGCGGCGAGCACCAATATTGGGTGAGTGTTGATTGCATTGCCAGGAATGTAGTCGACCAAATTGGGCTTGAGCACTACTGTCTTGTCCTGAACGTCGATCGGAAAGAGCCTGCCGCGCCTTGGTTGCTCTTGGGGTGAACCTATGATCCTTAGTCGCCGGAATTTTCTCGTCGGTAGTGCCCGCGCTGGCAGCCGGCGCTTCTGTGTCCGTCCCTTTGTTCCTTCCCAAATATCACTTGGTTGGAACACACCGCTGCAGCGCTAACTGCTCCGTGGAGTTTGGCCTGGGCAATTCTCGCGCTTGCCGCTCATGGCCGAGCGGTAGAGTCGTTGATCAGTTCGCTTTTCGCTCTTCCTGATCTGTCAGGCAATGACGACACCTGCACTCTGGCGCTTGTGTTTCTTGCTGCTGATCACGACGCCGAGCATGTTTTTCATGCTCAGCGTAACGCCGGCCCAGCGATGAGCTTTGACAACTGGCTGGGAATGCGGTAGCCGCAGGTATCTCCAACTTTTACTATCCGGCAACTGAGCGATCGTTTGGAAATACTGCAAACAAGTGGGGGCAACAAATAGCTTTGGACACATTCTTCAACGTTACAAAGGAATTCTGGCCGGATGTGCGCAACAAGTTGTTTAGGCACTGAGAGCCGAGACTTACGACGTTGGCCAATGCAGGGGGACGAATCGTGAGGAGATAGGACAAAGGACCTTCATGAAAATTCTGCTGTACAATCCCGACAACGGCGTGACTCGCACCTTCATGCCGCACCTTTGGATGTTCTTGCTCAAAGCTCTGACTCCTCCTGATCATGAAGTTCTGCTGATTGACGGCAACGCGCAGCCAATGGACGAAGGCCAAATCGCGCGATACGTCCGCGAACAAAAGATCGGACTGGTGGGCATCGGGGCCATGACCCGAATGATCGCGAAGGCTTATCGCATCGCGGATGCGATTCGTGCCACTGGTGTTCCGGTCGTGATGGGCGGTCCTCACGTCACCGAATTGGCCGACGAGGCTCTCGGTCACGACGGCGGCCCACGCCACGCCGATGCTGTCGCCCTTGGAGAGGCCGATGAGACGTGGCCGCAAATTGTGAACGATGCCGTGCGCGGCGAGCTTAAAGACATTTATGCTCCGCTCGATGCTGCCGGGAGAGAACACAAGCCTTCGCTGAAACAATATCCCGTGATCCCATGGGACTCAATCGACCTCGATCAATTCAACCTCGTCCCGAAGTCCGCGACCTCCCTACTCCAAAAAGTTGGTGAAGGCTGGGGAACTTTTCGCATCATTCCCGTCAAGTCCGGACGAGGCTGCCCCTTACGGTTGCGAGTTCTGGACTGTTACTGGGTTCTTCGGCGACTCCATCCGTTTTCGCTCCAACGAAAGCGTCGTCAACGAACTGCTCCTGCTGAAAGCTCGCGCTCGGAGAGAAAAGGGCCAGACGGCGGTCTTCTTCATCGATGACAATTTTGCTATCAATGTGAAACGAACCAAATCATTGCTGCGTGACATCATCGCTGCCCAAGCTCAAGTCCACTGGGTAGCCCAGATCAGCGCCAACCTGTTGCGCGACGAAGAACTCGTTGACCTGATCGCCGCTTCATGCGGCAAGTGGATTTTCATCGGCATGGAATCGATTGACCCGACCAATCTCAAGGATGTGAACAAGGGATTCAATAAACCAGGGGAGTATGCATGCAGCGATTCTCTCGGTCGTGGAAAGCTGCCGCAGGTTGAAACTTCCCGTGCGCGAATACTTTTCCGCGGTTCTCCCCGGGCTTGCCGATCTCCCGGTCCGGTGCCTCCCAGATCTCACTCCCGCTGTGTGGGTCGCCCGGCATTCATAGACTCAAGCGGCCGAGGTATTAGCCTGAAGTGATTTTGCGACCACGACCTCATAGTTTCCGATTTGCCGACCAATGGACAACAACTGCATTCCTAATTCCCACGCACAAGTCGAAGCGGGCACGGTGTCGCATTTCGGGACCGTCGGATGTGGTTTGAGCCGTTAACTCCGCCACTATCGCGATCTGGTGGGTGCCCGCCGACGTTCTTCCGAGTATCGCGGACGGACGAGAACGCATTGAGTGGCTGACGAAGAATGGGCCGACACAACAGGCGTTCACCTTCAACCAGTCGTTCCCGACGGCGTCCGAATCTCCCGAGACAAAGACGTAGCCTCGCGACCCAAGAAGTCTCCGAGCAGCGAATGTTAATTCAGCAGATTTGCGAGCACACGTGAGCATTTGCTACGGGTCGCGGTAGATGAACGGAAATTAATGTGTTTTGAATTCTTGCTCATGGGTTAAGCTCTGTGCGCACAGAAGGGAGCCCTCCATGATGTGGACTTCGACTTTGAAAGTGCTGTGTGCAGGTCTTTTAGTTTTGGCGGTGATCTGCTCTTTCACTGCAAACCTCCAGGCGCAGGTCGCAGGTGGAACAATCTCGGGAACCGCGACCGATAGCAGCGGCGGAGCCATCAACAAGGTCAACATCACTATTACCCACATTACTACTGGTGTCACGCGGGAAGTCACGACGAACGACGAAGGCTTCTACTCCGCACCCAATTTGTTGCCGGGAACATATGAGGTGAAGTTTTCCGCTCCGGGCTTCAGCTCTGAGGTGCGTAAGAACATCGAGGTCACCGTCGGAGGTTCGGTTGCTTTGGACCAGTCGTTGCGGGTCGGCTCAGTTACGGAGACGGTTGTCGTTCAGAGCGAAGTTCCAGCCGTGCAAACCGCCAGTTCCGACATAAGCGCAGTGGTGAACGCGACCACGGTTCGCGAGTTGCCGCTCAATGGGCGCAGTTGGACCGATCTGGCGCAGCTGCAGGCGGGTGTCAGTGCGATTCACACGCAGCCCGATTTTTCGGCGGGCACGGATCGCGGCAATCGCGGCTTCGGGCAACAGTTGACGATCTCGGGCGCGCGTCCGCAGCAGAATAACTATCGCCTGGACGGGGTCAGTCTCAACGATTACGCCAACGGAGCACCCGGCAGCGTGCTGGGAGGGAGCCTGGGCGTCGACGCGATCGAGGAGTTCTCCGTCATCACAAGCAACTACGAGGCGGATTATGGGAAGACCTCAGGGGGCGTGGTCAACGCGATTACGCGATCGGGGACGAACCAGATTCACGGCAGCGCTTACGAGTTTCTTCGCAATAGCAAGCTCGACGCCAAGAATTATTTCGACGACCCTACCATGCGCATCCCACCCTTCAAGCGAAACCAGTTCGGCGGAACCATCGGCGGGCCGATCGTAAAGGACCACACATTTTTCTTCGCCGATTACGAAGCCATTCGGCAGTCGAAGGGCCTCACAACGGTGGCGACCGTGCCGTCCGCGGCAGCACGTGGCGGCACGTTGTGTTCGAATCCCGACGTCCCACCCCCCAATAACTGTACGCCCACGACCGTCACCGTTGACCCAGCGGCGCAATCATATTTCACTTTCTATCATCTTCCCAACCAGGGTGCTGTGGCCGGAAGCAACGGGGATCTTGGAATATTCACGTTCGCAGGCCAGCAGGTAGTCAACGAGAACTTCCTCACTGCCCGAGTGGACCACAGGTTCTCTGAGAACGATAGCTTGTTCGGCACCTACATGTACGACAAAACTCCGTACTCGTCACCTGACGGCTTGAACAATGTTGAATTCACCACCGTGACGGCGAGACAATTCCTGGCCATCGAAGAGACACACATCTTCACGCCCAAATTCGCAAACTCAATTCGCATTGGCGGCAATCATGAAGCCGTCGACAATAATAAGAGTCTAAAGGCGATTAATCCGGACGCCGCCAGAACCGATCTCGGCGTTGGGGGAAGCGCGTTCGCGGGTCGGGCCGCGGGCCAAGTCCTCATTGGCGGCGGGGTCAGTGACTTCTCCGGCGGAGTTGGGGGCAGCCCTACTTACTTGTACCATTGGAATTCGATTCAGGCCTACGACGATGCGTTCTACACCAAGGGCACGCATTCGATTCGGTTTGGCGCTGCCTTTGAGCGAGAACTGCTCAACGTGATTGCGGATACCGATCCAAATGGAATCTGGCGGTTCACCGACCTGGCCGGCTTTCTCACCAATAACCCCACGAAGTTCCAGGGTGGAATTGCCAGCACCCTCTCCCCGCGAAATCTTCGGCAGAACATCTTTGGTCTGTACTTGCAGGACGACTGGCGCTGGAAGCCGAATCTGACCCTGAACCTGGGCCTGCGCTACGAGATGTCGACGGTGCCATCGGAGACCAGCGGAAAGACCGCCAATCTTGCCAATCTTTCAGATCCGCTGCCGATTTGCGGCACGCTTAAGTATGGGGGTTGCTCGGGCACCGGAGCTTTTTTCAATAATCCGACCCTGCATAACTTCGAGCCACGCGTCGGGTTTGCCTGGGATCCCTTCCGCAATGGAAAGACCGCGGTGCGCGGAGGGATTGGGATGTTCGACGTGCTGCCTTTGCCCTATCAGTTCGTCCTGATGACTACCCAGTCCGCTCCCTTCTTTTCCTACACCTCGATCAACAATCCGGGGCAGGGCACGTTCTATAACGGTCTCACGAGTTTCCCAAATAATACATTGCGCTCCACCTATGTGCAGCACGCCAAGCGCGATTACGTGATTCAGTGGAATTTCAACGTCCAGCAGCAGATAACGCCGAGTGTGGCTGCCATGGTGGCGTACGTGGGATCGCGTGGGGTCCATCAACCCTTTAAAGTGGACGAAGCCGATCTGGTTATCCCTAGCTTAACTCAGTACGGGTATCTTTGGTCGCCCACCGGAACCGTTATCAACCCGAACTATGGGTCAGTTCGCGGACTCTTCTACGAGGGACATTCCTACTACAACGCTCTGGAAGCACAACTGTCCAAACGCTTGAGCCACGGATTTCAAGTGCAGGGCGTCTTCACCTGGGCGAAGAGCATGGACACAAGTTCAGCATCGGTTGCCGGTGACACGTTCGGGAACTCGATCTCCAGCCTTGACTGGTTCGACATGAGACTGAGCCGCGGGCTCTCCGATTTCAATGTGGACAAAACACTGGTTGTGAACGGCACCTGGGAGTTGGGAACTCCCAAGACTCTCTCCGCCCCGGCCCAATGGGCGCTGGGCGGGTGGGAGTTGGGACTGATCTTTACGGCTAGCGGCGGCGTTCCGTTCACCCCAACGTGGGGAACCGGATCGGATCCCGCTCTAACGCAAAGCAGCGACGATTGGGCCTATCCCAATCGACTGGGCGGCGCCGGATGTAGCACGCTCACGAATCCGGGAAATGCTGTCAACTACATCAAGACCAACTGTTTCATTGTTCCCGTCTGGCCCGGCGACCAGACTTCTTGGGCAGCCAATTGCGTCGGACCGGTTTATCCGCAATGTTTTAACCTGCGCGGCAATTCAGGACGAAACATCCTGATTGGCCCGGGCGTCACATCGCTGGACTTCTCTGTATTCAAAAACAACTACATCGAGAGCATCTCGGAGCGATTCAACATCCAGTTCCGCGCCGAGATCTTCAACATTCTCAATCATCCAAATTTTGCGCCGCCGGTTCAGGGCGTCAACACAGATATTTTTGACGGTACTGGGACCCCGAACCCGACGGCAGGCTTGTTAACCAGGACCACGACCACCGCACGAGAAATACAGTTTGCGCTCAAGGTGATCTTTTAGTTTCTGCCCGCAATTGTCTTGCGATGCGGTCGGCCGGTTGGTTTCAGTCACCGACCGCATCCAACGCTGGCTCTAGCAACCTTCAGTGATTACTGCCTCCGCATTCTCTATGACGACGATCGCTGACGACACGAAGACTGCTGTAGCTTCCGGGTCCGAGTCGGAAGTTGCCCAGCGCGCGCGGCATCGGATCGCTCGACGGCTTTTGCCCTTTCTGTTTTTGCTCTACGTGATCGCGTTTCTCGATCGCATGAATGTTGGTGCGGCGGCGTTGCAAATGCCGCACGACCTCGGTTTCAGCGAGGGCGTGATTGGCATGGGCGCGGGAGTTTTCTTTCTCGGTTATTTGCTGCTGGAGATTCCCGGGGCGCTGATCGTAGAACGGTGGAGCGCTCGGCGCTGGATCGCTCGGATCATGATCTCATGGGGGCTGGTCACAGTCTTCATGGCCTTCATTCGCACCTCTGGACAGTTTTATGTTGTCCGATTCCTGGTAGGTGCTGCGGAAGCAGGCTTTTTGCCTGGCGTGATTGTCTACCTTACTCACTGGTTCCGATACCAGGACCGGGCCAAAGCGGTCGCATTTTTCTACGCGGCTAATCCTCTTTCCTACGTGATCGGTTCACCGCTCGCCGGTTTGCTGCTCGGCCTTTCGTGGCTTGGAATGAAGGGCTGGCGCTGGCTGTTCATCATCGAAGGGATCCCGGCGGTTGTGTTTGGCGTGGCCACGGTCTGGTATCTCACCGATTGGCCGCATCAGGCTGCGTGGCTACCCGACGACGAGAAGTCGTGGATCACGACCGAACTGCAGCGAGAGAAAGAAGCGAAGAACAAGCATCAGACCATCGGTATTTGGGAAGCGTTGCGTCATCGTGATGTGATCCTTTTGACAGGTTGCTACTTCTGCGCTATGACCGGGAGTTACGGCATTGCCTTCTGGCTGCCAACTATTCTGAAACGCCTCACGGGCAAGAGCGATCTCAAAGTTACGCTGCTGGCGGCGCTCCCCTATATTGCCGCTTTCGTCACACAACAAGTGAACGGTTGGCACTCCGACCGAACACGCGAGCGCAAGTGGCACGCGGCAATCCCTGTTTTTGTGTGCGGACTGGCCTTGGCTTTTGCGGTCCTTTACCGTTCGAACCTGGCAGTTTCGCTGGGATGTTTCATTGTGGCGGGTGGTTCCTTTTATGGCTTTCAGCCTGTGTTCTGGGCGGTTCCCACAAAGTTTCTAAGTGAATCGGCTGCTGCTGCTTCGATCGGGCTGATCAACGCCATCGGTAATCTGGGCGGGTTCGTTGGGCCGATGGTGATCGGCTATCTCGCAAGCCGGACCCATTCCTTCTCGCCGGGCTTGTTGTACCTAGTTGCGAGTCTGTTTGCTTCAGGGTTGCTGATGCTCGCAGTGGGAAGGAATCCGACGAGTGCAATGCTGAACACTCCGGGCGCTGTGTAGCAGGAGTGATGCTAAATTGGGGAGAGTTTCATGAATCGATCTCTTGGTTGGACGTTATTTGGAGCGCTGTTGATCTCTGCCTTCGCCTGGGGCGTGGATGCTTCTACGGTAGCGGACTTCAAGCTGTACGTCGGAAACAGCCGGGGCGATGACATCAGCGTCATCGACATGGTCTCGCTGAAGGTGATTGGCGAAATCAAAGCAGGAGAACGCGTACACGGTGTGTGCGTACAAGCCGACGGCAAGCGGTTATTCGTGACCGTTGAGAGCGACCATACACTGAGGATCATCGATACCGCAACCAAGCAAACTATCGGGACCGTCAAAGTGTCGGGGCGTCCCAACCAATGTGCCGTAACGCCGGACGGAAAATACGTGGCAGTCCCGATCCGTGATGGCGACAGCGTGGACGTGGTCGACGTTACGCAGCAGAAAATCGTGAAGAGGTTACCCATCAAGGAACCACACAACGCTCTCAATACTGGGAGCAACCGCTACATCTACGTGAGTTCGATGGGTTCGCATGAGATCGACCTGATCGACTTGGAAAAAATGGATTTCGCTGCCCACATTCCCGCCGGCGGCCGTCCCCGGCCTTACACGGTTTCTTCGGATGGAAAGACGATGTACGTGGCAGTGGCCGATCTGCATGGATTCGTCATCGTGGATATTCCCGGTCAGAAGGTGATCGAGACGGTTGAAATCCCGGCCCAGCACGCGACTCTGAAAAAGCTACAATACGAGACCCAAGATACGCTTACACACGGACTGGCACTCACTCCTGATGGGCGCGAGTTGTGGGTCTCGAGTTTGAAAGACGACGCCATGTACATTTATGACGTCAGGGCGAAGAAGATCACTGGACGGGTCAGCACCGGCGAAGGGCCGAACTGGATTGTTTTTACTCCCGACGGCAAATACGCGTGCATCAGCAATGCGGAGACGGACGATGTCTCCATCATCGACGCGAAAAACCGGCGCGAGGTGGCACGTGTGAAGGTGGGAAAAGTTCCCAAGCGGTTGGCAATGGCAGGCGCCCCCATTGGCGCAGGCGCCCGCTGAACAGGATTTAATCTACGGTTAATGCCGGTTTCAGATTTATCTGCAATCGTTACAACTGGAGGATCACTTGAAGCTATCGAAAGCGACGATCGTATCGGCTTTGTTTTTTGCATTTGTCATCTGCGTTTCAGCACAGGAAAAGGCTCCGTTGAAGCTGCTGCACGCAACGCCGTTGCCCGAATTGCACGACGGAGATTTTGACCACCTCACTCCAGACGTCCAAGGCAATCGCCTCTTCGTCACCGCCGAGGAGAACTCGAAAGTTCTAGTCTTTGACCTGAAGACCAACAAGCTCATTCACACGATTGACGATGTCAAGGCGCCGCATTCACTGCTCTATCGTGCCGACCTGAAGAAGCTTTTCGTCGTCGACAGCGATCTGGGCGAGGTCAAGATCTACGAGACCGATTCCTACAAGCCAGCCGGAAGCATCAAGGTTCGCGAGGGCGCCGATGCCAGCGGCTACGATCCTTCCACGAGACTTTTCTATGTCGTGAATGGCGGCAAAGATGCCAAGCTGCCCAACGCCTACATCAGCGTCGTTGATGTGGACTCCGGCAAGACTGAAGCCGATATCAAGATCGACTCCGATGACGTGGAGGGCGTGGCCTTTGAGAAATCGGGGCCCCGGATGTTCGTTAACGTTCGCGGAAAGAATGCCGTGGAAGTGTATGACCGGAAGACCCGTGCTTTGGTGGCGACTTGGTCAATCGCGCAGGAGGGCAAGAATCCTACCTCGATGGCCTTCGACGAGAATGCACACCGTCTCTTCTTGGGCACTCGCGTTCCCGGGAAACTGGTTGTTGTGAATTCTGATTCAGGCAAAATTGTGACAAGCTATCCTGCTGCGGCGATGGTCGACGATATGGCATACGACAGCGACAGCAAGCGCATCTACTTTGCGGGAACGGAATTCCTCGACGTGTTTCAACAAAGAGACGCGGATCACTATGATCGCGTCGGGCACATTCCGACCTCCTTCCGGGCAAAGACGGGCGTCTTGGTCCCCCAATTGAACCGCTACTACCTGGCCGTTCCGCATCACGACAAACAGATCGCGGAATTGCGGGTGTACGAGGTACTGCCTTAGCAGAGAGTTGTGAGGTATCAAGCAACAGGCGAAGAAGGGAAAAAGATTCAGCGAAGCGCTGCCACGCCGGAAATTTCGGCAGCGATGATCTCGCCCATATCCCGCGTGCTGGCTTTGCCGCCGATGTCGCGAGTGCGAACATCGGAGTGCGCCAGAACTCTGAAGATTGCTTGTTCGACGGCGTGAGCAGCGTCTTTTTCGCCGAGGTGTTCCAGCATCATCGCCCCCGACCAGATTTGCGCCACCGGGTTTGCGATTCCTTTTCCCGCGATGTCCGGGGCGGAGCCGTGCACCGGCTCGAACAGAGAAGGATATTCCCGCTCAGGGTTCAAGTTGGCAGATGGCGCAAGCCCCATCGATCCCACAACCGCTGCGCCAAGATCGGAAAGGATATCACCGAAGAGATTCGATCCGACCACGACATCGAACCAGTCGGGATGCGCCACGAAATGCGCGGTCAGAATGTCGATGTGGTACTGGTCTGCCTTGACGTCGGGATATTTCTTTGAAATCGCGGCGAAGCGTTCGTCCCAGAAAGGCATAGCGTAAACGATGCCGTTGGATTTTGTGGCTGAGGTCACGTGCTTCTTGCGGGTGCGAGCCAGTTCAAAAGCGTATGTGATGATGCGATCGCAGGCGCGACGGGTGAAGATGTTCTCCTGGACCACCATCTCCGCCTCGGTGTCGCGATTGACCCGTCCACCAACCTCCGAATATTCGCCTTCACTATTCTCTCGGACGATGATGAAGTCGATGTCTCCGGCTTTGCGGCCGCTGAGCGGACTTGTGATCCCTTCGAGCAATCGCGCCGGGCGCCGGTTGACGTACTGCTGGAATCCCCGGCGAATAGGAATCAGCAACCCCCATAGGGAGATGTGGTCGGGCACTCCCGGATAACCGATTGCGCCCAGGTAGATGGCATCAAACGGACGCAGTTTTTCGAGACCGTCGTCCGGCATCATGCGCCCGGTATTGAGATAAGTATGGCAGCTCCAATCGAAATGCTGCCAGGAGAACGACAAACCAAACCTGCGAGCCGCGGCCTCGAGCACTCGAATGCCTTCAGGCACGACCTCGCGTCCGATCCCGTCGCCTTCGATTACCGCTATCCGATAGCTTTTCAAATTTCCTCGCAGTGACCGATGTTCTTGCTGGCCTTTCGACCGGCAGCTACTTGCTTAGAAGAGCTGTTAGCGTGCGGACGTCCGCTATGTCCTCGAGGTTGCGCACCATCTCAACGGCCTGGTTCGCCTTTGCGGTGGGCCATTCTGCGAACGCAGCGCACCCGCGGAATTTGTCCGCAACCTCGTCGTAGCTCATGGGGTTGATCGGACTGCCTTTGCCGAAATCCGCACGGCCCGAAATTGTGCGGCCATCCTTCAGAGTGATCTTGAGAATCGTCGTCATCTTATCGTACCCGGCTTTTTCTGCGTCGGGATCGACGTAGAAGCGAACTCGGTCGATCATCTTCTGCACATCGTCGCGGGTCACCACGGCGTCGGTGTACTTCGTCTGGTCCGCTTTTCCGTCCAGCAGCAGGATCGCCATGCAGAACTCCATGCTGAACTTCGCCTGCAAACCGGTTTTAGGATGGTGATGCAGCAGAGTGCTCTCCATGTTCCGATTAGCGCCAACCTCTACCCGTTCCACATCGCTGGCACGAATCGAGTTTTCATGAATCAGGCGCAAGAGTTCGGTCATGCCGGGATGAGTCAGAGAACCCGAGGGAAATGGCTTGATGGAGACTCCCGGATTCTGGAGGGTCCACGGGTTTCCCAACCGATCGAGAATCACGGTCGGATCGTACGTGCCACCGTAGGCATGGAAGAAACCCCGCTGTGCCTCCAGAATCTGTTCCGCGGCTGTCCAACCAGTCGCAGCGAAGTCTGCGGCAACCACGCCCGCTTCGGTGGCATGGCCCGCCTGAAAGGGCTTCATCATCGTGCCAAAGTTCTCACGGAGACCGGCGGCCTGGCTGGCGGCGACTCCGAATGCACGGGAAGTGTGGGTCACATCCAACCCTTTAAGCCTTGCGCAAGCGGCAGCCGCCCCGAAGACTCCGCAAGTGCCAGTGGAATGGAATCCGTCTTCATAATGGCGCGGCGAGATCGCCTCAGCGATCTTGCACTCAACTTCCACCCCCGCTTCGTAGGCGACCAGAAGATCTCGGCCGCTCCTTCCCGCGATCTCGGCTGTCGCCAGAGCCGCGGGAAGTACACAGACCGTCGGATGCACCAGTAACCCGTACACCCGGTCTTTGGCGACTGCAAGTTGAGTGTCGTCAAAATCGTCGACGTGGATGGCGACGCCGTTGGCGAAGGCGGCAAAGCGGACGGGAAGCCGAACCGCGGATCCCAACACCGCTGCGCCTTCGCTGGGGGAGAAACCGAAAGGTTTCATGTACTCCTGGATCAATGCCCAGGTTTCAGCTTTGGACCCGCTGAGCGCCAATCCCAGACCATCCAGGATTGACTTCTTGCCGAGTTCAAGCGATTCCGCGGGGATGTCCGCGAACTTTAGATGGACTACAAACTCGGACACGTGCGCGGTCACCTTTTGAATTTGCGGGAAGGCGGCTTCAGCGCACGCCTGAGGCACGTCAGCGGTGGCCAGCGTCGGCCTTGAGGCCCCCAAAGCGCCCAGAGCCGCTCCCCCAGCAGCGTTTCTTAGGAAATCACGCCTTCTCATGTCGGTGCTCATCGGAAGTTCACCACTCTCATTTCAGTTCGTTCTTGAATACCTGGCCACCTTTCATAACAAACTTCACCCTCTCAAGCTCGGTAATATCGGTGATCGGATCACCAGCGACCGCGATCAGATCCGCAAACTTTCCCGCTTCCACTGAGCCGACCCGATCCTGCCATCTCATAAGCTGAGCTGCTTCCGAAGTTGCCGTATCGTCTGCGGCGGGCTCATGCCGAACTTCACCATGTACGCGAATTCCTTGGTCTGCGTGCCATGGGGGAAAGGACCAACGCCAGAGCCAAACGCAACTTTGACGCCCGCAGCAAGGGCTTTCCGGAAGCTGCGCTCCGAAACTTCCGAAACGCTGCGCCCGCCGTACTTCTTCATGTCATGTTCACGATCAAGTTGGTAGTGGTAGAGAGTCGGCACCAGATAGATTCCCTTTTGTACCATCAGCTCGATATCACTGTCTTCGAGATCGACTCCGTGTTCAATGGACTCGACTCCGGCATTCAGGCAGTTGCGGAGCCCTTCTCCAGCAAACGCGTGGCAGGAGACTTTGCGTCCCTTCTTGTGAGCCTCGTCCACAATTGCGTTGACTTCTTCCGCGGCGTCGGCGGACTCACGACTTTACCGTCACTGGTGAAGCGAAAATCGTAGGCCGCGTACACCTTGATCAGGTCAGCGTCGTGTGCGACCTGATCCCGTACCGCCTCACGGCCTGCCCAAGGCGAGTCGACCACCTGCAACGCGCTCGGCAACGGAACCTCGGGGGAATAGCCACGCATCACGAATCCACCCGTGGCCTGAATACCCCTGGTCGCTACCTGCATGCGAGGGCCCGGGACGATGCCGCGGTCGATCGGTTGCGCAGGTCCACGTCGCTATACATCGCGCCCAGCGTCTTGAGGTCACGCAGGGTCGTAAAGCCGACCATCAGGTCTTTCCGAGCGTTGGCGAGCGCAGTCAGCGTGCGGTATTGATAGGAATCGCGCAGGATCTGGTTATCAAAGTCGGGTCCGTTGCCGAAAACGTGAGTGTGGGCGTCGATCAACCCGGGAAGGACGGTGGCGCGAGTCAGATCGACCACTTCAGCGTCCGCGGGCACCTGTACCTTCTCCGCTGGGCCGACTTTAACAATGCGATCTCCCTTGATCAAGATCACCTGATTGGCCGCGAGCTTTTCAGTTCCGTCAAACAGGCGGCCAGCAATCACGACAATCCAGTGATCCGCAGGTGGGGTTGATTGAGAGAGAGCGAGTGTGCAGACCAGTAGAAGGAAACCGGCACTTTGTTTCTTCAGCATGGCGGGATCTCAATCGTGACGGGTCCACATTAACATCCTATGAAGGCTAGATGAAACGTTATTCAGGATCGCCGGCTAGGAAACGAAAAATAGGTTGGCGTACCCTCTGGCTTTCTGAACAAAATTTCATCCGACTTCCTGAACGGTTTTAGCCGAACCGCAATATACTTGCTGGGCCGGAGACACCATGCGCATCTTGCTGGTCGAGGACGAGGCCAAAGTATCCGCGTTTGTCGCTCGCGGATTGACCGAGGAAAGATTTGCAGTCGATGTTGCCGCCGATGGCAAGGCAGGACTCGATCTCGCCACAACCTATCACTACGATCTGGTGATTCTCGATCTCATGTTGCCGACGCTGGACGGCAGCCAGGTTCTGCGCCGCATTCGTAAAGAGAATGTGGAAGTCCCTGTCCTGATCCTGACAGCTCGAGACGCTGTTGCTGACAAAGTCGGTAATTTTGAGGCCGGGGCCGACGACTACCTGACCAAGCCATTTGCTTTCGCTGAACTGCTGGTTCGAATCAAAGCTTTGCTCCGGCGGGGGCCTGTGACCCGCAGCAGCGTGGTGCGCGTAGGCGATCTCGAACTCGACCGTCTGTCGCAGCAGGTCAAGCGTGCGGGGAAACGCATCGACTTGACGGCAAAAGAATATTCCTTGCTCGAGTATCTGATGTCGAATGCCGGACGGGTTCTCTCCCGAACCATGATCATCGAACACATATGGGACCAGAGTTTCGACGGCATCACCAATATCGTGGATGTTTACGTTCGCCATCTCCGTAGCAAAGTGGACGACCCTTTTGAGCAG
Organism: Candidatus Sulfotelmatobacter sp.; assembly: GCA_036269595.1. Taxonomy (GTDB): domain Bacteria; phylum Acidobacteriota; class Terriglobia; order Terriglobales; family Acidobacteriaceae; genus Sulfotelmatobacter. The sequence goes on from DATBEI010000238.1 coordinate 38,834, forward strand.
AAACTGATTCGAACAGTGCGCGGCGTCGGTTACACCATCGGACACGGAGCACAGACATGAATACGCGGTCTATCCGTTTTCGCATCACGGCATGGTATGCCGGACTTCTGGCCGGGGCGCTGATGGTCTTTGGCGTCTCTGTTTATCTGGGGCTCGAGCGATATCTTGATTGGACTCTTCAGAGAACGCTGGCTTCCGAGTGCCGGACCATCGGAACAGAACTACTTTCTCAGATGTCCGCCAAAAACAATTCGTGGCTAGCGACTGAAATCAACGAGGCGTATGCCCCCGAAGTGAATGGCCGCTTCATTCGTGTCGTCCGCGAGGGTATGGGTGTGGCTTACATCTCTGGCGCACCCAAGGATGGAACCTTCGACCCCTCGCGAATTCCACCTCCGAGCGATAACGAGAGAGATGGTGCGCGAAAGATTCGCTTTGAGGCCGGGAATCGCTTGCTCATCGATTCAACGACTCTTACAACGGCCGACGGAAACCGCTTTTTGGTTGAAAGTGGAGCTCCTTACAATCAAATCGAAGTCGTTCTCCATGGGCTTTTGCGGACGTTCGCGATCTATATGCCGTTCGTTGTTTCTCTGGCCGTGGCGGGTGGTTACTGGCTCATGAGACGGTCTCTCGCGCCGGTGGACGAGATCACAAAAAGGGCCGAAGGTATCACCTCTACAAACCTGAGCGAGCGCCTGCCGGTAATCCGAACGGGCGATGAACTAGAGCGGCTGTCGATTTCGCTGAACCGTATGATCGAGAGACTCGATGCGGCTTTCCAGCACATCAACCGCTTCTCCGCCGATGCTTCTCACGAGTTGCGCACGCCTTTGACGATCTTACAGCTAGAGTTGGAAAGCATCGCGCAGGATCACCGCCGGGATGCCGCTTTAGGGGACCAGATCGGCAGCGCTCTGGAGGAAACCCACCGAATGTCGAGAATCGTCGAGAGTCTGCTCGCAATCTCGCGGCTCGACGCAGGCGAATTGAAGATGGACAAGACGCGCCTGGATTTGGGAGACCTGGCGGCGTCCACTGCGGACGAAATGAAGCTGCTGGCAGAAGAGAAATCGATCAGGCTGCGTACTCACGTTGCAGTCAGCGTTCAGGTGGAAGGAGACCGGACCCGCCTTCAGCAAGTGATCGTGAACCTCATCGACAACGCCATCAAGTACACCCAGGAAGGCGGCACGGTAGAACTCCGTGTCGGCCAAGAGGGAAACACCGCGGTCCTCGAAGTCTCTGACGATGGCCCCGGCATTCCAGCTCACGCTCTTCCTCATGTGTTCGAGCGATTCTACCGCGCCGACAAAGCCCGCTCACGCGCCAGCGGCGGAGCGGGGCTGGGTCTCTCCATCGTCAAGGCGATCTGCGCCGCACATAACGCGGAAGTCAAAGTCTTCAGTCAGGAAGGGCGGGGCAGCTGTTTCCGCGTGGAACTTCCGGTGCTCACAGGTCCGGCAGGCGACGGAGCCCCCGCTGTGATTCAGCAGATCTGAGCCTGAGCGCGATGCGGCAATCGTAAGAGAGCATTTCAAGAAAATCTTATGGGCGAACCCCCACCTACAAACGGCCCCGCCATCTCGAGCGAATCAATACCGATCATTACGCCGCAGGATCGGAAATCAAAGATCTGGTCCGTGATCCGCGTCTCCAGTGGCAATTTTCTGGAGATGTACGACTTCATGGTGTTTGGATATTATGCCGCCGCAATTGGCAATGCGTTCTTCCCGAGCGGGAACCCATTCGTATCGTTAATGTTGTCGCTGATGACCTTTGGGGCGGGTTTTCTGATGCGGCCCCTCGGCGCCATCGTGCTTGGGGCGTACACCGACCTCCACGGACGCCGCGCCGGCCTCATTCTGACGTTAAGTCTGATGTCGGTGGGGATCATTTCCATCGCGTGCATGCCGGGATACGCGTCCATAGGCCTGATCGCTCCGCTGCTTGTGCTGGTCGGCCGTCTGCTTCAGGGATTTTCCGCCGGCATGGAATTGGGCGGCGTTTCGGTTTACTTGTCCGAAATCGCCAGTCCGGGGCACAAGGGCTTCTACGTCAGTTGGCAGTCGGCGAGTCAGCAAGTGGCCGTCATGTTCGCGGCATTTCTCGGAGTCGTACTAAATTCCATCCTGCCGCCGCAGAAAATGATGGTGTGGGGGTGGCGTATCCCGCTGCTCCTTGGTTGTGCGATCATTCCATTCCTCTTCAGGCTGAGGCGCTCTCTTCAGGAGACCGACGAGTTCGTCGCCCGCAAGCACAAGCCGAATGTATCGGAAATTCTGCACTCGCTCACTGCCAGTTGGCAGATCGTGATTATTGGAATGATGTTGGTGACGATGACCACGGTGTCCTTCTACATGATCACGGCTTACACGCCCACGTTCGGTAACTCCGTACTTCATCTGGCCAGCATTGACAGTCTGATCGTCACACTCTGCGTTGGCGCCTCCAATCTCTTGTGGCTGCCTATAATGGGAGCGCTTTCCGACCGGGTGGGTCGCCGGCCGTTGCTTTTCGTTTGCACAACACTGATGTTGGTCACAGCCTATCCGGTGATGTTGTGGCTGGTTCGGGAACCGTCGTTCTCGAGGTTGCTCGCCGTCGAACTCTGGCTGTCGTTCATTTATGGCAGCTACAACGGTGCCATGGTCGTTTTTCTGACCGAGATCATGCCGGTTAGCGTGCGGACCACGGGTTTTGCGCTCGCCTACAGCCTCGCCACCGCCATCTTCGGGGGCTTCACGCCCGCCATCAGCACGTACCTGATTCACGTTACCGGAAACCGCGCGGTTCCCGGGATGTGGTTGTCCTTCGCTGCAGCGTGTGGTCTTCTGGCGGCTCTTTTGGCCAGACCCGCCGGAAAATGAAAGCGTCAGCCAGCGCGTCGCTGCGACCCGCGGCCGTCATCGTCTCAGGCGGGCGCCAGGGAGTGGCTTCAATCGTTGTCCGGCGCCGCAACGTACACGAGTTCTATGAACAAAAGCTGGTTGCGAGTGAATCCGTTTCGATTCGTAGAGAAGACGAATCGCGTAATAGCAGTTGCGGATGGACCACGGGCTAACCGGCAGTAATCCCGCCCTGGATGAAGGAACGAAGACTGACCGCCTGAGAACTTGCTGGTCAAGCGTCGGCGAAGTCAGGCTGGCTGCGGATTCAATCTGTCAACCGTGTGTTTGCTCTGACACTTACACTCTACAAGCGGCTCGAAATCTCGGGCCGTCTTACGCGCCCCAAGCACTGGCAGGAGTTCATCCCGTTTGCGATGGCTCACACGCCGCTCAAGATGACTATTGAAGAAGCTCATGCCGAAGTTAAATACGGTTGGGAGCAGGCGTACAGCGCTGAAGCACTGACTCAAGCGGTCGACTCGCTCAGTAACCAGCCTCTTGGTTATCGCATTAACATATTTCTCGCGCGGCTTTGCTTTCGCGGGATATATTTTCCAATGATGGGGAAAATGGCATGGCTAAAGGTGATCTTCCAAAACCGTCGAACGATACTCAGATTGGCAAGAGAAGCCCTCTTCGGCGGAGGACGACCAATGAACCCGAACGCGCACGATGCTTATGAATCGATCCCCACTCCGGATGTGTCCGGCGAAGTGAACGCCTAGCGAGCACTTCTCCGCCCATTTGGAAATTCTAGGGAACTCCGCCCACGATTTGCTGCCTCATGGATTCTCGATAATCGCAGTAACCCGCGTTTACGCCGCTTGGAGAACACTCACGGGCAGCGATAAAGTTATAACGGCGCCTCCGCCCGGACGTGCTGAGACTCGCGTGCCACCGCCATGTGCTTGGGCAACTGCATCCACAAACGCAAGTCCGAGACCATGACCTGGGGAATGTTTTCCTTTTACAAATCGTTTGAAAAGGCGTCCGTCGATATCAGCAGGAAATCCTGGACCGTTGTCTTCAACCACCAGCAACGCTGATCCTTGATGCGAATAGAGGCGGACCTTCACTCGGCATCCCGCTGGCAAATGAGTTAATTCATTCTCAAGCAAATTGCTCACGACGCGATTCAGCAGGGTTACGTCTGCGTCCACAACAACGTGCTCTTCCACATCAGTCGTCACCTCGTGATGGTGTTCGGCCATTGCCGGCTGGTAAATATCAACGAGTTGTCTCACGACGTCCGAGAAGTTGACAGGACCACGGTCGATGTGAAGAGCACCCGCCTCTGCCTCCGCCAGGTCCAGCGTTGTGTTCAACAACTGCAAGAGCCTGTCCAGGTCTTCGACCGCCTCCCCCACCGAGTCACGCCACTTATCATTTCCCTCATTGCATAATGCGGATTCGAGCGTTCCACGAATCAAAGTCACCGGGCTTTTGAGGTCGTGCGCGACACCGCCCGTAACCGTGCGAAGCTGATTCACCGAAGCCTGCAGACGGTCCAGCATGTGATTAAAAGTCTTCGCCAATCGCGAGATTTCATCTGAGTTCACGGGCTCGGGCAACCGTTCCTCTAACCCCTCGGTGCCAATTCGCGCGACAGTTTCGGTGATTTTTTCAACTCGATGCAGCGTTCGACGTGCGCTCCAGTAGGAGATGACAAAACCGAGAAGGAACATGCCGCCCCAGACCATCAGAAAGCGACGAGCTAACGTGTGCAGCACATGCCTCGCGCCATGGTCTGATAGCCCGAGCCAAACAGTTCTCCCATTTTGCGCCTTCTCAACCACTCGAAAGGTCTGTCGATATCCGTCCATAGTGATGGACTTCGGAGGTCCCGGAACCAGGTTCGCCTTTCGAATCGCTTTGACAAAAGCGTCTTTCGAACCGGGCCCTACCCACAAGGGAGCTTCACTGTTATTCGGATCTGCGGCCAGGAAGAATACAGAATTGAGTCTCTCACCGCGAGCGGTGCGCTCATCCGGTACTTCCTGAGTGGCAAGCTCAGCCACCTCTCGCACAACCCTGTTGTAGAGGTGATCGCTGGGCGTATCCGCCGAGACTTGAGCGAGGACTTCAGCTTCGCCGCTAAGCCAGGTGTCGCTTCGCTCCCTAAGACCTTGCGCAACCAGTAAATAAACTATAGAGAATGCACCGGCGGTTCCGAGAGCGAACGCCAAAGTTGTCCAGATCGAAATCCGCCATGCAGCGGTTGTGCGTAGATTCCTAGGCATGTTTGAGAACATAGCCAACACCGCGAATCGTATGAATCAGCGGGCGCGGCGTGTCGTGATCTACCTTGCTGCGAAGACGATAAATGTGAACGTCGACCACATTGGTTGCGGGGTCAATCCTCATTTTCCAGACATGGTCCAGAATCATGGTACGCGTCACCACGCGACCTTCGTTGCGGCAAAGATATTCCAGCAAAGAAAACTCCTGCGGGGTCAATTGCAGCAAGTGCTCGCCCCGCCGCGCCTCACGACGTACCAGGTCAAGCTGCAAATCGGCTGACTGCAAACGGACAGATTCAGCCTGCGGAACGGCGGACCTGCGTAGGAGATTTCTCAATCTCGCCAGCAATTCGGGGAGAGCAAATGGTTTCGTAAGGTAGTCGTCTCCGCCCTGCTCCAATCCGCGAACACGTTCGTCTACGGAGCGCCTCGCGGACAGGATCAGAACCGGCGCCGCGTTACCTTGAGCTCGGCAACGCGCAATCAAGTCCAGTCCATCCAGATCGGGAAGGCCAAGATCGATAACGAAGGCATCGTGAATGCCTTCCAATGCCATCGTCTCCCCAGCCTGCGCTGTACTGGCGGCATCCACTTGATATCCGGCCTCCGTCAGGGCGCGCTTGAGGAATAGCTGGATGGAAATGTCGTCTTCTACGACCAACAATCGCATGGGAGATCCCTGCCTGTCCAAAACTTTACACCTCCAGGTAGGATGCAGGAAACAAGGTCCTCGAAACTTCCTGAGCCAACAACTGCCGCGTCACTGCTGATGCCATGTCAGGTCTACACGCACCGGTATTTCATTCTTGACGGGCATCGTCAGCAGGGATGGGGGGTCGATCTTAAAATCGGTCAGCGTAGCCGGAATTGTTCCCGTGATATGGATCTCGTTCCCTTGCTTATCTAGCTTGAAAGGAACCTGCTTGTACTGGGCTGTCTGGCCCGCAAACTGGATCTCAAGATCGGCGCTAATGGTCGACGCCGTGGCATCCGATTCAGGCAAGCGAGTGCGCACGGTTACCAGCGGAAACTCGGCACCGCGCGTGACCTGAATCATGTGGAGGTCGCGGTTGCTGTCTCCGGAATCAAACGATTTAACTGGCACAGCAATCAGAAACTCGCATTGCCCAGCATGGCAGACGCCCTTGCCCTTGGCTGAATGACTCACGCCCTCGCTTTGATGGAGGGGGTGCGACACGTGGTATGTGAGCGTGCTTCCTTGGAGGAGCCATTGGCTGTCAGCTCCAAACGTGGGAATGGCTACGAACAAGAACGCAATTAATATTTTTCTGTTCATAAACTGTGGTTAGAACTTCACCGAAACCGACAGAAGAGCAGCGCCAAATGCCCCGGCTGTAACGATAGCCACCGGGCCATGCGCCTGCGCGATCCCGTGGACTTTTTCTCCGTTGTTCTTCTGACTGAAGGCCATTGCCCCAAGAATGGGAGTGAGGATCATGCCCGGTCCGTGAATCCAAGCCATCGCCTCGTGAAATTTTATCGGACCGTGCTTCTTGGTTCCGGGAATTCTGGGGGCGCGAATTGCATAATAGGCCGTAATCCCATATAGGTCGCCGGTCACTGCTCCCAGAGCAACATGCAAATCGCGAGCGGCCGTGCCTTCACTTTTGCCGCCAGCGCCAGGACCGAGGATCACCGTCGCAACCAGCGGTATCGTCGTGATCAAACCCATCCGTTGATGGATCTTCAACATGTGCGTCCTTTTATCCAGCAATGCCTGCTCACGAACGTTTCCCTGAGTCTGTTCCGGTGAAAGACCCAGATCTGAAAGCGAGGGTGCGGTCGCGCTACTCGACGGCGCATTCGGTAGATTCTCCTGCTGGGTTGGCGCTGGGTTACCATTCGCTGGTTCGCCTTGTTCTAGTTTGGCATCGAGAGTTTCTGGCGCCGTGCCGCTAACTGTTGCGGAAGAAAGCTCAAAGGTCTTGAACCCTGTGGCTTCAAATGTCACCCGGTAGTTGCCTGCAGGCAGGTCCAATTGGTACGTACCGTTAAGCCCCGTGTTCGCCGTTTGTTTCTGCCCAGTATCGATGCTCGTTGCGGTCACGGAAACATTTGCGACCGCTTTGCCAGATTCATCGCTGACCGTACCTCTCAATACTCCTGTTGCAGTCTGCGCCACCAAAGACGTGGCTACCTGAACAATAAAACAAGCCACAAAAAACCCAAGGAAAGAACTAAGTTGATTGCGCCGCCAATTCTTCGGCATCATTCACCTCACGCTTTTGAAGGGAATATTCGCCTATTGCTTTTTGCATATCGGGCTGAGACCAGCCTTGCAGTGCTCGTGGAAAATATGCCGTCCGATCAAATAGCCGAGGGTGCTCCCCACAACGACATCGGAGGGAAAATGTTGCAGGCTGGTGAATCTTGTAACGGAAACAGCCATCGCCGTTCCATAAGCAAGCCATTCTACCCACGGCTTTGGATACTCACGGGCGATTGTGCTCGCAGCAGTCCACGTGATGATCGTATGACCGGAGGGGAACGAATTATCCAGACCGCTAGTCTCGAAGAAGTTTCCTCGCCCCGCCCCTTGCAGCGGACGTTGACGCTCGGTGATCAGTTGGAGTGCCGCATATACCACACCGCTGTTAGCCATAGCTTCGGCCCCGAGGACTCCAGTTTCGAGAGCATGAGAATTGCCACGGGCTTCTCCATCCAGAAGTAAGATTCCCACCGCTCCCGCTGTCCCGAATAGGCCCACATTGGAAATATCGGTGCTCACATTTGTGCCGTTTCTCGATAGTGCGCCCGAAGCGTGTTTGTCGATCGCGATTAGCCCTAGAGTCACCGCCGCCATCCCAATCACCCACTTCAGTTCAGAACGATGAAACGGAGCCGTGTAGATGCCGGACTGATCGCGGAGTCCGCGCTTGGCCCAGCTACTGAGAAACTTGCCATCACTTGAGTCGAGTGATCCCGTGTCAGGCGATTTTGGTGGATCGGAAGCTGCATCCGAGCGTTCAGTAGCAGAAAAGCTCGCATTCCTTACCACTGATGGCGCGTCTGGCAATTCCTGACAGAACGCCGGGATCCCTTGCAAAATTGCTCCTAACAAAAAAACGAAAAGACAGCACTTGCTGGTATCCGGCACGTGGATGAACATGTTCAAAGTTCCGCGTGTCCTTATGACACGAAGACCAACAATCACGATACGACCGGAACATTACCGGGGCCTTTCCGGAAGATGACAAGTTGTTCATCTAGCGGTATTTCCAGCATTCTGAACGCTTTGTGACCGATTCAAGAAGTGCGGCTTTTGCCAGGCGCTCACATCGAGATTGCCTCGCACTCAATGCCGACGCTCACTCTTGTCTCTGACGACCAAGGTTGATTCATAGCTAACGCCCTCAAACCAGGCGTTTATAAAGTCACGGCGTCATATCAGGTTTTTTCCGCCTTTGCCCAGAGTGTGACCGTAGCAGAAGGGCAGACTGGAGCATCAACGCCACATTGGAGGTTCCGATGGGGATGGTTTCGCGGCTTCTCTGGTTCGCTGCTCGCTGCGGCCTGTCGAGTTGCTTGCCCGCTGACGGATCTGACCGGGCATTTCGCCCAGCCGACGGGGACTTCTACTCGCTTCCGGCGAGTCGGTCACCGTTCTCGTCGTCGGGTATAACGACAGTAGCAACTGAGCGCTTCCAACGATGGGACTTTCACCCACTGGAACGTCAGCTAGCATCGGCTGCACGGGCTCTTTCATTCCCTACAACATTCCCAGCGCTCTCCGATTGCCGACCACCCGTGGGTTATCGCACATACACCCATGCGGCGGCGCAAGCATCGTTCTGATACAGTTTCTAGGCGCACTGAAGGTTGGTCCTTTAACCAACTTGCTTGTCCGCCCGAAAGCGGGCGCAACCCCCATGACTGATCCATCTTGGGAGTAATTCAATGCCGATTCGACGCGTGCTTTGCGCTATTTTGTTCGCCGTTCGATACCTAGGCTCGATCGAAGCTCAAGAGGCTCCGATTCCTCAGCTTTCCCCAGGCTCGGCGCGCAAGCCGGCACCGACGTCCGGGGATTCGATGATGCCCCCACCTCCGCAGTCGGTTGCCCTCTCTGTGCCCACGGGCACGCCACTGCAAGTGGCTTTGGATCAGGAGATCCGTGTGAAAAGAGTGGGTCAGTTGGTTCATGCGCGCATCGTGGAGCCAGTTTACGCGTTTGACCGCCTTGTCGTCCCTGTGGGATCGCAGGTCACCGGCCAGATCACGAAGATCGGGGCGATCTCCGGGGGCAAGCGCACGATCGCTGTGCTGGATGCAGACTTTACGCCAGAACGGAAAGTGGAAGTGAGTTTCAACGACCTGGCGCTGCCGGACCAAAGGCACTTCCAACTGCAGACGAGCGTAACTCCCGGTTCGGGTCAGGTGATCCGGTTCGTGGCGGCCGCGGAGAGCACGGAGAGGAAAGGCGTCAAGGACGCGGCTTCCGAAAAAACCAAACAAGCCAAGGAACAAGCCAAGCAGGAATGGGAGAACGCGATGAAGCAGCTGAAAACGCCGGGCCGCACGCATCGGCTGAAACGATATGTCGAGGCGCAGCTGCCGGTCCATGGGCAATACATTCCCGCAGGAACGGTTTACTTCGCGGAGCTCAATGCGCCGTTGGATTTCGGCACCGAGCTGATGACGCCACAGATCGCTTCGTCGATCGGCGGACCGCTGCCGCCGGGCAGCGTGGTATACGCGCGGCTGATTACACCCCTAACATCTGCAACCTCGCAGAAGGGCGAAGCAGTGGAGGCAGTCATATCCCAGCCGCTCCTGGATGGAGGTCACCACCTGATCCTTCCTCAAGGCAGCCGACTTAAAGGCACGGTTAGCCAAGTCCAGCCCGCTCACCGCCTGAAGAAGAACGGACTGCTGCGCATTAAGTTCCAGGAACTGATCCAACCGGATGGCGTTCCGGAGAAGATAGAAGCAATCCTGGAAGGCGTGCAGTCCGGCAAAGATGCCAACGTGAAGCTCGACTCCGAAGGCGGCGCCGAGGCCACAACGCCGAAGACCCGCTACCTGGCCACAGCCGTGGCGCTCACCTTAGCGGCTGCCTCCGGCAGCGGTGGTGATACCGATGTGGACAATGGCGTGGCTCACGCTCGGGCCAACACCGGCGCCCAGGTTGCAGGCGGCGTAAGCGGCTTCAAGGTAGTCGGGATGGTGCTCGGCCTGGCCGTGCACTCGCGCGCGCTCGGCTATACATTGGGCGCGTACGGCGCTGGGATGTCGGTGTATTCGGGCTTCTTTGCTCGAGGACACGAAGTGGTGTTCCCGAAGAATACGGCGATGGAGATTGGGATCGGGCGGCGGCAGGAGGGAACTGCTGGCACGGCGTCCAGGACCGCGGCAGCAGCAGGGGTGGCAAGAAACTGAAGTCGTCTCAAGATAGCCTTCTAGTTCGTCCCAGTGCTCAGAGCCTTTAGACTTGACCCCTAGATCCGGAGCACAATAAGTCAGCAATGGAGATTGGAACTCTATACGTCGAGGAACTCAGAGCCACGATGCGCGGACGTTTCGCGTTAGTGGGTGCTGGAGTCATCCTGCTAGCCCTGGGTTGCGTAGCGACAGTGGGGACTCAGGATACGTGGCTCGACGGGTACGGGATCATCGCTTATTTTCTGGTGCCGCTCGCCTTCATCCCACTGGCGGCGGTGTTCGTTGCCAGCCCGCGCGCGAATCGGTTCGTGGAGAGCGTCTTCACAGCCCCGGTTGAACGCCGCGACTGGTTGACGGCGAAGATCCTGGTGATCGTCACGATTGCCGCCGCGTATTACGTGGCACTCGTCCCGATGGTGCTGGTCTATACGCATCACGTTGGCGTGCCGTTGCTCTTGCAGAAGTTGCTGATCTGGGCTCCGTGCCTGCTGGTGGCGAGCATCTCGATGGGCACGTTGATCGGCGTATTGTTTATCGGCGAGAATATCGCCGCACCTGCCGCGACGGGCACGGGCGTGCTACTTGCGTACGCGGGGTTCGTGCCACTGCAGGAGCTGTTGGTGGCGCAGGGTAACGGCGCGACGCGCACAGGCCACCTCACCCTGGCGAGTCCCGCCGTACTGCTCAAGAACGCCTTCGGGTTCACGCTGGCTGTAGGAAGTATTCCCGCCACCACGGCGCGGACCTGGATCAGTCTGGTCGCCATTATCGGTATTGCGTTCGCGCTCGCCGTCTGGACGTTTCTACGGGCGCAGGGGGTGGAGACCTGGGAAGCCAGCCGCAGCCAACGTTGGTTCATCGCGCTTGGGATCATCGCAACTATCGTGCTGCCCGTGGCGATGGCGGACACCAACTATAACAAACCGGCCCCTCACGCAACCAACGCGCCGTCGATACAGAGGCTTTTCTCTCGGGCGGGAAGCAGTCTGGCATTGACACAGCCCGCTCGTCAGCCGCCGCCGCGGTGTTGCAGCACGATCCTTAACCGAGATGAGTGGCCTCCGTTTGGGACAGACGAGCCTACGCGGCGGGATTTGCTGGTGCTATTGCCGGTGGATAGCACGCAGCCCGTTACGGACGTGCATCTCCAGGTGAAGGGGGAAAACGGACTGGAAGCGACCGCTCCTCCAGCCGCGCTCGCGCCTGCGCCGCAAGCTCTTGAGACGCACACCTACCCGAATGACTTGGGCCCGGCGGCGGCTGACGGGCACCATGTGGTGACAGGCTGGGTGGCACGTATCCCTCTAACGCTGATCCCTACCAAGCCCTGGGATATCGGCGGTGTGCGCTATCCGCTGCGGGTAACGGGCACGTATCAAGTGGCTGGCGAGAGCGCGGTGCGGACATTCAGCGCGAGGGCCGCCATTGACGCGCAAGTGTCGAAGGCTATCTACGAAATGGGTGTTGCATCGCTGATTCTGCCGCTCCTGTGTTTTGGAGCGGCGTGCAAACGTTGGAGGAGGACGCGGTGAGCGAGGCGAAGGTAATTCGGGCAACCGACTACGCTATCGAGATGGACGGCCTCACACGTCGTTTTGGCGACTTCGTGGCCGTCGACCGTGTCACGTTAAGAATCCCGAAGGGGCAACTCTACGGATTCCTGGGACTGAACGGCGCGGGAAAGACGACGACTATCCGAATGCTCACCACGCTACTCCCGCTTAGCGCGGGCACCGCCAAGCTTTGTGGACACGACGTGATGAAGGAACCTCTTGCAGTCCGGAAGCTCGTTGGGCTGGTGAGCGATGAAACGAGCGAGAGTCAATCGGCGTGGACAGCGCGCGAGTACCTTTCGTACTTTGCGAGTATCCGCCACATGCGGAATTCTGAGGAGGAAGTCGAGCGCATCTTGGACGACGTCGGCCTGGACGAGAAGTTTCGAGGAAAGCTGATCCGAACCTATAGCACGGGCATGAAGCGAAGGGTAGAAATCGCCCGGGCGCTCATGGGTCGTCCCAAAGTCCTCTTCCTGGACGAACCCACGCGCGGGCTGGACTTGCCGGCGAAGCGCGATATGTGGAGCCTTCTGCGCCGACTCGCGGCCACCCAGAGCGTCACGACGTTTCTCAGTAGCCATGACGCGCAAGAAATCCGCACCTTGTGCAGTGAGATCAGTGTGATCGCCGGAGGCCGGCTTGTTCACACGGGTGTTACGCGCGAGATGGGCGGCGACATCGATGCCTTCGAGGAATGTCTCATTGGGATGCTGACCCAGTCAGAACGCATCGAGCCAGCAGGATCGCACTTTCGAGCAGAATAAGAAGTGATTGTGGAACTGCGTGCACCTCAGGTGACATCATCGTTGGGCCGAACATTTGGAGTCGACGTAACGGATTTGCGGATGCTCTATCACACGCGCTAATCCGCCTTCATCTCCACGAGGCGTTCGTCGAAGGGCAAACTGGAAGCCCCAAACATCTTCGCCCGGACCGTACATGAGCTGTACTTTGAACGAAGTATGACGATCTGGAGGCTGTCCAACGCGTTCACTTCGGCGTTCAAGGAACTGGACCGATTCTACAATTCAATGCGACGGCTAAGCTCGGTGAATTCCTAGAAGGTCCGGCTCTCGCAATCGTTCTAATGCCACAGGGGGTGAGGCTGGTACGGCCCCATCCCAAAGGGTTTCCTTCGGTGTGTTTTCAACGTGCCTTCTGCCTCAGCTAAAAGTGTACGGTGAATTCAAGATAGAAGAGATTCGGTACCCGTTGAAACTCGCCCGCAGGCGACGAGGCAAACATGCCAAGCAGTGCAGATGCCGGCCCAATATCTTCAGCACAATGCTTCAGTGGTTCTCAACAATGGAAGGCCGTCGCCGCCGCTGCCTAATTTTCTCTCCAGCGGCTCAGTTCCGCCACTTGTGGATTTCAAATAAACCCACTACCCGGTGCTCGTCGTATTTAAGCCTTTTTACTTTGTTCACTTCCAGCGAGCGATCGTCTTCGTCCAACCGCACCTTGAGGCAACACTCTTTCATCATGTTGACTCTGCATATCGTTGAAGTTCATGGCGTGGGGGATTCGATCGAGATCAACGCCGAAAAAGACCCAGGCGGCACACTGGTTTTCGACCCGGGTTGGGAGGCTCACTTAGGGCGCTATTTCTGACGAAAAACTTTCCTCCGGATGTCGGGCCAGAATTCCTGGAAGATGTGATTGAGGACAGCAGATTCCATCTGCGTTCCCCAGTTCGTGGCGGTTTGTCTCAGGCCGCGCTCCTCAGGCGGATAATAAGTGTTGGACAAACCCGCCTCCAGCGCATTGCCCACCACCTCGGAGAAGCTGAAGCGCGTGCGTCCAGAATCTGTCTTAGTCAGGAACGCACGGGATATCGCGTAGCCCGTGCGGCGAAAAAAGCCTCCCTGCTCCATGGTGTAATAACGTGGGTCTTCGTGCGCGATAGAGGGGACAACAGCCTCGGTGAAAAAAGTCCCGGACACTCCATCTGTGAAGGTGCGCCAATAATAGCGTCCGTATCCCGCGATGCCGTGGCCCAGCTCCGGATCGGAATTTAAGACCATGGCTTGACCCGCCAGGATTCCGGCCCAAGAATACGAGGAGTAATCCACGATGCTATCGCGCGCGGCGAGTACGAATTTCTCGTGGGTGGACATCGGTGGCAGCTGTGTGTTGGCACTCACCGCGCCAAAATTGGGAACGACCCACAACATACGCTTGGTCTGCTTCCCTTTGGAATCGTCCTGCTTGTCCTGCTGAGACGGCGCCTGGTCTGGTACCGCAACGGTACCGCTTCCCGATTGTGGCGCAGAATCAATTTGTGGCTGAGTATTCGTTCCCAGATCTGACTGCAATGAGGGTTCTCGTTGGCTCCCATACTGCTGATCCTGCTGAGATATGAGCGCGCTGCTCGGAGCATCCGGAAGCGATGTTTGGGCGCATAGAGGAGCGGCTGAAAGCACGGTAAGCAGAACAGGGGTGAAGGCAATGCTGATGAACACGCGACATTTCTCCGGGCAAGAGTTAGGCGGGGTCAATATCAAATGGGCCAAACGAGCATTCCTCTTGCAATTCGATGATTCTCTTATGCTTTGGGGTTCAGATACGAAGAGTGAACTACGACTTGGACCATTGTTTCGCTTGGACTGGGTTCTAGATCTGGACATCAGGAGCTTCTTTGACACGCTGTCGATCTACTGCTTCGAGCAGTGAAGAAACATGCTTCGGAACAGTGGATCATTCTTCTTATATCGAGCGCTGGCTGAAAGCGCCAGTACAAGAAGAGGATGGGCGGCTGGTTCCACGGGTAAGAGGGACTCCGCAAGGTGGGATCATTAGTTCCTTGCTGGCCAATCTGTTTCTGCATTACGGTGCGCCAGGCAACCTGGTGCTTCCAGCGGGTGAAATTCCCGTCCCGACAAGAGGTGCATCCACAAAAGCGGGAATCGAGTCTTGGGTCCGAGGAGGCAACGAATCGGGCTAAGCGTAGACAGAGCGACGACCGAGCCGTAACGAAAGTGAAGCGATTGAGCCTCGTTAAATACCTAACCGCAGGCCGACAGCATCGTAGTGGCTGGGAGGCACAATTGTACTCGTGACAACGCGCGACCTGAACACTGACCCCTGTGGAACCGGGCCCCTAGGGGCAGGTCGGCATTCAGGAGGGTTCGGCCCTCCTCAACAAACACGGAATACTAACCGATTGAAATAGACCGTGTAGTTGTGCCTCATTTTTCTGCGCTCGACTCACTGTAAAACGTCTTGATAATGGCTTTCAAGAAAAGGCGGAGTGCGAATCGGCACTCCGCCGGAAATCACAAATGGATGGACTCAGGCCGCAGTCTTGCGAGTCTTCGGCTTGATTGCTTTCTTGCCTCGTTGCGGGGCGAATTCCTTGGCAACTGCTTCTTGGAGCTTGTCCGCCCTGCGGACGGACTGAATTTGACCGCGAGCCAGACATTGTCGGGCGAATCGTAGGTGGCACCAAAGAGCCGCCCTGCAGCTTGGGTCAGCAACTCCATTCCCTGACCGTCGCGCGGACCTGTGCCATCGACGATCAATCTGCGAATGAGATCGGGCGCCTGCAAAGTAGCCAACGACAGATTGTGAGGCGGGTGGAAGAGTTGTTTGCGGGCGATGCGGACCCTCACCGCAAAGCGCTGACGACTGCGGCGCGCCATATCCAACGTCAGGAAACAGCGAGACCCCTTCTCGATGTTATTCGTAGCAAGATCGAGGCACGCGGTCCGTTGCATCACCCTCCAGCCCGCACTCGCAAGGCTTGTCAGTACGCGATCACGCTTTGGAAAACGCTCACCGCTTCTTGGGGTATCCAGAACTAGAGCTAAGCACTAACTGCCGCATCCTGCGGAGTAATAGGTTACTCGAGTAATCTCAGACACGCCGAGTAATACCGCATTGTTGACCTTTGTGTGTCAGAGTACAGAGACTGTTCTGCTTTGATAGGTAATGTAATCAGATCTTCGGGGAAGGAAGTCGTCATATGAGGAAGTGTTTAGTCATTTTGCTAATTCTCTTTGCATGGATTAGCGCCTCCGCTCGTGCGCTCGACGTCACAGGAACGAGGACGACGACAACGCTGGGTATTTCTTCCCGCAGCGTCGACATAGGCACGCCGGTGACGATGACCGCGAAGGTATTGCTCGGCGCGACGGCGGTCCGGCACGGGTCAATAGTGTTCTGTGACGCGAGTGCTGCCCGCTGTCAGGGGCTAGCGGTGTTGGGGTCAGCCCAGCTAACCAGCAATGGAACGGCAACCTTAAAACTAACATTGGGGGCGGGCGCCTATTCAGTTAAAGCTGTTTTTACAGGAACTCCGCACAGTATGACTCCAGCCTCAAGCAGCGCATCCGCTGCACAGAAATTTACCGTGAACGGTGGCAGCAAGACACGCCCCCAGGAAGGCAGTAAGCGTCGATGAGCTCCTCTAGAAGTCAATGCATTTTGCAGAGGCGACGCTTGCGTGGCTGGCCTCTCGCCACACTCCTGGTTGCCATATTTGCAGCCACAGCGCAGTCTTATGCCGTTCCCTCGATCACGTCGACATCGGGGAACATCGTTTACGTTGACAGTTCTTCAAATGTATCGCCGAACCTGCTGGGAAACTATGTCAGCTTCAATGTCACCAATACGACCGGTTCGACCATAGCCGACGCATGGGTAACCATTGGCAGTTTCACCGGATCCTATGTTTCGCTAGCCCCCAATGAAACCGGGGTCGCGCACTTGGGGACCATGGCCGCGGGAGCGACTAAGGCTGCCTTCTTCTACCTGCAGGCAAATTGCTCGTCCTTCAGTGCTGGTCAATGCAATGTGAGCACAGCGCAACCTTTTACGGTTGCCCTATATTCCGGCCGGCCTTCTTCAAATCTGGTCACTTCACAAGCATTCTCGGTCACGGTTCAGGAGACCATTGCGGCACAGTCCAATACCGTCAGCACAGTTGTGACTTCATCCAACGACCCTGATCTCGGCACGCTGCTCATGGTCACTGTGACGGGCAGCACTGGCACGATCGGCAGCGCGAAGGTCTTCTACGAAACACCAGAAGCTTATGTCGATTTTCCCGCCGATGTCTTTAAGTTGTACAGCACAAGTGTAACGTTCAGTGGCGGCAACACAGGAACATATACGAATCAGTTGCTGATACCTCCCTCAGCGTTTACTTCGACGTCATCGACAGCCTACAGCTTTGTGGCGACGTATATTGTGGTCGGCATGAAGGCGAACACGACCGCGGTCAGCCCGGTAGCGTTCATTAGCAGTGGAAATCAGATCAAACACACCGATACGTCTGGGTACTCGTCTTTGCCTCCCATCGCTCCTACTGACAACACGTTGACGCTATCGAAGCTCGTCGACTCAGCAATATGGCCAACGGGGGGCACACCCACTTACACCCTGAGAATTAGCAACGCCGGTTCTTCCAGCGTCACCGTTGATGATTTTGTGGATTCTTTACCAACCAGTCCGGGCACCGTGTCTTACGTTTCCGCCAGTTCCTCCTTTGCCGGAAGCGCAATCGGAGACCCCAGCATCTCTGGAAGCACGCTGACGTGGAGTGGAACATTCACGGTGCCGGCAAATGGAAGTGCCGACCTGACGTTTCAAGCGGCCGTCCCCAATCTTGTCGGCACATATACGAATTCCGCAGTTGCACATATTGGCACGACCCAACTCGATACGACGATTACGACTACAGACAATTCGCCCGCCACAGCGAGTCTGAGTGTTGGTTCTCCCGACCTAACCATCAGTAAGACGCACAGCGGCAACTTCACGCAAGGACAGACCGGCGCCACGTACAGCGTCACTGCCAACAACGCGGGCAGCGGACCAACGGTTGGCACTGTGACGGTGACTGACACCCTGCCCAGCGGCCTGACTGCCACTGCCATCAACGGCTCGGGATGGAGTTGCACGCTGGGGACACTGACCTGCACCCGCAGCGACGCGCTCGCTGCCAGCAGCAGCTACCCCATCATCACCCTCACCGTAAACGTGGCCAGCAACGCCCCCGCGTCTCTGACCAACACCGCTGCCGTTTCCGGCGGTGGTGAATCCAACACCAGCAACGACAGCGCCAGTGATGTGACCACGGTGACGCAGTTGCCCGACCTCACCATCACCAAAACGCACAGCGGCAGCTTCACCCAAGGACAGACGGGTGCGGCTTACAGCATCACCGCCAGCAACTCCGGCACAGGAGCGACCAGCAGCACTGTGACGGTGACTGACACCCTGCCCAGCGGCCTGACTGCCACTGCCATCAGCGGCTCGGGATGGAGTTGCACGCTGGGGACACTGACCTGCACCCGCAGCGACGCGCTCGCTGCCAGCAGCAGCTACCCCATCATCACCCTCACCGTAAACGTGGCCGGCAACGCCCCCGCGTCTCTGACCAACACCGCTGCCGTTTCCGGCGGTGGTGAATCCAACACCAGCAACGACAGCGCCAGTGATGTGACGATAATCAACGCTCAGGCTCAGTCCGCCACTACAACAACCCTGGCAATATCGCCAGGCAACTTGGTAGACGCTGGTGCAACCATAACGCTTACTGCCACGGTATTGCATGGGAGCACACCGGTGTTCCCGGGCCTGGTGACATTGTGCGATGCAAATGCCACGCAGTGCAGCGGGACAGCAATTTTCGGAACAGCGCAACTAGGTAACAGTGGGACAGCGACCCTAAAGTTAGTTCTAGGTGCCGGAAGTTACAGCATCAAGGCGGTTTTCGCGGGTACGTCGCTGTACCAGAATAGTGAATCGTCTCCCCAGTCGTTGACCGTGACCGGCGTCGGAGGCTACCCGTCGACGACCACAATTTCGGCAAGCGGCAGCGCTAACAATTACACGCTTACAGGAACCGTTGCAGCCTTCGGGAAACCCGTCCCGACCGGGACCGTATCGTTCTTGGACACAACTACCGGGAACTCGGTTCTGGCAGCAGTTGCGCTCGATCCAAACTCACTCGGATTCACCATGGCTCCTGCGACGGACTCGCCAGCAGTGGATGGTTCGCCATACTTCGCGACAACAGGAGACTTCAATAACGACGGAAAGATTGACCTGGCAGTTCCGAACGGCTCGACCAGCACGGTCGGCATACTGCTGGGCAACGGCGACGGAACCTTCCAGTCGCAGGTCACCTACGGCACTGACCCCAACGGCGACGCCTATGCGATTGCCGTTGGGGATTTCAACGCTGATGGTAATCCGGACCTCGTTGTAACAAATACCGGGAATGGCATTCCCACAATTAGCATCTTGCTTGGCAATGGGGACGGGACATTCCAGCCGCAAGTCACCTACACCGTGGGTCACTATCCCTCCGCAGTGGTGGTCGGCGACTTTAACGGCGACGGCGATGTCGACCTGGCGATCACCAATCGTGACGACAATACGATTAGCATACTGCTTGGCAATGGGGACGGGACGTTCCAGCCGCAGATGACCTACGCCGTCGGCAACGCTCCCGTGGCGCTGGCGGCAATTGATCTAAACGGTGACGGCTGCGTGGATCTTATCGCGGCCAATCGCGGCGACAACACCCTGGGTGTACTGCTGGGCAACTGCGACGGCACCTTCCAACCACAAGCAATTTACGCCGTTGGTAACGCTCCAGTCTCGTTGGCCGCAGCCGACTTCGACGGAGACGGATCGATTGACCTGGCCGCAACAAACAGCAACGACAATACCGTGAGCGTTCTGTTGGGTAAGGGCGACGGCACGTTTCAGCCACAGACGACCGAGGCGGTACAGGGTTCGCCTGGACCGTTAGCCGCCGCCGACTTCAATGGTGATGGCAAGGTCGATCTCGCATCACCAAATGCTACCGCGGACACGTTGAACATATTGCTCGGAAACGGAGACGGAACCTTCCAGACGACCGTCACATTTCCTGCAGGAACCGGCCCCACCGCATTGGCAGTGGGTGACTTCAACGGGGACGGCCTCACGGATCTCGCAACCACCGGCAATGCGGCACCGAGCCTAGTAAGCGTCTTGCTCAGCGAACACACGGAAACCGCGACGGCGACAGGCGTGTCTGTCTCTACGCCTGGAACGCACGATGTTCTTGCCAGCTATCCGGGCGATGACAACCACGGGGCCAGCCAATCCACAACTATCCCCCTGACAGGCCCTGCTTTAACTGCCACGACCACTGTGCTGACTGCTTCACCAAATCCGGCATCCGCCGGCCAGCCAGTCACATTCACCGCGACGGTGAGCCCGACGCCTACCGGGACGGTCACCTTCTATAACGGCGCCACCCTAGTTGGCACCGCAACCGTCAATTCATCTGGAATCGCAACCCTTACAATCAGCAACCTGGCTCTAGGTTCAAACCTTATTTCGGCCGTGTACTCCGGCAATACCAACTTCGCTACCTCGACTTCCTCGACGTTGACGGAGACGATTAACGGAAATGGTCTGACTCCAACGGCAACCGTACTTATCGCGTCTCCGAATCCTGCGGTCGTCGGACAATCGGTGACATTCACCGCCACGGTGAATCCGACACCTACGGGGTCTCCAACTGGAACCGTCAGTTTTTACAATGGGAGTACTCTGCTCGGCACGGCCACAGTCAACTCCTTCGGGGTTGCAACCTTGACGACCAGTGCACTTGCCGTCGGCACCAATCTCGTCTCAGCGGCGTACTCGGGCAATGCCAGTTTCGCCACGTCGACATCTTCACCGTTGACCGAGACGATTACCAAGACTCCGACTACGACTGCCCTCGCCGTGTCTCCGGACCCCGTGGTTGTCGGCCAGTCGGTTACATTCACCGCAACCGTTGCCCCAATCCCTACGGGCGCACCGATCGGCACCATCAGTTTCTACAATGGAACTTCTCTACTCGGCAGTGCGACGGTTAACTCGTCCGGAGTTGCGACATTTACAAACAGTGGTTTGATGGCGGGAACTGACACCATCATCGCGGTTTACTCAGGCAACGCTAATTTTGCAAGTTCCACATCAACGCCGGTGACCATAACCGTGGGGAGTGCCGCAGCCTATTCTGTTACGGCCCCACAGACGCGATTCACAGCAACGGCAGGCGGCTCGGTAAAAGTCAATGTTTTTTTGCCACCTGTCGGGGGTGCCTATAACAAACTCGTCACAATGTCGGCATCAGGGTTGCCTGCGGGCGCGGTGGCAAGTTTTACACCGCCGACTGTCACGCCAGGGAATGCGGGTGCGCCGACCGTCATGACAATTCAAACATCGGTCCAGACTGCGAATATTCCCGAGAATAGCAACCGGCAATTCCCATTCGCACTCATGACCTTCGCCGTAGGAGTCTGTTTCTTTGCAAGCAGCGGCAAGCGTCGCGGCAAATTTGCCGCAATCCTGCTGCTGATGGTTAGCTGTGCTGGCGGGACATTGACCATGACCGGTTGCGGCGGAGGATTTGCGGGAAAGCCAATACAGAGCCACACCTATGTGGTCACGATTACTGGTACCAGCGAAACGCTACATCCGTCTACGACGATCACGCTCATCGTGCAGTAAAGAAGGATTTACGCAATGCGCAGCTTAATTGGACTGACACCTCTGCTGGGACTCGCACTCACCCTGTTTGGGGTGAAATCGGCCGCAGCACAATATGTACCATTCGGAGAGGCAGGAATTGACTATAACTATACGCACACCAACGCCCCTCCCGGTGGGTGCGGATGTTTCTCTATGAACGGCGGCGACGCCTGGATCGATTACAACTTGCCTCGTTCCTTCGCGATCGTTGCTCAAGTAAGCAGTCAGCATGCCTCGAATATCGGAGGCTCTGGCGCCGACCTGACACTCACCTCGAATCTGGTCGGTTCCCGTTACAGTCTGCACAAATCAGGACAATTTGTGCCATTTGCTCAGGTTTTACTTGGAGCAGCACACGCGAGTGGAAGCTTTGCACCGGGCAACGCAGGATATCCCGGGTCCGCTAATGCCTTCGCCATGACAGCGGGCGGCGGATTGGACATGAGGCTATCTAGGCGTTTTGGGGTGCGTGCGTTTCAGGTGGATTATTACTTCACTCGGTTCGCAAATGGTGTAAACGACCGCCAGAATAATCTCCGTATCAGCACTGGGCTGATTTTCCGATTCGGCAAAAGCTGAACGGAATCAGCTCGACGAGCGAGTTGGTCGAGTCGATCAAGTTGATCAAACGCTTGAGCTACTCTGGTCGAGCATTAGATCCGGCTGGCTCTGCATCGAATGCTACTTCTATGGTCGGCAAGACTGTCGTGGTAGAAGGCACGTTATATCT
>DATBEI010000252.1:0-6494 GCA_036269595.1 Candidatus Sulfotelmatobacter sp.
GCGCCCTTGGCCAGCGCCTCGCGCAGCACCTGCTGTGCCCTTGCCGGGCCGCTGGTAATCACCACGACTTCGCCTTTGTGCTTCTCGCGCTGCCGCAGCGCCTCTTCCAGCGCATACGCGTCGGGCTCGTTCACTTCGTACGAAACATCTTCGCGAATCCATGCACCGCTTTCGTTCAGCTTGAGCGGCGCATCTTTCTGCGGCACCTGCTTCATGCAAACCAGGATTTTCAAGATTAAGACTCCTCGCCTTACGGCTTTTCACGGCCATAGGAAAACCTTGAAGTATAAACGAGCCCCTGCTGTGAGAGGAAATTGGGCCGGGGTGATCCGAATCACATACACTGCAGGTGTTTGAAGATTTGAAAAGGCATTCTGCAGTGGTTCATCTCGGGAGATTTGGAAAGCGTTATGCGGCGTTCGGTTTTGAAAGGGCACGGCCTCAGCCGTGCCGTTAGAACTCTCCACGCTGCCGGCTTTAGCCGCTGGGGAATGCTTCGCTCGCGAAGGTCGAAGAACCTACTCCGTGATCACGGTCGACTGGCCGGTAAGTTCGAACCGCTTGCGGCAACGCATGTTCTTGCAGGCCATCATGTCGTCCTTGCGCACCATGTAGGAGCGGAACTTCGCAAACCGCGCACGGTCGCGCTCGTCCGCCCGCCCGGGAAGTTGACGTTTCTTGGTGCGAACCACCCAGGTCACTTCATATTCCCCCGCCTGATGGCAATGCGGACAATTCAGCGAAGCCGGTTTCTTCTCTTGCTTCTCGTCAAAAAAATCGCGTTCTTCCATAATTTCGGCGCCGGGGCCGTCGTGCTCCCGACCAAGTATGAATTATTGCACATTTGCTGGGCATACGATTGCTAAACCCCGCCCGTCGCACCCTCAGGTTACACTCATTTCCAGCGGCAGAAACGGGGTTTGCCAATGGTCAAAAAGAAAAGAGTGAAGCGTTTTCGCGCCGTCACCGCGGTCAAGGAATTAGCCCGCGAACGCGTCGGTACTCCCCCCGCCGGGCAGATCGTAGTCGAGAAGAAAAAGAAGCCGGAGAAGCACAAACCGTCTTTGGGGAAACTACTGCAGGAAGAGTCGGAGTAACACGGGCCAACGATTAGTTAAATGTCACGGTCACAGTGCGATTTGCGGTCAGATTAACGGTGCAAGGATTCGTACTGCTTGGCGTGTCGCAGCCCACCCAGCTTCCAAATGACGATCCTGAAATGGGGCTAGCCGTGAGCATCACAGTGCTGCCGCTCGCGAACTGAGCGAGACACGCCGACGGACTGGCACAACTCAAGCCCAACGGAGAACTGGTGATTGTCCCGGAACCGTTTCCCGAAAACGTCACCGTTAAAGCCGGCGAGCCTGCGCCGCCTCCGCTGGCGGTAAAGCAAACCACACTGGCAGTCATGTAGCCCGTTACCAAGGCGCCGGTCGACGAAATTCCGCCCGAACTATTGTTGGTAGTCACCGTTGCGGAGATCAACGTCCCCCCGCACGCGTCGCCCGTGACTGTGAGCAATCCGGCGGAGTTCACCGTGGCCATCTGCGGAGTATTTGAGGTCCACGTCACCTGGCTGGTTATGTCTTTCGTCACCGGCGGATGAATGTAGGTACCCAATGCCCTTAGCTGTACCTGCGCCCCGGCATTGGCGCTCACGGGAATATTCGAGGCCCCGAACGTCTCCGTGGTGGGTTGGATCGCAATCGACACCAATTGCTGACCGTGTCCGCAACCCGACAAACTGAGGAATGAGCTGGCAATGAATGCGAGGACGACAAAACTAAACCACTTCCCCTTCATGAACGGCTCCTGGATTCCTCTAAAAGTGCTAAAAACTGGGACGAGGCTTCCGGCTAACGGTTGAAGACCGCCAATGTAATCAACCGCACGGCAAAAATCAATAGCCCGCCGGAGCCCTCGCCTCAGCCCCTCACCGCCTCCGCCACCACTTCCGCGAAGTCCTTGACGTCTTCCTCCGTCGTGTCGAACGAGCACATCCAGCGCACGATGCACTCCTCTTCGATCCACTCGTAAAAAAAGTAACGATCCTTGATCTTCTGAATCGCCGCCCGCGGAATTTGCGCGAACACTCCGTTCGCCTCGACTTTCCACACGATCTTGACTTGAGGAATCCGCCGCAGTTCCGCCTCCAGCAGGCGTGCCATGCGGTTGGCGTGCTCGGCGCTGCGCCGCCACAAATCATTGCTCAGTAGCGCCTCGAACTGGGCCGCAATGAACCGCATCTTCGACGCCAGCTGCATCCCCTGTTTTCGCAGGAAGAGAAAATCCGCGCTGAGCTTGGGACTGAAAAACACGACCGCCTCGCCGCCCATGATTCCGTTTTTTGTGCCCCCGAACGACAACACATCCACGCCTAAATCGCGCGTCGTCTGCCTCAGGGTCTGGCCTAGCGAAGCTGCTGCATTGGCGATCCGCGCGCCGTCGACATGCAGAAACATTTCGTGCTCGTGCGCAAATCGCGCCAGTGCCTCAATCTCGTCCGCACGGTAAACCGTTCCCATCTCCGTCGATTGCGTGATTGAAATAACCCGCGCCTGCACGTGATGCTGGTCGCCGATCCCATGATAGGCATGCCGCACCGACTCCAGAGTGATCTTGCCATTTTTGTGCGGCAGCGGAATCAGCTTGCATCCTGTATGTTTTTCCGGGGCGCCGCATTCATCGGTATAAATGTGCGCAAACTCGCTGCATAGCACCGCATGATAAGACCGGTTCAGCGACTGCAAACTCAGCACGTTCGCCCCCGTGCCGTTGAAAGTAAAAAACACGCCAATTCCCGCGCCAAAATGCTCCTCAAATTTCGCGATAGCCGAGCGCGTGAACGGATCGTCACCGTACGCCACCACGTGTCCCTGGTTAGCGCGCGCGATTGCCTCCAGAACTTCCGGATGCACCCCGGCATTGTTGTCGCTGGCAAAATTGCGGGTGGCCTTGTTCAAAACCTGCGCCATATCGAAACAATGTAGCAGACTCACGTAGCGGCGGACGCATTCGTCCGCGTGGTGCGGTAGTGGGCCACTTTAAATGAAAGCAGCCCACTACCCCGGGTGCCTTCACCCTTGTCGCGCCTTTTGAGACAGGGTGGGGAATTTGATGTTAGCTTTTGTCTAACCGGAAGTTTTCCGCAGAGAAAACTCCTGGCCCAAATTATTCCACCCTGCACCAGAATTGCCGCGCTACACTTGACAAACCGATGCCGCGCAAACGCACCTTGATTCCCTCCCCACTCGCCTGGACCACGATGACCAAGCCAGTCCCCCATCCCCCGCTGCCAGTGCTGGCCGAGCGCGGGGGCACGCAACTCCGCACGCCGTTGCCGGTTGCCATCATCGACACGCGCGAGCAGAATCCGCTTTCCTTCCGCCGTTTTCGCGGATGGTTCGCCGACATCGAAGAGCGCGCCCTTCCGCTCGGCGACTATTCCGTCAGCGGCATGGAGAATTCCTGCGTGGTCGAGCGCAAAGATCTGGCCGACCTGATCTGCTCGTTCACCTCGAACCGCTCGGTATTCATCAGCCGCCTTCGCCGCATGAGCGAACGCGCCCACAGCCTGCTCGTCATCACGGCTTCACTCACCGAGATCAAATCCGAATATCCGTACCGCGCCGCCAGCCCGAACCGCATCACGCAGTCGCTGATCGCTGTGCTCGCCGGCCTGCGTGTTCCCTTCATCTGCACCGAAACCCACGAACTCGGCGAAGAGATCGTCGCCTCTTACCTCTATCAGACGTTTTTGTATGATTGGCTGGAACGCAATGGCCACGGCCGCCATCTCGCCGATGGCGACTTGTAAACAGTTCCTAAAGCCGCATCGCAGAAACGGAATGAGTAGCTGCTGAGTCGACTTTGTCGAATTATCTATAGCCTTGGAGCGCTGCCGTTTGAAAGGGCCTGCGGCTTTGAAGGGGCGCGGCTTCAGCCGCGCCGTAAGTCGTGCGAGATTTGCGGCTTTAGCCGCTGAGGGACCGCAGTTCAAACATGACTGACCAATTCACGCTCGCCGATGCCGCCGCGCAATTCATTCTGCAGCGCACCTCTCTGCGCCCAAAAATCGGACTCGTCCTCGGTTCCGGCCTCGGCCCCTTTGCCGATACGCTTGCCGATGCCACTCGCATCCCCTACGCCGACATTCCCACTTTCCCCCGTTCGACGGCGATCGGCCACGCCGGCCACATGGTGATTGGCAATGTGGGCGACGTATCGGTCGCTGCGATGCAAGGCCGCGCCCATCTATACGAGGGGTACTCGGCGCACGAAGTCACATTCCCCATCCGCGTCTTTGCGCGCATGGGCATTCAGGCCGTCATCCTCACGAACGCGGCCGGCGGCATCAATCTCAGCTACTCGCAGGGCGCGCTGGTGCTGATCCGCGACCACATCAATCTGCAGGGATCCAATCCGCTGGCCGGCGCCAACGACGATCGCTTTGGCGTGCGATTTCCCGACATGTCGCGCGCCTACGACCGCGAATACCTGCAAATCGCGCGCGAAGAAGCAGGCAAGCTTGGCATTCCGCTACATGAGGGCGTTTACGCTGCTCTGCTCGGTCCCAGCTATGAGACGCCGGCGGAAATCGAATACCTGCGGAGAATCGGTGCGGACCTGGTGGGAATGTCAACGGTGGCGGAAGTGATCGCCGCCCGCCACATGGAAATGAAAATCCTGGCAATTTCCTGCGTGACTAACATGGCGGCAGGAATTCTCGACCAGCCCCTCTCGCATACCGAAGTGTTGGAAACCGGCGAGCGCGTGAAGACCATCTTCGAGTCGCTCCTGCGCGCGGTCCTGCCGCGCGCAGCCATCGGCTTATAGCGGGTGCCCCACTCTAACGTACGCGCCTTTTGCGACGTTAGAGTGGGGATTTTGACTCTTCGTTGTTCGCAGGGCGGACGAATGCGTCCGCCGCTACACGTTCACTTCGCAAGTGGAATAAACAATTCCGCCGGCGGCTTCGCTCCATACTTCGCCGCAAAACTATTCTGGTTCACCGCCAGAGCCAGATGTCCGCGCGAATCGATATACAGTAACGGCTCATTCAGCGGGACATCGCTGAACGTCTTCACGAACTTGATTTTCATCTCGCGCCCGCCCACGTTCAACGGAACTTCCTGCCCGCGCCGATATCCCAACTTAAGAAAATCGTCGGCATCTACATTCGTGACCAGGTTGCCGTACGGGCCGTCTGTCGCGATTACGCTGGCGTTCAGTCCACGTTCGTCGAGCTTTGCCGCCTTCAGGTCCAGGCGCACGAGATCTTTCACTGGCATCTCTGGGCCGACCTTCGTCCAATCATCGCCACGCGCCATGTGCGCGCCGACTGGCGAAAAAATGTCGCGGCCGTGAAACGTCGACGACAGCTTGCTGCCGATCATCCACTCCGGATTCGTAATCTCGCGCACCGCTTCAATCCCGTCGTGCTGCTCGACCAGCGTCAGCAGACCGTTATCGGGTAGCACAAAATATTGCTCGCGTTTCGAGCGCGCCACGATCGCCTTGCGGGTGCTGCCCACGCCGGGATCGATTACCACCACAAACACGGTGCCCGCTGGGAAATAGGGCGTCGCGCCGTACAGAAAGCGCGCCCCATCGAGAATCGAATAGGGCGTCACCTGGTGCGTCAGATCGACGATGCGCAGCGAAGGCATCACGCTATACATCACCCCGCGGCAGAGCGCCACCGAATCATCGACCACGCCAAAATCCGTCATAAACACAATCGTCGGCGGGTATTTCGCAACCGATTCATTCGCCGCGTACAACGTCGACGCTGCCGCCGAGAGCATCAGAACGATAGCGACCAAAAGAGCGCTTCTGCGGGTACAGACACCGCGCGTACTGATCGATGGAGTCATAGATTCATTTCTCGTCGTGGAAATTGTTTGCTCGCTTGCCAGACCACTATAATGCTGGAATCAAATTACGGAGGCATTCATGTCGCAAGCTATCCCCGAAAAATATAAAGACCTGTTTCAGAAGCGCGCTTTTGCCAGTTTGGGGACGTTAATGCCCGACGGCCGCCCGCAAGTCACGCCCGTGTGGTGCGACTTCGACGGCGATCACGTCATTTTCAACTCTGCCCGCGGACGCCAGAAGGACCGCAACGTCCGCCGCGATCCACGCGTGTCGATGGCCATTGTCGATCCCGAAAATCCTTACCGCTATCTCGAGATTCGCGGCCGCGTGGTCGAGATTACCGAAGAGGGCGCCGAGGAAAGCATCAACAAACTCGCGAAGAAATATCTCGGAGTCGATAAATATCCCTACGGCCAGCCTGGCGAAGTCCGCGTGCTCTACAAAATCAAACCCGAACACACCACGGTGATGGGTTAATTTAAACATGCGTGGAAGAGCGGCGCTTCAGCGCCGCGTAAGTGTTCGTAAAATCAGAGGGGCTTTAGCCCCTGTGCGAGGAATCCATCCGCACCTACAACCTTTGCTTCCTCGGCTTCGGCAACGTCAACCGCACGCTG
>DATBEI010000001.1:0-12760 GCA_036269595.1 Candidatus Sulfotelmatobacter sp.
AGTTCCTGCGCGTGCATGAAGCGGTTCTCAAAAATATTCTCTTCGATAATCGACGTCCCCTCAGCCTGCGTCGCCAAAGCCATAAACTGCGCCTGGCAGTCCGTGGGAAATCCGGGATGCTCTTCGGTCGACATGTCAGCCGCGGTAAAAGGATTGTCGCCCATGACCCGCACGCAGTCGGCGGTGCACTTGGTCTTGACCCCGACTTCATGCAATTTGCTAAGCACGGCATCGAGATGCGACGGGTCGCATCCCGCGACATTGAGATCGCCGCCGGTCATCGCGCCAGCAATAATGAATGTACCGGCCTCGATGCGATCGGGAATGATCCGGTGTTTCGCCCCCTTCAACTTGCTCACGCCCTTGACCCGAATCGTCGGCGTTCCCGCGCCTTCGATCTTCGCTCCCATTTTGTTCAGAAGGTCGGCCAGATCAGCAACCTCCGGTTCGCGCGCGCAGTTTTGCAGAACGGTTTCGCCGTCGGCCAGAGTCGCAGCCATGAGCAGGTCCTCGGTGCCAGTGACGGTAATTTTGTCAAAAACAAATTCCGCGCCCTTGAGTCGGATGGCCGTGGCTTCAACATATCCGTGTTCTTGGATAATCTTCGCGCCAAGTCGCTCCAGGCCTTTGATATGCAGATCGATCGGCCTCTGGCCGATCGCGCATCCGCCAGGAAGCGAAACCCGCGCCCGTCCGCAGCGCGCCAATAACGGCCCCAACACCAGCGTGGAGGCGCGCATGGTTTTCACCAACTCGTACGAAGCTTCCGGCGTGGCCAGCATGGCGCAATGAATGGTTGTCCGGTGCTGGGCGCGTCCATAGCCGAGTTCGACCTCCGCGCCCATCGCGGCCAGAAGGTTGCGCGTGGTCTGAATGTCACGCACTTGAGGAATGTTTTCCAGAATAACCGGCTGATCGGTAAGCAGCGCCGCCGCCATGCAGGGCAACGCGGCGTTCTTCGCTCCGCTCACGCGAACCGTTCCCAGCAGCGGCTCTCCGCCGCGAATCACAAACTTGTCCATGAATAAAGAGTCCTGGAAGGTATTTTAGCGGGGAATGGCAGCGGAAGTGGTTACTCGAAAGAGCATGCCCTACGGGATTTCCCCCGCCCCACCAGCCCGCTGCAACAGATGGAAGTATCGCCGCGCCTTCTTCACGTCGCGCGCAATCTGTTCCCGCAGCGCATCTACGCTGGGAAATTTGATTTCATCGCGCAGTCGCTGCAGAAAGCAAATTTCAACTTCCGTCTCCGGAGCCAGTTCGATGGGGTGAAAGTTCAGTAAATGCGTTTCAATCGCAAATAACTCCGCCCCAAACGTAGGACGATTGCCCACATTCGTAACCGAATCGAAGCGCTCATTCCCCACCCGCGTGCATGTAATGTAGACGCCATCCTGCGGCACCAGTTCTTCGTAGCGCGCCAGGTTGATCGTAGGAACCGTGTACTTCGACCCGTAGCCCCGGCCGCGCCCCGGCGTCCCGAGAATACAGAATGGCCGCGTCAGCAGATGCAGCGCTCGACTGACGCGCCCAGCGCCGATCAGTTTACGAATCTGGCTGCTGGAGACGGTTTCCCCGCGCGCCGTCATCTCCGAATATGTCTTAACCTCAAATCCCATTTCGCGACCAAACTCGGCGAGCATATTCATATCGCCCGCCGCTTTGTGGCCAAAACGGAAATTGAACCCCTCATGCACTTCCCGCGCGTGCAGCCTTTTCTTGAGAATACGTTCCGCAAATTGTCGCGGCGTCATCAGCGAAAGATCTCTGCCAAAAGGAAGCAGCAGAACGGCGTCGATTCCCGTCTCTTCCAGCAATCGCAGCTTTTCCGGAGTGGGCGTCAGCAGCTTCAATCTTGCCTCTGGCCGCAAAATCCGCGTCGGATGCGGCTCAAACGTGACCGCAACGGCCTTGCCTCCGCCCGCCCGCGCCCGCGATACGAGTTCGCGCAGCACATGCGCATGCGCCCGGTGTACCCCATCAAAATTTCCCACGCTGACCACCGTGGGCCCAAAGTCGGCGGGAACCTCCTCGAGTTTGCGAAACACTTGCATCGGATCAGTGTGCGAGGACAGAGGATTTCCGTAACGAATTGATGATTGTTGATTTCTGATTGTTGATTGAAAACCAGAATCGATTAGGGACGTCCAATGCAGGAGCTTTTCAATCACCAGTCAACAATCATCAATCACCAATTTCCCACCACGCTATTAGATTTCGAACTCTAACTTCATCCCGTCATACGACAATCGCACGTGCCTGGGCAACGTCGCGTTCGTCGCTTCATGCCCCAGATCATGGCAAATGTGCGTGAAGAATGCGCGCTTCGGCTTCAACCGCTCCACAATCGCCAGGGAATTCTTCACCGTCGAGTGCGTGGGATGAGGCTTGTGCCGCAGCGCATCCAGAAACAGAATATCCAACCCTTCCAGTTGATGCAGCGTTGACTCCGGAATCTCACTGTGGTCGGTGAGATAAGCGCCCGAGCCAAATCTATATCCATAAATTTGGGTCTCGCCGTGGATTAAAATTACGGGCTCGAAGCGCACTCCCAGCACATCCACCGGACCGTCGATCGGACGCAGTTCGAGCAGTGGCAAGCCGCCAAACTTATAGTCGGCATCAAAAATGTAGCTGAACATGCGTCGCAAAAATGCAGCTGAATCCGGCCTCGCATACAGCGGTAACTTGTTCGGCTTGTGCGCGTAGCTCAGCGGCCGCAAGTCATCGATACCAAGAATGTGGTCGGCGTGCGTGTGGGTATAAAGCACGGCATCCACGCGCGTAATATTTTCGCGCACCGCCTGCGCATAAAAATCCGGCGTGGTGTCGATGAGCACGACCTTCCCGCCGTACTCCAGCATGATCGAAGGCCGCGTCCGCCGGTCATGCGGATCGCTCGAGTGGCAAACCGCGCAAGCGCATCCCAGCGTGGGCACGCCCATGGATGTCCCGCTGCCCAGCACGGTCAAAGTCGCTTTCATGTCGTTATTATCTTCCGCCGGTTCCGGTGGCAGGCCCCGGCTCTGGCGGCCGCGCCAGCGCGTTGGTCACTTCCACATAGGCCATGCGCAGTTCGTAAAGACTGTTCTGCAGGAAATTCTCTTCCGCCGGAGTCAGGTTGCCCTTAGTCTTCCCCGCGATCAGGCTCAGCGTATCAATCGTCAGCCGTGCCCCAATAATGTCAACTTGCGCTTGCGCTCCTTGCTGCCGCATTAGCCCCAGTTGCATCATCGCGGTCATGTAGAGCTGAGCGAGAAATCGTTCAAACGTGATCTCAAGTTCTTTGGCTGAATGTCCGCTTAATTCGACCTGCGCATCCAGCTCTTGCGATGACTGCTTGTAGGCGGCCGCCTGCGCATCCTGTTCCGCGCTGGTGGGTGGCGTCGGCATTTCGCGATCCAACGCCGCGCCGTCTCCCGATTCCATTGCCACCGGCCCCGCCGGCTTTTCGGCAGGCGCGGAATTCTGGGTCGCAGCCGGCGCTGGCGCTTTCGGGGGTTCGAACTCCTCCGGCACATCGCCACGGAGCTCGCCGTCCGCCGTGAACAGCCGCCGGTCGGTCACCTTGAAACTAGATTGTTCTTTCTTGTCAGGCATAAAATCTCTCCCTCGGAAACCGCAGCAATTTGTCTGCCTCGAATGCCAATCTCAACTGGTCACGCCGAATGTCGTGCCATCGCATTCTCTTCGGCAACGTTCTCTCGTACCGGCAACTGTGCCACGACCGCCTTAACCGACCCAATCATAACTTCGCGCCCCGGCACCCCAACCTCCCGCCGAATGTATCCCAGCGCTACGGTCTTATTCGCCCCCGGCAGGGAAGCCGAGCTGGTAATCTCCCCTACTTCCTTTTCCCCAGAAACAACCTTGCTGCCGGCAGCGATCTGCGCTGCACCCTCAATCACAAATCCCGTGAACTTGCGATGAACCGCGCCCCGCGAGCGGATGCGCTCCACAATCTCCTGCCCAACGTAGCACCCCTTGTTGAAGTTCAGGGCGCGCGCCTGCTCCGTCTCCTGCGGCAAGTCGCGCTCCCGAATGTCCACACCATAGCGCGGAATGCCGGAAGCGATTCTCTGCAATTCCATCGCCTCGGAACCTGTGGGCGACGCGCCGGCCTTTACCAGTTGATTCCACAGCGGCCGCACATGCTCGGCCGTCAGCCAGATTTCGTAGGACTCGATCGCGCCGTCCGTTCGCACGATCGTGCAATTGAGGCAGCCACACTCGCAGTCACACTGAATTTCGTGAACTTGCAGCGGTTGCAGGTCCGGAAGATCAATCTTTGCCTTCTGCATGACTTCGCGGGCCTTCGGGCCGGCGATTCCAAGCGCGGTCATTTTCTCGCTGAGGTTCGCGACCTCCACGTCGTCCATGATGATGTAATGGTCGAAGGTCGCCAGAATCTTTTCCAACTGCGAGCGATCGGTATCCACCGTAATCGACTCACCGCGGTTGTAGGCGTAAAGATCGCCCAGGATGTGTCCCTGCGGATTCAGCAGAAATGCATATACGCCCTGACCGACCGCGAGATCACGAACGTTATTCGTGACCATCCCGTTCAGCCAGCGAACCCGATCTCCGCCGCCCAGCGAAATTTGTGCGCGAAATCCGAGATCATAAACGCCGCACTCGCCACGTAGCGCAGCAAACTCGGCTTGCACATCGCCAAAGCCGGTAGCCGTCGTCCCGCCGCGATAGTCGCCGGCGCCCGTCGCGCCCAATCCGTCGCCCTGAGCCTGAAGTGCCGTGATCCCCATAGCTAATTCGATTATATCGATTGTGTTAACGTTTCTGCCCGTGCGGCGGACCATCGGTGAACCCACCGGGAGCGAATTGGAAGGAAGAGTACTTTACATGTATATTCCCGAGTGCAGCAGCACCGGAAGGGCCACCCGTCGTTTTGAGCCTCAACGCTGCGCAAGTCTGTGAGTCCACCGTGGCATATTTTCCCGATCTCGCGCCATATTCGTATGGACATTACTCGCACCCAAGTGTGGTCCACGTGGGCTGGTTAGATGGAGTACATCCATTTCCAAAGGGATATGTTGATAGTCGGCTGATCGAAAAGATGAAGTTGTTGGCTGCCAAGCCGGTGGAGCTTTATCGAGGAAAACATATCTGTGAGGTCTGCGTTCAGCCCGAAGACCTAATCAAAACGTATATTCCGAATAGGGGCAACGGTAAGCTGGTCGACCCCGAAAGCCAATGGGCGAAGTGGGCAGCCCAACGATGGAGTAACGGCGAGATCCGAGTCGGGTCCGACGGAATTACATACGCTGCACCCGTGTTGATTGTCCACTACATCAAGGACCACGGCTACCTACCTCCGGCTCAGTTTCTTGAAGCAATTGATAAGGCCGGATAGAGACCACGTGCGGCATCGGAGTAACTTTGTTGTTCGTTCAACCATGAATTCTCTAACAGCCTCGCGGAAGAAACGCATCGCCGTCATCCCCGGTGACGGCATCGGCCAGGAAGTTATACCGCAGGCGGTAAACGTGATTCAGGCATCCGGCGCTGCCGTGGAGCTAACTAAGTTCGACTGGGGCGCCGACCGCTACCTGCGCGACCAAACGACCGTTCCTCCCGATGGATTCACCATGCTCGCGCGGGATTTCGACGCGATCCTGATTGGCGCGTTCGGCGATCCGCGCGTGAAGACCAACATTCACGCCAAAGAAATTCTGCTGGGCATGCGCTTCAAAATGGACCTCTACGCCAACGTGCGCCCAGTCCGCCTGCTCGATTCTGCGCTCTGTCCATTGAAAGGAATCGAGCCAAAAGATATCGATTTCGTCGTGCTTCGCGAAAACACGGAAGGCGTTTACACCGATGCCGGCGGCGTCTTCAAGCAGGGAACGCCCGACGAGATCGCCACCCAGGAAGACATCAACACGCGCAAAGGCGTCGAGCGCGTCATCCGCTACGCCTTCGAATATTGCGCCCATCACACCAAATTCGATGGATCGCCGCGCAACAAAGTCCTGATGTGCGACAAGTCCAATGCCATGACCCATGCCGGCGGCCTCTGGCAGCGCGTGTTTAAGGAAGTGAGCGGCGAGTATCCGCAAATCACCGCGCAGCATATGTACGTCGACGCGCTCTGCATGCAAATGGTGCGCGAGCCGCGCCAGTTCGACGTCATTGTCACCAACAATATGTTTGGCGACATCATCACCGACCTCGCCGCGGGGTTGCAGGGAGGCCTAGGCATGGCTGCCAGCGGCAACATTCATCCCGGCAAGACCTCAATGTTCGAGCCTGTGCACGGCTCCGCGCCGCCCATCGCCGGAAAGAACATAGCGAATCCCTTCGGCGCAATCCTCACCGCGGCAATGATGTTGGCCCACCTTGGGATGACAGACGAAGCGGCGAAAATCGAAGGCGCGGTACTGGAAGCCGTCCGCCAGAAAAAAACCACGCAAGACATCGGCGGTCCGCTAGGCACGAAGCAGGCAGGGGAGTGGGTGGTCCAGCGCGTAATCCAAGCTTAAAAAATAGCCCTGTCATCCTGAACTTTTGTCATCCTGAGCGGAGCGAGACGATTCGCGAATGCGAATCGGCTCGCGCAGTCGAAGGATCTCTACCCGATGCACCTCAGGTTGTTCTGAAGCGAATCTTCGCTCGGCATCACAAACGCTCAGAAACATAAATCTACGGCCGTCGTCCCGCGAGCAGCGCCAACTCCCGCCACTTCCAATGACAATCCACATCGACAAACCCAATTTCTCGCAGCCATCCCACCTGCGTTTCAACGTCTAGCAATTTGTTGGATGGATCTTCCGTCTCCACCGTAAACCCAATCCGCTCCAGGAACTCTTTGTGCAGCAGCGGAGTCGGCGAAGCCACATGCTCCAGATTGCAGAACACCCCGCCAGGATTGAGCAGATCGTAAATTTCTGCATAAAGCGCCCGCTTGCGCTCGTGTACGAGATGATGAATTGCGAAACTCGATACGACCACATCGAACTTCCCCAGAGCGGGCAAAGGCTCGTCCAGATTGTGCGGAATCACGCGCACACACGATTCCACCGCGAATCGCTTGCCCGCGGCCTCAAGCATAGCCGGAGAAAAATCCAGGGCCACCGCTTCGCTTTCCGGAACCTCGTGCCGCACCAGGCTCAACAATCGTCCGTCCCCCGTGCCTAGATCAAGAATCCGGCCCGTCGTGGGCGGAATAAACTCGAGCAAAGCAGCTTCGCCTTCCTGCCGGTGCGAAATCGAGTCTGCCCGCCCAAGGTAGTCGCGGACATGCCCTTCCGAATTCCAAAGATTGACTGGCTTGGTCGTCATGAGGGAAAAGTATACGGAAACGTATAAACTCATTCTCAATGATTACGGTTAAAGCTCGCTTCCCAGAGATTGTCCGGTTGTTTTTAACGGTTGTGCTGGCTGCGGCCGCATGGGCGCCGCTAGGCGCAAGAGCACAAGATGCGCAGCCCGCCGCCCAGTCCGCGCAACCCGCCCAGACTTCGCCGTCCCAGTCTCCCGCTCCTCCGGAAGAGCCCAAGCCAATTCCGCCCACGGCGCAGCCGCCTCAACAGCAGCAGCAGGAGCAAGATCAGGCGAAGCCAGAGCAGCCCAAAGAAGAAGTCAAAATCACGCCGCGTCAAGCCGAGGAACTCTTTCACTCAGTCGACGAGATTCTGGATTTCGATAGCAAGCAGACCGGCCTCCCCATTAAGAAAGAAGTGAAGCGCAAACTCACCAGCCGCGATGAGGTCGTCTCATACCTCACCAAGCACCTGAACGACGAGGACACCAAGCGCTTGCGCCGCTCCGAACTCGTGCTGAAAAAATTCGGCCTGCTCCCGCGCGACTTCAACCTCGAAACGTTTCTGGTCGCCCTGCTGCGCGAGGAAGTCGCCGGATACTACGATCCCAAAACCAAAACCGTGAACCTGCTCGACTGGGTGCCCATCGAAGAGCAGGAGCCGGTCATGGCGCACGAATTAACTCATGCCTTGCAAGATCAATCGGTCGGCCTGCAGAAGTGGATGAAGAAGGGAGAAAAAGACCTGGGCGAAATTCGCAAGGACCCAACTCCCACCGACATCGAGAACGATGAGATGGACAATGCCCGCGAAGCCATCATCGAAGGCCAGGCTCAGGCCATGATGTTTCAATACGCCATCGCCCCCACGGGCCACTCCATCGTTACCTCGCCCGCGCTCGTCGACGCGATGGAAGAAGAAACTCTCACTGGCACTCCGAGCACGAAGGTTTTTAACGACGCTCCCATTTTCCTGAAAGAGTCGCTCACGTTTCCCTACAGCTATGGCATGGACTTCATCGTTAAGCTGATGCAGAAAGGCGGCAAGGAGCGGGCGTTTGCCGGCGTGCTGCAAAATCCTCCGCACACCACGCGCCAGATCATGCAGCCGGAAACATATCTGGCAGGCGAAAAGATCGATCTCATGCGGGTGCCCGACTTTAAACACGATTTCAAGAACTACCAAAAGTTCGACATTGGCGCGATGGGCGAGTTCGACGTCGCGGTGCTGATCGAGCAATATGCGGGAAAGCCGCTCTCCAAGCGCCTTTATCCCGATTGGCGCGGCGGATATTATTACGCCGCCAAGCCCAAGGCCGATGCCAAGCCAGACTCAACTGCAACCGCGTCCCTCGCCCTGCTCTACGTTTCGCGCTGGTCGAGTGCAGACAAGGCGGCAGAGTTTGCGGAAATTTACGCGCACTCGCTCAAGCAGCGCTACCAGAAAGTTGATGAGATTGCAGGTCCCGACGCTGCGAATTCTGATTCGCAGAGCGAGTCCAAACCGGAGCTCCTGAAAGGCCGCCATGCCTGGACCACCGAAGAGGGTGCGGTGGTAATCGAGGAGCACGGCGATACGGTGCTAGTCAGTGAGAGCCTGGACGCAGCCACAACCGCGGCCTTGGAGAAGGAAGTCTTCGGGGCGTCAGCCCCGCAATAATTTTCTCTACTTCTTTCTCTTTTCTTTTTCGTCCGGCAGTTCACCTAAAAAATGCTGCACCGTCGCGGCGATGTTGAATTGCCGTCCACCGCGCTCGATGCTCAATTTCCGCTGCTGGCCCGGCGTTCCGCCGAGCATGTTCCATACCTGTCCCATCGTCGATCCTTGGATCGGAATGCCGTCAACCGCAACCAGATGATCGCCGGCCTGGACTCCATCCACCGACGGTTTCCCCTCAAAGTCCGTAACGCCGAGAATCGTGAATCGCCCGTCGTCCTCCGGTCGCAGCATCAGTCCGATGACATCGAATTCCGGAAAATTGAACATCCGGCCAAACTCGAAATAGACCATCGAATGCGCGTAGTCGAGCCCGACTCGGTAATTGAGCAGGGCATTCGAGCCGAGAAGTCCCGCAGTAGCAACGCCCGCTCGCTTCGAGAAATACTCCATCCGGTCCTTCGGAAAATCCACAACCACTACGTTCGCCAAAAACAGCGGCCCATACTGCACCCGGTCCATGCGCATCACTTTCCATTTCGTTTCGTCCTCCAATCCCCACATGTTGGCCGGCCCGACGGCGCCCGTCATGTGAGGCCAATCCCCATGCTTGGTCGCCAGTTTCTCGAACACTTCTTCCGAAAGAAAACTGATGCTCGCCCCTATGTCGAGCGCCAAATTGTATTTCTTGTTTTCAACCTGGCTCGGAACTTGAATCAGTCCGTTCTCCGCATTCACCTGCACCTTCGCGCGCGTTCCTCGAAACACAATCGTGCCCGGCATGCCGATAGAAAATTTATGCTCAGGAAAATCAATCAGCACGTCATAGTGACGCAGGATGCTGGATGGGAGCGTGATCTCCACGTTCATCCCCGGCGCCAGCACTGAAGCGGCATTCACCGGCTTCAGCGGAATCTTCGCCTGCTTTACGCCAGAAAGAGGAATCGTCATTCCTCCGACGACCATCTCCGCTGGCGGAGGTGCCGAGCACTCCTTGTCGTCGCAGGTCACCGCTAATCCCAACAGCGTTGCCAGCCGCCGCGACAAATAGAGATCGGGATTCCCGTTATCCACCCAGGCGCGAACGCGCTCTGTAGCTCCGTTCGGCAGCGCCAGGTCAACGTTGATGACCACGCGATTGTGGTCGATGGCGGCGGGAACCGTCACCGACTTTGGCTCTGCGTGTGGTGCGGTCGTGTCCTGCGCAAAGCAGACCGACAACAAGAGGCACGCCGCGAGACAAAACTTCATGCTCCAAATTGTAGCGCCACTCGTGGCCGCGCCTGTTGCCAGACCGGTCCGCGCGCCGTGGATCGCGACGATGACAGCCTGAGAACCGCCAATTCTCATCCTGTATAATCACGAGTTTGACTCGCAGCGTTTCGGAGGCGCATTGCCACAGGCGGAAATCGGAATCATCGGCGGCAGCGGACTCTACTCCATGCCCGGACTTACCAAGGTTAAGGAACTACGTCTGAAGACCCCATTCGGCGCGCCTTCCGACGCCTACGTCTGCGGCACCCTCGAAAACCGGAAGGTCGCGTTTCTCGCCCGCCATGGCCGCGGCCATCGCATCCTGCCCACCGAACTCAATTTTCGAGCCAACATTCACGGCTTCAAGCAACTGGGCGTCGACCGCATTGTTTCGATCTCGGCCGTCGGCTCGTTGAAGGAAGACCACAAGCCGCTGGATTTCGTCATCCCCGATCAATTTTTCGATCGCACGCGCCATCGCATCGATACTTTTTTCGGCGGCGGCGTAGTCGCGCACATCGCTTTCGCCGATCCTGTTTGCGGTGAACTTGCAGGAGTCGTCGCCGCCGCGTGCAAAAAGGCCGGCGTCGTCGGCAAACGCGGCGGCACCTACCTCTGCATGGAGGGGCCTCAGTTTTCCACCAAGGCTGAATCGAACGTCTATCGCAGCTGGGGCATGGATGTGATTGGCATGACCAACCTGCAGGAAGCCAAGCTGGCGCGTGAAGCCGAGCTTTGTTACGTAACCGTTGCCATGGTGACCGACTACGATTGCTGGCATCCGCATCACGATTCCGTGACCGTCGATCAAATCGTCGCCGTGCTCGTCAAGAATGCGGAAAACGCGGCAAAAGTGGTGCGTGAAACTGTAGCCACGATGCCGCGCGACCATTCCTGCAAGTGCGACTCTGCGCTCGCCCATGCCATCCTGACCGATCGTAAGAAGATTCCCCCAGCCACAAAGAAAAAGTTGAAATTAATTCTCGGAAAGTACGTGAAGTAGGGCCGGACTCTGATCTACTGGCCGCTAGTCGCTGACCACTGGCCACTGACCACTGACCACTGTCCTAACCAAGGAGCCAAATTCTGCATGAGCATTCTCGTAGTCGGTTCAGTCGCGTTCGATGATGTCACCTCGCCCTCGGGCAGCATGAAAAATATTCTCGGCGGCGCCGCCACTTATTTTTCTCTGGCCGCCAGCTATTTCACGAAGGTGAGAATCGTTGCCGTCGTCGGCGAAGACTTCGGCCCCGAGCAGGAGCAAGTCTTCCGCAATCACGACATCGACATCCGCGGCCTGGAACGCGCGCCGGGCAAGACTTTCCGCTGGGGCGGTTCCTACACCGATAACTTGAACGAGGCCAAGACTACCTTCACCGACCTGAACGTCTTCGAAAAATTTCAGCCCCGCATTCCCCAGGAATACGAAGACACCGATTTCCTTTTCCTCGCCAACATCCAGCCCACGCTGCAGGCCAACGTTCGGCGCAAGATGAATGGCGTCCGCCTCACCGGATGCGACACCATGAATTACTGGATCAAAGGCACGCCTCAGGAACTCCGCGAAACTCTGAAGTTGGTCAATGTTCTCCTGATCAATGACACCGAGGCCAAAATGCTGGCCGGCGAAACCAATTTGCCGCGCGCCGCCAACAAAGTCCTCGCCATGGGTCCGCAAGCGCTGGTCATCAAGCACGGCGAATATGGCGCGACTATCTTCTTTCGTGAAGGAGCCTTCGGCATTGGCCGCCATCCCTTCCGCGCTCCCGCCCTGCCCATCGAAGAGGTGAAAGATCCCACTGGCGCCGGCGATTCTTTTGCGGGCGGATTCATGGGCTACCTCGCGTCGCAACAAGAGTTGACGCGCGAGGTCCTGAAGCGCGCGCTGTTCTACGGCGGCGTTATGGGATCGTTCGCGGTCGAACGTTTCGGTACCGAGCGTCTGCAATCCCTGACCCGCGAAGAAATCGACGCCCGCTTTCAGATCTTTCGCGAACTCACTCACCTGGAGTAGTCTGCCTCTGGTCCCGCAGTCGGCAACTGCGTTAAGAAATTGTGCACAAGAAATTAAAGAACGCTCCTCTCAGCCCCAGTTGGGATTCCGAGATCAGCCTGCTGGCGTGGCTCGCGACCTGCGTCTCCGTTTTTTCATTTCTGTTTTATTTTCAGCGCGGAGACGTGCTGCTCTACGGCGACGCCATCGCCCACATCAACATCGCGCGCCGCGTTTTCGATTCCAAAACTCCCGGACTGCTGCAACTCGGCACGGTGTGGCTGCCGCTGCCCCACCTGCTCATGATTCCGTTTCTCCTCTC
This sequence comes from Candidatus Sulfotelmatobacter sp., assembly GCA_036269595.1. Lineage (GTDB taxonomy): Bacteria > Acidobacteriota > Terriglobia > Terriglobales > Acidobacteriaceae > Sulfotelmatobacter. The sequence goes on from DATBEI010000001.1 coordinate 12,506, forward strand.
CGACGAAATGTGGCGGCGCGGCGTGGGCGGCTCCATCCCCTCCATGGCGGCCTACATATTTAGCGTGGTCGGAATCTTCCGCCTGGTTCGAAGCGCGCTCTCCCGCGGCCGTCTACCGGATGCGCCCGCTCGCGTCGCCGCGTGGACAGCCGCTCTGCTGTTCGCGGCCAACCCGAATCTGATCTACATGCAGACCACCGCGATGGGCGAGACTCTCTATCTCGCGTTCTTTCTCTGGACGGTCGTGTATTTCAC
>DATBEI010000050.1:0-5509 GCA_036269595.1 Candidatus Sulfotelmatobacter sp.
GCCAGATCGTGGCGCAACTCGGCTATCCAGATAAGCCCGCGGACAGCGCTTTTGGATTCGACTACGACACAAATTTGGTTGACTCGGTGGAAAAGGAAAATCAGCCAAACTGGGACGCGGTGCTCGCCGGGCGTCCGACCATTCTGCAGTTCTGGTACCGGCAAAGTCCGGACGAACTGGGGGCGGATGGATACCATGACAGTTTTTTGACTCCCGGTGTTGTCACCGCAGAGGATCCGGCAACCACGCTCTCGGGCATGATCAACCTGAAGCTCGACGCAAGGGGCAGGCTGATGTATTTGCAGGTGATCCCGCCGCAAAAGGACACCGGCGCACTGTCGACTTCGCCGCCCGATTGGGGCCCATTATTTTCCGCCGCGGAACTGGATGCATCGAAGCTACAGCCAGCGCAACCCGAATGGACTTCGCTAGGCATGGCCGACACGCGCGCAGCGTGGACGGGAGTCTGGCCGGGCTCGACTCGTCCGCTGCGGGTGGAAGCCGCCGCATGGCACGGCAAGCCTGTGTTTTTCGCGACACTCGGCAACTGGAATAAGCCATGGCGGATGGTCGTCGCTGCTCAATCCCTTGACGCGAAGAAAAACCGGGCGAGCCAGATGATCAGTGCGTTCCTGCTGACTGCCATTCTTGCCGCAGGCGCGCTGCTGGCGCGCCGCAACTATCGTCGCGGTCGCGGCGACCGCGAAGGTGCACTGCGCCTTGCGGGAGTTATGTTCGTTCTGGAGATCGGACTCTGGCTGTGCCGCTCGCACTTTGTCGCCGGCTTCCAAACGTTCGGGTATTTGATCCTGGCCGTCGCTTCCGCGCTCTTGTGGGCTGGCGGCATGTGGATGCTCTACCTGGCCATCGAGCCATGGATTCGCCGGAACTGGCCGCAAGCCATCATCTCCTGGAGTCGCCTGATTTCCGCTCAGCTACGCGACCCGGTCGTGGGACGCGACATCCTCTTCGGTGTGGCCTTCGGCATACTCTGGCTCGTAATCTTTCAGCTTAGCAATATCCCATTGGCGCGCATGGGCGCAGCGCCCCCGCTCGGCGGTTCCGATTATCTGGTGGGAGGACGTCAGGCACTCGGCCAGTGGCTGATGCAGATTCCTTCCTCGATTTTCGGCACGATGCAATTCTTCTTCGTCTTGCTGGGGCTGAAAGTGCTGCTGGAGTTCCTGTTCCGGCAAGTCGGACTGAAGGCATTTCGGGTCGATTGGATTGCAGCGGTCTTGTTCGTCGCTGTCTTTCTCGGGATGCGTGGGCTGCAGAGCACGCATCTCTCCGTGGACATCCCGGTCATCATTCTCGTTTTCGGCATTCTGGCGCTGATTGTTCTCCGCTTCGGTCTGGTGCCGCTGGCGGTTGGGGCCTTCACTGTCGATATGCTGGGGAACGTCCCCTTCAGCGCAGATTTCTCGGCTTGGTATGCCGCCACAACCCTCTTGGCACTGCTCAGCGTGGTGGCGCTGGCAGGCTGGGGCTTCTATCACTCGCTGGGCGGACAACCGCTCTGGCAAGTCACCGCCGAGGATTAGCCTCCGGCGCCTTTTGATTCGGGACACGGGCTTGTGCGTGGCATGCCCATGTCCCGATCAAATTGCCCGACGTTTAATGTTGGTTGCTGTCGTCCGCGTCCGCGGCCGGTTTCTTGAGCCACGGATTCCAACGGATATCCGATCCACTCGCTGTCGTGCATCCCGGACCTCCGGGACCAGCAGGGCAACCCCAATAATTTTCGGTAGCGTCAATGCTGCCGGTGCAGTTGGTCGCCGCATCGAGCGCACACACGTCCCCGACTCCAATTTGACCTCCGCGAAGGTCGTTGAGGTGGATGTCAACTTCAGTCGGAGTGTTGATCGCGATGTCGATCGCCTCGTCGCGGATCACGTTCTGGGAAATAACCATCCCGCGAACGGGAGAGCCGCCATCGCCGCTATTAATGTTGATGCCCACTGGGCCGGGCGTCGCAGTGTCGAAAGTGTCTGCAAGATTTCCTGCAATGAAGTTGCCGATGATTTTGTTTCCCGACATGTCATCGGCTGGCAGACCGATTGATGGGCCCACGTGCGTGTGCAGGGCGACGCCTCCTAATCCATTGTTCGTCAGTTTATTTCGGATGATCACGTTGTCTGACACACGGCCCATGCCTGCGCCGTCGGAAAACAGGCCAACCCCCGAACCTCCAATTTGCACCCCGTTGCCAGTCGAAACGTTCTCGGCGATCGTATTGTGGCTTACTCCGTTATGGGGAGCGAAAGGCGGTGAGGTCTGGCCCGCAGGCGGATGGGAGGCCAGAACGATCCCGCACTCCAGCGGATTGTCTTTAATGACATTGCGAATCAGCAGATTGTCGCGGCTTTCGGCAGTCTCGTCGCTGATCAGCACGCCGTCGGCATTGCCGGTGATCAAGTTGCCGGACACAATCGAATTGACCGTCCCAACCAGGTGCAGCGCGCCACCGCAGTCGCCGGTCTCATCGGTCTCGTAGGTTCCGTTGCCTGGCTGTCCAGGACAACCGGTTAACGCCCCTGTGAAAGCCAGACCGGAGGTCGTGTCATTGTGTACGAACGTATTGTCCTGGATGGTGACGTCCGCAGCGCTGACAACCAGCACTCCCTCAAACAGGGCATTCTTCACCGTGAATCCAGCGATGGTGACGTCATGCAAGCCGGGATTATCGTAGCCGTCCACAAAAATGCCATGCGCCAGGCCGGTGCCGTCAATGGCAGTGTGTTCGGCACCCGCGCCAAGCAGCGAGAGCGGCTTACCGATCACTACCTCTTCCGCATAGGTGCCGTGCGCAACTTGAATGATGTCGCCGGCTGAGGCTGCGCTCACTGCGGATTGAATTTTGGAGTAACATCCGTTCGAACCGTTAGGGTTGACGCAAATAGTTTTGGCTGCGGCGACGCCGCTCGTCGCGAGTAGAATTACGCCCCACAACACTGCAGACGTGCGAACTCCAGTGAAAAACATTGGTATGCTCCTTTTCCTCTTCGTTTACACGGGACTATTCCGAGAAAAAACAAAACGGGGGGACGTAGTAGGGCCAAAAACTTCCGGGGCACATTATGTCTGCCCACCAGTCCTCTGTCAATCGTCTTTTCAGCCGTTGCTTCGGCACGAAGGATTGCGTCAGATAGCTCCCCGACAGAGCGGGAGCAGCAGCTAGATTCCTCCCGCCGTCTTAGCTCTCATGAGCAAAAATCCTTCGCATCCTCTTGCCTTTCCTCGACATCTAAACATTGACAACGATTCACTCAAGTCTTAGGATGTGTTTTGGCGCAATCATATTTGCACTGATTACAAAGCACTTATCAGGTTCGGGAGGAGCAGCATATGGGAAAAATTATCGGAATTGACTTGGGAACTACCAATTCCTGCGTGGCGGTCATGGAAGGCGGCGAGCCCAAAGTGATCCCTAATGAAGAAGGAGGGCGAACGACTCCGTCGGTCGTCGGCTTCACCAAAACCGGCGAGCGGCTGGTCGGGCAGGTGGCGAAGCGGCAAGCCATCACCAACCCGGAGAATACGGTTTATTCGATCAAGCGTTTCATGGGACGCCGCTACGACGAAGTGTCCGAAGAGATCAAGATGGTGCCCTACAAGGTCGTGCAGTCGGGCGATCACGTCGCCGTTATGGCGCAGGGCAAGGAGTACACGCCGCCGCAGATCTCCGCGCTGATTCTGCAGAAGCTGAAGAAGGCGGCGGAAGACTATCTCGGCGAAAAAGTCACCGAGGCGGTCATTACCGTGCCCGCATATTTTAACGACGCGCAGCGGCAGGCGACCAAAGACGCGGGCCAGATCGCTGGTCTGGAAGTGAAGCGCATCATCAACGAGCCGACAGCGGCAGCGCTGGCCTACGGCCTCGACAAGACCAAGGACGAGATGATCGCCGTGTACGACTTCGGCGGCGGAACGTTCGACATTTCCGTGCTGGAAGTCGGCGAGGGCGTCATCGAAGTGAAAGCCACCAACGGTGACACGCACCTGGGCGGCGACAACCTCGACCAGCGCATCGTCGATTGGCTCATTGACGAATTCAAGAAGAACGAAGGCCTCGACCTGCGCGGCAAGGGCAATGAAATGGCCCTGCAGCGTCTGCGCGACGCCGCAGAACGCGCGAAGATCGAGCTCTCCACCACCATGGAGACCGAAATCAATCTGCCCTTCATTACGGCCGATGCCAGCGGTCCAAAGCACTTGGTTCAGAAGCTGACGCGCGCCAAGCTCGAAGGCATGGTGGAAGACATCATCCAACGCTCCGTGGGTCCGTGCAAGCAGTGCTTGAAAGACGCGGGCGTCGATACCAGCAAGATCAACGAAGTAGTGCTGGTTGGCGGACAGACGCGCATGCCGCGCATCCAGGCGCTGGTGAAGGAATTGTTCGGCAAGGAAGGCCATAAGGGCGTGAATCCCGACGAAGTGGTCGCAATCGGTGCGGCGATTCAGGGTGGCGTGCTGGGCGGCGAAGTAAAGGATCTGCTGCTGCTCGACGTGACTCCGCTGTCGCTGGCGATTGAGACTCTGGGCGGCGTAGCGACGCCGATGATCCCGCGCAACACGACGATTCCGACCAAGAAGACGGAGACGTTCTCGACCGCGGCTGACAGCCAGACATCGGTTGAAGTCCACGTGCTGCAGGGCGAGCGGCCGATGGCAGCGCAGAACCGGACTCTGGGCAAGTTCCACTTGACCGGAATTCCCCCGGCTCCGCGTGGCGTGCCGCAGATTGAAGTGACGTTCGACATCGATGCCAATGGCATCCTCAACGTGACCGCGAAAGATATGGCCACGCAAAAGGACCAGAAGATTACGATCACGTCATCTTCCGGATTGTCGAAGGATGAAGTCGAGCGCATGGCCAAGGAAGCCGACGCGCACGCGGCAGAGGACAAGGCGCAGCGCGATTCGATCGAAGCCAAAAACCAGCTCGACAGCATGGTTTACAACATCGAGAAGATGTTGCGCGAGCAAGGCGACAAGATATCCGGCTCCGAACGTGGAGATGTTGAGAACGCTGTTGCCGACGCCAAGAAGGCGCTGGAGTCAAACGATAAGGCGACCATGGACAAGGCGCGCGAAACGCTGACCGCAGCGTCGCACAAGCTGGCCGAACAGATGTACAAGGCAGCTCAGCCGGCGCCGGGAGCAGGTCCGAACGCGGGTCCAACGCCGGGAGCAACCGCCGGCGGCGACAGCCAAGGCCAGAAGAAAGACGAAGGCGTGATCGACGCAGAGTACGTCGACGTAGAAGACAAGAAGTAACGACGAGAGAATCGGCCACGGATTCTCGCGGATCGATACGGATCAATAGAATCCGTGAAAATCCGTTTGATCCGTGGCTGCTTTTTGAGAGGGGGTTCGGTGAATTTCGAAGTCAATGGGGAAACGTATTTCGTAAGCCTGGCCGACGACGAGAGGCGATGGCTGGTGTTCGTCGAGGGCGCCAATGGTACTCGGGATGTCCCGGTCTATGAGGACGCGCCCGAGTTCG
>DATBEI010000062.1:0-16572 GCA_036269595.1 Candidatus Sulfotelmatobacter sp.
CGCTGCATTTGGCGTTCTGATTTGAGGAGTTGACGAATTCTGCATCGTGAAATGAAAAATGCGCGGTCTGGACGATGGGCGATCGGCGTCGCGCTGATTGCCCTTGTCCTTTTTCAGAGCCCGCTGGCGGCGGCTTGGGGAAATGAGGGGCACGTTGCTGTCAACCGCGTGGCCGCGGAGAAAATTCCGGCCAGCATGCCGCGCTTCTTGCGCCTCGCCGTCGGAGAAATTGGATATCTTGGTCCGGAACCTGACCGCTGGCGCAGTCCAACAGAATTTGCGTTAAAGAACGCGCAGGAGCCCGATCACTTCCTTGACATGGAGCGGGTATCCTGGCTCGATCCGCTTCCGCCGGGTCGGTATGAGTTTTATCGCAAGCTTTACGAAAAGCGTGCCGCGATGCTCGCCCAACCGGACAGCGATCGCCCTAAAGACGAGCGTCCCGACGACTACCTTCCCGAGCGCGTCGGCCTGCAGCCTTACATCACCATGGAAGTCTATGGGCGACTGAAGGCCGCATTCCGCGAATATCGCGGGCGTCTGGCGAAGCACGAGCCCACGCAAGCTGTACAGCAGGCGATCGTCTTCTATGCTGGTTGGCTCGGCCATTACGTCGCCGACGGAGCGCAGCCGCTGCACACTACGATTCAATACAACGGCTGGGTCGGCCCCAATCCCGAGGGGTACACCACTGAGCACCACATCCACTCACAGTTCGAGAGTGCTTACGTCGCCGCAAACATTACCGCCAAAGATTTTGCCGGACTGGTGAAAAGTCCCCAGCGCATTGAGGATCCCTTCGCCGGCTATATGGCCTATCTGAAGCCGTCGAACGGGCTGGTGGAAAATGTCTACGCTCTCGAAAAGGCTGGAGGGTTCGCCAGGAAAGGTTCTCCTGCCGCATTCGAATTCACTACCCGTCGTCTCGCGGCGGGATCGCAGATGCTGCTAAACCTTTGGTATACCGCATGGCTGCAGAGCGCCAATCCGGTGCCAGAACACGCTCCGACCGCACCGCCAGCAAAATAGCTTACGTAGGGACGCCCGCTTTGGCTGCCAGCGAGCGAAGCTCGAACGCCGCCCCGTTCAGAGCCGCAAACAGAGACCGCACGACGGTTTCGGACTCTTTCGATATACTAAATACGTATGCCGGTCCTGAAGAATATCGCCGCCATTGCGAAAGGCATGAGCATCACCTTCATGGAGATGTTCCAGCCTACGACGGTGGAGAATTATCCCGATGGCAAGGGTCCGCTGCGCGGCGCGCGGATCGAAGCCCGTTTCCGCGGCGCGCACGTGCTGCAGCGCGATGAAAACGGCCTGGAGAAGTGCGTGGCCTGCTTCCTGTGCGCCGCCAATTGTCCGTCGAACTGCATCTACATCGAGGCTGCGGAAAATACGGAGCAGAACCGAGTCAGCGGCGCCGAGCGTTACGCCAAGGTCTATAACATCGATTACAACCGCTGCATTTTCTGCGGCTACTGCGTGGAGGCTTGCCCCACCGATGCAATCACCCACGGCCACGGATTTGAGCTGGCGACTTTTAATGCCAGCAATCTGGTCTACCGTAAGGAGCAAATGCTGGCCCCCCGGCCAGCACACATGGGAGCCAACATCGTATTCAATCAGGCCGACGTGGCCGGCGGCGCTCCGACGGAGATGGTACCGGGGACCTAATTTCGAAGCAGGTTTCGAGTTCAACCAACGCCGGTCCATCGAGACCGGCGTTCGTGTATGGGCAAGTGCAACTTCTTGGCCACGGGTTCAGACGGATTAACACAGATTTTGAAAGCCGCCCAGTGCAGCGGGAGCAGATTTCTCGCTGCGCTCAGAATGACAAACATCTGGTCGCACTCGTTAGTGGTCGCAACCATAAGTGTTGGATTGAGGGCTGAAATTGAATGACCGACTTTTTACAGACCGTGAAGAGCGCGTCGTGGTGTAAGTTTGGGCCGTGTGCTTTTACATATTGCTGACAATTTGATGACAACCGCACTTCGCACCCACGGCAAATTCTAGTCAGATCCCGACTGCGGCAGTCTTCCCAGCCGTTCGCAAATCCGGATCGCAGACTTCACGCCTCCGTCACTGGGAAGGCATGGGGAAAACGGGCGCTCGCACCGCAGGGGGTGTGGGTCCCGTTTTTTGTTTGGACTATCGCTCGATCACGCCGGCGCTGCCTCGACATAATCGAACCGTGGCTTTGGCCGTCTACCGCCACTGTAACTGTTACAATTTCGAGGAACTGACAGAACAGCAGATTTCTTCTCGTTTTTTTTCTCTTCGCGTCAGCGTCGGAACGAAAACGCAGGAGGGATCGCCAGTCGGAGTTCGAAGCCAGCGCCATGAAATGTCCTTTTTGCGGATTTGCCAATGATAAGGTCGTCGACTCGCGCGAGAGCAAGGAAGCCGAATCCATCCGCCGCCGCCGCGAATGTCTCAAGTGCAGCAAGCGCTTCACTACCTACGAGCGGATCGATGAAATTCCGTACATGGTGGTGAAAAAAGACGGCCGCCGGGAAAAATTTGACCGCCAGAAAGTGCTCAACGGATTGCTGCGAGCTTGCGAGAAACGTCCCGTCCCTATCAGCAAACTGGAGCAGATTGTCAACGAATCTGAGTCGTTCGTGATGGAGTCGCCGGAGCGCGAGCGCAAAACCAGCGAACTGGGCGAACTGATCATGAACCGCCTGCGCCGCTACGACAAAGTCGCCTACGTCCGCTTCGCCTCCGTGTATCTCGATTTCAAGGACATCAAAGAGTTCATGAATGAGTTGAAGGATCTGGTGAAAGTAAAGACTCCATAGGGCTTACCGAAATCATTCTTGACGAGTCGCTACCTGCCAAGGAAATGCATCAATGATTCATAAAATAACTCTGATTCCCGGAGATGGCATCGGTCCAGAAGTCACGAAAGCGACGGTTCGCATTCTCGAAGCGACCGGAGTGAAGTTTGAATGGGAAACCTTCGCAGTGGGCGCGGAAGCCTACGAAAAGTTGGGTGAGTACATTCCCAAGGAATTGACCGAGTCGATTGAACGAACCCGCGTCGCTCTTAAGGGTCCGGTGACCACGCCGGTGGGTGGCGGCTTTGCCAGCATCAATGTGGCGCTTCGCAAACAATTCGACTTGTATGCGAATTTCCGGCCGATCCGGAATCTGCCTCATATTCCCACCCGCTATCCGGACGTGGACCTCATCATCGTGCGCGAAAATACCGAGAGCCTATACTCGGGACTGGAACATGAAGTTGTGCCCGGCGTGGTCGAGAGCCTGAAAATCATTACGGAGAAGGCTTCCACGCGGATTGCCAAATTCGCATTCGCGTACGCCCGCAAAAATCAGCGCAAGAAGATCCATGCTATCCACAAGGCCAACATCATGAAGTTGTCGGATGGGTTGTTTCTGCGCTGTTGCCGCAACGTAGCGAAAGAATATCCTGAGATTACCTATGGCGAACATATTGTCGACAACACCTGCATGCAATTGGTGCTGAATCCGTATCAGTACGACATGCTGGTCATGGAAAATCTCTACGGAGATATTCTCTCCGATCTGTGCGCCGCGTTTGTTGGCGGACTCGGTTTCGTGCCCAGCGCGAACTTGGGCGACGAATGTGCCATCTTTGAAGCTGTTCACGGCTCCGCGCCCGATATTGCGGGAAAAAATCTCGCGAATCCCACGGCCTTGTTGCGATCCGCACTGCTGATGGTGCGCCATCTTGGAGAGCACGAAGCCTCGACGCAAATTCGCAACGCCCTCGAACGGGTCTATCGCCACCCGGAAAAGTTGACACGCGACATCGGCGGCAAAGCCGGAACATCGGAGTTCGCCGACGCGGTCATTGAAGAGATGTCCAAAGAAGGTACCGCCGCTTGACGAGTTCACCGCGCGACTGAAGACAAAAAGCGATTCCGCCATTGACTCGCACGCTCCATTCGAGTTACATTGCCTGCGTTCTGGGGATTCTGGGGAAAATGACGCGCACAGCACGGCGTGTGGGGATAGTTCTCTTTCAGCTCGGTGGACCCGACACGCTGGAAGCGATCGAACCCTTTCTTTACAACCTCTTTTGCGACCCCGACATTATTGACTTCCCTTTCGCCCGCATCGGACGGAAACCGCTGGCAAAACTCATTTCCACCACGCGAGCGCGAAAAGTGCAGCATCACTATGCGACCATCGGCGGAGGCTCGCCTATCCGCCGTCATACGGAGCGGCAGGCGCGTGCGTTGGAGATTGAGTTGCGCAATCAGGGGATTAATGCCCACTGTCTTGTGGCCATGCGTTACTGGCACCCGTTCACACAAGAAGCAATCCAGCACCTTCAGGCATCCCCATGCGACGAAGTTGTGCTCTTACCCTTATATCCGCAATATTCGTCGACCACGACGGGATCCAGCTTGAACGAGTGGCGGCGTCTATTCGCCGAGGATATGCCGGTGCATTGCGTCGACACTTTCTATCGTAATACGACCTATCTCGATGCGGTCATCGAAAAGGTGAACCAGGCACTTTCTCGCTTCTCCGAACCGGAGAGGCCGGAAATTGTTTTCAGCGCGCACAGCGTACCGATGTCCGTGATTGAGAAGGGCGATCCCTATCAGCGACAGATTGAAGAAACCGTGCGCCTGTTGATGGCGCGCGGCGGATGGCGCAATCCGCACCGCCTCTGCTACCAGAGCAAAGTTGGCGCCAGTCGATGGCTGCAGCCTTCCCTGCACCAAACGCTGCGACAACTGGCAAGCGAACAGGTGCGCGAGATGTGCGTCGTGCCCGTGGCCTTCGTCTCCGATCACGTGGAAACGTTGGGAGAAATCGATCACGAGGCCCGCGAAGAGGCGGTGCAGTTGGGCTTTACTCAGTTTGAAATGAGTGCCGGGCTCAATGATTCGCCAAAATTCATACAGGCCTTGAGCCAGATCGTTCAGCAGGCTATGGACCAGGCAGTTCATTCGGCAATTCCGATCGGCAGTGTTGAGAGGACGTTGGCGGCGCCGCAGTTTGCGACGGCCGCTGGTTTGGACTAGGGCCAAGTTACTAGCAAGAGGAGGGAGCGCATGGCGGAGTTGGAGACCGGGAAGGTCAATCCGAGTCCCGAGGCTGCGAAACCCGCAGCCCCGAAACCCGTAGCCACAGGTACGGATCCCACGAAGTACGTCGGCACTCCGGCGGTGGGCACCTCAAGAGCGGCTGCAGCCGCAGGCGTGCCCGGCACCGCCCCTTCGACCGAGATCGACCGCCATCGCCGCCGCTTCGTGTGGACGATGGTGACTGGATTCCTGATGGCGTGGTTCCTGGCATTCTTTCGCTTCTTCCTGCCGCGGACTCTCTTTGAACCTAACTCCGTTTTCAAGATTGGCTACCCATCGGAATTCGCGCTCGGCGTCGACACCAAGTTCCAGCAGAAATATCGCATCTGGGTCGATCGCACGCCGGATCGCTTGTTCGTGATCTATGCGCGCTGCACGCACCTTGGATGCACTCCCGACTGGAAGCCCAGTGAGAACAAATTTAAATGTCCCTGCCACGGCAGTGGCTACGACAGCGAAGGAATCAATTTCGAAGGCCCTGCGCCGCGTCCCATGGACCGGGCGAAAGTCGAACTGGCGCCAGATGGAGAGATTATCGTCGACACTTCGCGCCTCTATCAGTGGCCAAAGGGACAGCCGTCGCACTTCAACGATCCAGGAGCATTCTTAACCGGAGTATAAGTGTGGCGCGGGCACTCTTGCCCGCGGCGAGGGCGGGGGGCGCTCTGGTGAGAGCCAGCGCAACCCGAGCTTCAGGACTCATATGGCAGACGAAAAAAATCCCAACAGCGGCAACGGCGGCACCACCAATAGCACGAACGGAAAAACCGGCAACAAGGTCGGCGTGCTGGAAAAGGTCACCGCAGGCGTGAAAGGGGACATTCAGGCCCTCAAGACCGACATCCCCACCAAAGCCAAGGAACAGATCGAGGGCCTGAAGGATCCCACCAAGACCCAGGTCTACACCTCAATCTTCCGCCACAAGCACGACGACACGCCTCGCAACCGCGCGCTGGGCGTGCTTTCCAACGTGTTCCTGCACTTGCATCCAGCGAAGATTAATCGCGACGCCGTTCGCTACAGCTACACCTGGGGCATGGGCGGAATCACGTTCTACTTGTTCATCATTCTGACCTACACCGGTGTGCTGCTGATGTTTTACTACCATCCGACGAAGGTGCAGGCATTTCGCGATGTTCTCTATCTGGAGCACGACGTTCCCTTCGGAAAAATCCTGCGCAACATGCATCGATGGGCTGCTCACCTCATGGTGATTGCCGTCTGGCTGCACATGTTCCGCGTGTTCCTGACCGGATCGTACAAGAAGCCGCGGGAATTCAACTGGAACATCGGCGTGCTGCTGCTGGTGTTCACCCTGCTGCTTTCGTTCACGGGATATCTGTTGCCCGACGATCAACTCGGTTTCTGGGCGGTCACGGTGGGCACGAACATGGCGCGCGCCACGCCGCTGCTGGGCCATGAAGGCCCGTTTGGCTCGATGCTCGGCATGACGCCCTACAACGATGTCCGCTTTGGATTGCTCGGCGGATCGATTGTCGACGCTAATGCCCTGCTGCGCTCCTACATCTGGCATTGCATCGGGATTCCAATCGTCGCGTCGGTGCTGATGATCGTACACTTCTGGCGCGTGCGAAAAGATGGCGGCATTTCGGGTCCGGCTGCGGTCATGCTCGAAGCCGAGGCAGACAAGCCGCGCCGTGGCCCGAAAGCGGCAGGAGAATGAGTGATCTGTGGCGCGGGCGCTTCTGCCCGCGTGTTTGAGATGCTGTGTAGCCTTTGAAACTGGAAGTAACGCAGGCATTTCGCGGGCAAGAGTGCCCGCGCCACATGATGGTTGGAGACTTTATGGACTGGCGACAACTCTGGGAGATTTGCTCGGCGCCCGACAATGTGCCGATCGTTGGCCTCATCCCGCTGCTGGCCTTCTACATTTACCTGGCGGTGAAACAGGCCCGCGCCAACGATCAGCTAATCGAGCAACTCGAGGCCGATCCCGCGATGGCCAAAACTCACCATCGCAAAACCTGGCCCTTTAAACCCGGCTGGCAGAAGGAAGTTCACGTCTGGCCATTTCTGCTGCGCATTGAATTCCTCGCAGCCATCATTATCACGATCGTTCTCATGGTCTGGTCGATCAGCCTCAATGCCCCTCTTGAAGAGCCGGCCAATCCGAACTTAACCATGAATCCCGCCAAGGCTCCGTGGTACTTCCTCGGACTGCAGGAGATGCTCGTCTACTTCGATCCTTGGATTGCAGGCGTGGTGATGCCGACGCTAATCATCGTTGGCCTGATGGTCATTCCTTACATCGATACCAATCCGCTCGGTAGTGGCTATTACACATGGAAGCAGCGCAAGTTTTCCATCTCAACATTTCTTTTCGGCTTCATCATTCTGTGGGTCGCGATGATCATCATCGGGACGTTTATTCGCGGTCCCGGTTGGCAATGGTTCTGGCCCGGGCAGACCTGGGATCATAACCGCCTCATCTACGAGGTGAACCGCGATTTGCCGGATATTTTCGGCATTACTTCGAACCTTGGAAAAGGAGTGTTCGGCGCCATTGTGGTCGGAGGATTTTATCTGATCGGAGGCGGCGCCGTGTATTCACTGTTCCGCCGGAAGATGCCGAAAGATTTTCAGCGCATGAGCCTGCTGCAGTTTTCGCTCATGGCTTTCCTGTGGCTGACTATGATTGCTTTGCCCCTGAAAATGGGCCTGCGTCTCCTGTGGCACATCAAGTACGTTTGGATTACGCCGTGGTTCAACATATGAGAAACGTCATTGGCTATTAGTCGTTAGTCGTCAGTAGATTTGTCATCCTGAGGGTAGCAATTGAGCCGCGAAGCGGGTCGATTGCGGAGTCGAAGGATCCCTATACAAACGATGGCAGGGATTCCTCGCTTCGCTCGGAATGACGCCTGAGAATAAGTCCGGAGGAAGTGGTGCCTGACAAACCTATCCCCGAGCAAGATCCGATCACCGGCAAATCGTACGCCCTCCATTATGTGATCGCGACGATCCTTCTGATTGCCACGCTGTTCTGGGCTTTGTACGACGAAGCCTGGGGACAGCGCCCGTGGAAGGCCTTCCAGGATCAATGGAAAGACCGCTACACCGCCTTCCTGAACACGGCGCGCTCGAAATCGCAGGCATCGGAAAAAGATGTCGAGAACAATTCCGAATACGCTACCCTCAACACCGCCCTGAAAAGCGCGGTTCAAGAGACCGCGCCGCAAACCGGCGAAATCCGCAAGAAACTGGATGACACCAACGCTCGCCTGCTTGCTGTCCAAAGCGTTTTCACCGATCGCCGTGCCTACGTCAACGCCCTGACCTACGAACTGGAAACCAGCAGCAGTGCTTCCGCCAAAGCCAGCAAGCAAAAAGAAATCGACAAGTACAAGGCTGAAACTGCAACCATCGAATTCCCTGACGGCAGCAGGAAACAATTCACCTTCCCCGAACTGGAAGAAACTTACAACGACATCCGCAACGAGAAAACCAAGCTGAGTCTCGAACTCGGCGATGCCGGAAAGCCCGTGACCGCAGCCAAGGCCAAGATGGATGAGTACATCACCGACCACCTAGTGGATCTGACGCCGCAGCAAATTGATGGGCTCAAGAAGCGGGCGGCGGAGTGGGATCCGGCGATCGTGCAAATCAATGTTGCCGAGGCCAACATCGTCGACCGCTGCGAGTCCTGCCACATGAACATCCGCGAGCCCTTGAAAATCACCGCTGCGTCCATGATGGCAAAAGGCGAGAAGAAACCCGACGAGTATGCCAAAGCGTTTTCCAGCCACGCCGAGCCGGAGTTGCTGAAGATTCACGATCCGGAGAAGTTTGGCTGTTCGCCCTGTCACCAGGGAAACGGCCGCGCCACCACCAGCATGGAGAAGGCGCACGGCAATTACGAGCACTGGCTCTGGCCGCTGTATCCCAAAGAAAATTCCGAAGCCGGCTGCCAGAGCTGCCACTCAGCCGATATGGTTCTGGCCAGCGGCGACGTGCAATGGCAAACCATCAACAATGGCAAGGATCTTTTCCGCCAACGCGGCTGCATGGGCTGCCATCGTAATGAGGGTTATGACAAGGAGCCTGAAGATCTGAACTCGATCGGGCAGCAGATCAAGCAGATTGAAACACAGAAGAAGGAGAACGTAAAAAATACTGCGGACCTGATGAAACAGGCCGATGCCGCCCAGTCCAACGACGAAGCCAACAAGCTGAACACTCAGGCGGTCGATTTAAGAGTCGCCAACAGCAAGCTGGACGCACGCTTGCAACAACTTGACTTCCAGTCCCACAGCCTGATGCAGGATCAGAAAAAAGTCGGCCCTAACCTCAAAGACGTGCGGCTGAAGCTCAACAAGAATTGGATTCCCGTGTGGTTGAAAAAGCCCACTGACTTCCGGCCCACGACCAAGATGCCGAACTTCCGCCTGACCGACCACCAGATTCAGGCGATCTCGGCCTACATCTGGCAATCCGGCTTCACCGACGCACTTCCCAAACACAAACCAGGAAATGCCGCGCACGGAAAAGAATTGTTTGAGGAACGTGGATGCCTGGCCTGCCATTCCATTGGCGAAGGCGACCAGATGATGGGGGGAGTATTCGCCGCCAATCTCAGCCGCGTCGGCGAGAAGGCCAACTACGATTATCTCGTCCGCTGGATTCACAATGCCCGCCAGCGCACTCGTCCCTATTGCCCGTACGAGAAAAAAGATATCGGCCCCGAAGATTACGCCAAGAAGAATCTGCCCTACGTCTTCGATCTGGATCACAGCAAGTGTCCCAACGATGGACACGAACTGCAAGTACAGAACATGACGGTGATGCCCAGCCTGCGCCTGAGTCCGGAGGATGCGGAGGATATCGCCTCATACCTGATCACGCAGAAAAAACAGGAACCTTCGTCGTATCCTGACGCAGCCTACATGGACGATCCGTCGCTAAAAGAGGAAGGTAAGAAGTGGGTTCGCTTCTATGGTTGCGGCGGATGCCACGAAATCTCCGGCATGGAAGACGAAGGCCGCATCGGCACAGAATTGACATTTGAAGGCAGCAAGCCCATCGAGCGCCTGGATTTCGCACTCTTCACGGAAGCCGCGCAACGCGGCGGTAAAAACGCAGAACCAATCAAAGATAAAGAAGACTTGGCCCGCCTGCCCGACGGTCCAGCAAAAGAACCCTGGTACGACCACAAGGGATTCTTCGAGCACAAACTCGCGGAACCGAATGTCTACGATCAAGGCAAGGTAAAGACCGAAACCGAAGCTCTGCGCATGCCGAACGTGCATCTGACCAAGGAACAGGTGCTGGACCTTACCACGTTCCTGCTGGGAAGCCAGGAAACTTCCCTGCCTGCGAGTTATCAGTACAAGCCCGGCGATGCGCGCCATGACATCCAGGAAGGCTGGTGGGTCGTCAAGAAATACAACTGCATGGGATGCCATCAGTTCATTCCCGGCCAGCCCACCATTTTGATGGGCCTGAAGCAATACCAGGACGCGCAGGAGCAACTGCCGCCCAAGCTGTTAACCGAAGGCGCCCGTGTCGATCCTGAATGGCTGCGGAAATTTCTGTCGAATCCCGCCTTGAGCACTACCGACACAAACCGCAACGGCGTGCGGCCATATTTAAAAGTTCGCATGCCGACGTTTTCGTTCTCCGACAACGAACTGAGAAAACTGGTGCGCTTCTTTGAGGCCTTGTCGCAACAGCCGCTGCCTTACATTCCGGAGCAGGTGCCGACCCTCACCAGCAAAGAATCGGACATGGCACGCAGCCTGTTCTCGAGCACGGCCGCACCTTGCTTGAAGTGCCACGCTACGGGAGATCCGGCGCACGACAAGATCGCGACCGCGCCCAACTTCCTGCTGGCGAAAGAACGCCTTAAGCCCGACTGGGTGGAGCGCTGGATCACCGATCCGCAGGCCATCAGTCCGGGCACTTCAATGCCATCCGGCTTGTTCAAGCAGCAGAATAATCAATGGGTGTTCGCCGGACCAACGCCGCCCACATTTAACGGCTTCGAGGGAGATCACCGCAAACTGCTGACCGATTACATTTTCCAACTGACGCCGGAAGAGCAAAAGCGGGTTGCGTCATCCATGCCGAGAGCGAAGGCGGCGGTGCAGCGCCCGACAAACCGCAAGCAAGCGACGGTCGAATTGCACCCGACGGCGAGCGGAGGTTCGCGGTAGAATGTCCGGCTCGGCGGTTAACGCAACATTTTGGAGTTGATCTCACAAAATGACTTGGAGACAGCACGAATGGATGGATGCGGGCTTTAGCCCGTGAAATATTTCCGGCAATCCATTGAGGTTGATCCTGTTTCTAAAGCGTAGGCCCGCTCGCCAGCGCAATAGCCGGCAACGCCGGCGCAACATTCCCATAGAAAGGGCGACATCATGAATAGGAAAGCAGCTTGGGCCATGGCAGTCAGCACGCTCGCAATCTGTGCATTGTTGACACTTGCGGCATGCAGCAAGAAAGAGAATACCGAGCAATCAAACAATGCTCCTACCGAGTCGGCCGCTCCCGCCGCCACTCCAATCGATCCTGCGACAGTGGCTACCGTCAAGGGCACGGTGAAATTTGATGGCACCGCTCCAAAGCAGTCCAAGATCGACATGAGCCAGGACCCGGGGTGCAAGGGCACTAACGAAGCTGAGAACATTGTTGTCAACGGCGGAGATTTGGCCAACGTCTTCGTCTATGTCAAAGACGGACTCGGCAACCGCACCTTCGATGTTCCGCAAACTCCCGTCGTCTTGGAGCAGAAGGGCTGCCAATATCACCCACACGTTCTCGGCGTGATGGCTGGCCAGACGGTCGACATTAAGAATGCCGATCCCACCACCCACAACATTCATCCCACACCCAAAGATAACCGCGAGTGGAATGAATCGCAGCCGCCATCTTCCGCCGACATCCAGAAAACTTTTGCGCGTGAAGAAATCATGCTGCCCGTGAAGTGCAATCAGCATCCCTGGATGAAAATGTATGTGAACGTCGTCAAGAACCCGTTCTTCGCAGTCACCGACAAGGATGGAAAGTATGAGATCAAGGGGCTGCCGCCGGGCGACTATACCCTCGCCTTCGTGCAGGAAAAACTTGGTGAGCAAGATCAGAAAGTAACGGTCGCGCCGAAAGACACCAAGACGGTCGATCAAAGCTTCAAGGCCGCCGGCGAGTAGCGCCCGCGGTGGTAAAATACCGGGTTGCGTAGCGCCGCCGTCTGGGCGGCTGTCTCGCGGACTTCTCGTCCGCAGTTCGAAAGAACGGCCGGCAAGATGGCGGCGCTACGAAACCGCTCTCCGCGATCCCACTGACCCAAGGGGCATTTTTCTGAAAGCCATCGCGACAACTTTTCATCGCGGCCATCATCGGCTCGCCGTTATCCTCGGCTGCTGGACTTTTCTTCTCATCATTGCGGGCGCCCTGGTCACCAGCAACGACGCCGGCCTTTCCGTGCCCGATTGGCCGACCTCGTTCGGTTCCTGGTACAAAATCCCGAAACTTGTTGGGGGCGTGAAGTTCGAGCATACTCACCGCATGATTGCGCAAGGCGCCGGACTACTCACGATCATCCTCGTCGTATGGACATGGCGAGTCGAAAACCGGCGCTGGCTGCGCTATCTGGCTCTTGCCGCCCTGGGAACGGTTATTGCTCAAGGGATTCTAGGAGGAATTACTGTTTTGTTCTATCTGCCGCCCGCAGTCTCTTCGGCACATGCAGCCCTGGCGCAAACATTTTTCTGCATTGCTGTGGCGATTGCCTTGTTCACGGGCAGGCGCTGGATCGAGGAGCAGCCTCCCATCGAATTCGATCAGCGGCGTCCCAGTCTTTTTACGTTGACTCTCCTGTCAATCTTCGTGCTGTACGTACAATTAATTCTCGGTGCGATGTTTCGCCACCATGGCTTGAGTTGGTGGCCTCACGTCGTACACGCGGTCGTCGTCTCGTTTGTTCTGGCCTGGACGGCAGTCCGCGCCCTGACAGTCTATCCGCAGATCCAGGAGATTCGCCGCCCAGCGATCATCATGCTGTCGCTAGTGATAGCTCAGCTATGCCTTGGCTTCACGGCATTTCTAACGCGCGTGGCGTGGGGACGAGATGCCGTGCAACCTGAGCTTCCCATGGTGATGGCGACCGTAACCCACGTCGCGGTGGGCGCCTTGCTGCTCGCCACCACCGTGATTCTCGCTATTCAAGTCTGGCGACACGTTCCCGTTGCCTTCGAAGAGCGATTGCCGCAGCCGCAAGGCGATCCGACGACTGCGTGACCACGGGGGAAACTCACCGCCAGCCGTCCGCTCAGCGAAGTTCTACGGTTTCGTTTTCTGCGACGGCAGCCTTCCGACGTCTAACATCCGTCAGGATGTCGTAAACTGTTAACAGTTCCTGGGGAATCCTTTTGGTTTCGAAAGTTTCCGCTCTCGCCGACGCCGCTCCCGCAGTTGATCGCAATTCCGCGCCAGTAATTTCCGTAGAAAACCTGGTCCATCGCTACGAAAACCGCACGGCGCTCAACGGGGTTTCATTCGCCGTGCGCCCGGCGGAGTTGTTTGGCCTACTTGGACCGAACGGCAGCGGCAAGACTACGCTCTTCCGAATTCTTTCGACGCTCATGATTCCGACATCCGGCCGCGCTCTCGTCATGGGATACGATGCGGCCCAGGATGCTCCCGGCCTGCGCCGTCAGATCGGCGTGGTATTTCAGGCTCAGAGCGTCGATCCCAAGCTCACCGCCTACGAAAATTTGTGGCACCAGGGCCATCTTTACGGCCTGCGCGGCTCAGCACTAGAAAGCCGCGTAGGAGAAATTCTGGCGCGCGTTGGCTTGGCCGATCGAGCCAAGGAGCGCGTCGAGACTTTTTCCGGCGGCATGCAGCGCCGGATCGAACTCGGCAAAGGCCTGCTGCATCATCCCGGAGTCTTATTGCTCGATGAACCGACAACCGGCCTCGATCCGGGCGCACGCCGCGACTTGTGGCAATATCTCCAAATCTTGCGCGAGCAGGAACACGTTTCTGTCCTGGTGACGACGCACTTGATGGAGGAGGCCGAGCGCTGCGACCGCCTGGCCATCATGAATGAAGGCAACCTGGTCGCGCTGGGCACGCCCGCGGAACTGAAAAGTGAGATCGGCGGCGACATCATTCTGCTCGATGCCGCGCACGATGCTGCTTCCCTCGCCGACCACATCCGCGACCGTTTCCAGGTAGAAGCGACTGTGATGGGCAACCAGGTGCGCATCGAACGCGAGGGCGGACATCGCTTTGTCCCTGACGTAGTCGAGGCTTTCCCAGGGGAGATTCAGGCTATCTCGGTCAGCAAGCCGGCGCTCGAGGATGTTTTCATCCATCGCACCGGCCACAAGTTTTGGAGTGAAGAACGCGAAGCAAATTCCGAATCCGTTTCTCATCTCACGAAGAAAAAGAGGAGGTAGTTTGCGTCCCATGATTCTGGTGCTGTCTCTCCTGCTCGGGTTGTTGTCGTTTGCGGGCGTCGTGTGGATCTTCGCGAGTGACATGATCGTGCTCTCCCCGTTTTCAATCACGGTCGACGGCCTTTTCATGACGCTCATCCTGCTCACGCTGTCAGCGTGCTTCCTGCTGAACGCGTATTGGGAAATGCGCGACCGCGGATGGATTGGCAAAAAGAAGGCTGCAGCGCCGACCAAGGCCGCCGCCGCATCGAAGCCAGCAACCACGACGACTGCTCCCGCTGCAAAGGCGAATCCATAATGGCATCCCAGGCAACAACTTTCGCAAAGCCGATGGGCCGTCCGGCATCGGCGGGCGTAACGCTCCCGGCATTCACGCTCTGGTGGCGCGAGATCGTGCGCTTCTACCGTCAACCCGCGCGCGTAGTCGGAGTGCTGGCCTCGCCACTGGTGTTCTGGCTGGTCATCGGTTCAGGATTCGGAACCTCGTTTCGCTCGGGCGGCGGCCCCGGCCAGCAGCACTACTTGGATTATTTTTATCCCGGCGCGCTCATCATGATCGTGCTCTTCACTTCTATTTTCACCATGATGTCGGTGATCGAAGACCGTAAGGAAGGCTTCCTGCTTTCTGTGCTGGTCGCGCCCGTGCCGCGCACCGCGATCGTGATGGGCAAAGTACTTGGTGGCACGACTCTCTCGGCCGTCCAGGGAATGATCTTTCTGATTTTCGCCCCATTCGCCGGCGTTCATCTGCAACTGTCATCCGTGTTGCTGGTTGCCGTGGTGGTGTTTCTGGTTTCATTTTCCCTGACCGCGCTTGGCTTTGCGATCGCGTGGCCTATGGATTCATCGCAAGCCTTCCACGGCATCGTGAATCTCTTTCTGATTCCGCTATGGCTGCTGTCCGGCGCGTTGTTTCCGCTTGCTGGTGCCTCAGGATGGATTCGCATCATCATGCGTCTCAACCCGCTGACCTATGGAGTGGAAGCGCTGCGCGGGCTCTTGTACCCAGGCGCGGAAACAACGTTCCCGCTGCCCACGGCAATGGCAACGCTCGCCTTCTTTTCTCTGTTCATGTTCGGCCTCGCCGTGGTGATGGCAAACCGCCGCACCACAAAGCCCGCGGCCTGATCGCAGCGCTATGCGCTTTCCGTCTTGCTTTGAAAGGGCGCGGCTTTGGCCGCGCCGGTGGTAGGACAATGAGATCGGGCTTTTGGCCCCTGAGGAACTTTCCGTCATGTCCCTCCTAAGGCTCAAGATCGACGTTTCCGGAACTATCGGCGATGCCGCCTGGCGCGAAATCCGTCAATTCGATCAAATCCAGAGCGCGGACTTTGGTCCGCAGTTCGGCAGCGGGGGGCGCTGCCATCATCCGCCAGACGTCCCGCACGCCAAAGGCGAATGGATCGGCGCTGAAATCCGCCTCCAGACGCCGCTTCTGGCCCAGTACGCCATGTCCCATTATCTGGAGCAGGAGCGCGTTCTCGACGCCGACGTGGAGTAAACTTCTGCGACCAAGCATATTTGTTATCCTGAGCGCACATTTGTCATCCGGAGCGCATATTTGTCATCCTGAGCGCATATTGTCATCCTGAGCAAAGCGAAGGATCTCTGTAACTGTTGCTGTTCCCAACCGAGCGTGGATTCGCTAGAAAAGCATGAATGAAAAACTAGAAACCGTTCCCGCAAAGCCCAAGCGCAGCATGTCGCGCACCCAGAAACTTCTTTTTTTTACCACCGGTTGGCTTATAGTCCTCATGCCGTTTCTTTTCTGGTGGAGCACTTGGTTTGGGCGCCATCTGACCGACCAGCAGCTCACGGAATACCTTCACGACGACAAAAAGCCACGACACATCCAGCACGCGCTGGTGCAAATGGGCGAGATCATGGCCGCACCCAGTCGCGATGCGGCCAAGCGCTGGTATCCCGACCTGCTCCGCCTGGCCAACTATCCAGTAGAAGAAGTGCGTAATACCGACGCCTGGGTCATGGGGCAGGACCCGTCCGGCGCGGGTTTTCACGAAACGCTCCTGAAGATGCTCACCGACTCTTCGCCA
>DATBEI010000129.1:0-6186 GCA_036269595.1 Candidatus Sulfotelmatobacter sp.
AAACAAACCAAGTATCGTGTTCGTCCATGGCATCCGGGCTGATGCCTCGTCCTTCAGCAAACTGATCCCGACCCTTCAGGCAGAGGGGCAGGAGGTAATTGCTGCTCAGTACGGCCTCCACACACTCGCCGGCGACGTTGCTGTCAATGGCGGCGAAAAAGAGGTCCATTTTGGCGGTAAAAAAGGGGCCAGTGCTGCGGTTACGCTGTGGCGTCGAGCAGGCGCAGAAAGTCGGGCAGCGAAGGCTGCTATTTTTCAGGCTGATGGTCGTCCGAACCTTTCGTCTTAGGGGCACGATAAGACTTGCCTTTGACCTTCAGAATGATCGCTCCCTCGACCAGGCGATCCAGGAAAGCCATCGCCAATGGGCCATCAGAAAGGTACTCTGCCCATTTGTCAAAGTCCACATTGGTGACCAGCGCAGTGGAACGCTTTTGATTTCGTGAGGCGACGATTTTATACAACAGGTGAGCGGCTTGGGGGCACTCCGCACGCTCGATGCGATCGAATCCGAATTCGTCGATGATCAAAAGATCGGGATTGGCGTAACGGCGCAGCCGCGCGGGAAGGGTCTTGTCGGCGAGCGAAGCGGTCAGGTCGGAAAGCAACTCGGCGGAGGTGCGATAGAGAACGCGATACCCGTGGACGCACGCCTTCTGTCCCAGAGCTTGCATGATATGACTCTTTCCGACTCCGCTCCAGCCGACCAGGATCAGGTTGGTGCGGCGCCGGATGAAGTCGCCCGTGGCCAGCTCTTCGATTTGCACGCGGTCGAAGGCCTTGGGGTTGAACTGCCAGTTGAACGCTTCCAGGGTTTTATTCTCAGCAAAACGCGCTTCTCGAATCCGGCGCGCGATGGAGCGTTCCCGGCGAGCAGCGGCCTGCGCTCCCAGCAACAAGTCGAGAAACTGCAGATGCGAAAAGCTCTCTTTTTCCGCCCTGGACAAGACTTCGTCCAACGCCTCGGGTTCGAGTGGAATCCCGAGCGTGGTGCAGTGGCGCAAGCACTCCTCACGCAGTTGGTTCGTTGTGGTCGTCGTCGTCTTTTTCATTGACAAAAGCCGTCTCCTCGAGCAGCGACTGATACTCCGCGGTCGAGCGCGCCGATAAAGGGGCTTGGCGGAGGATCTCGTCGAGTTGTTCCTGCGCTTCGGTTTCGAGCGTTTCCCACACTGAGCGCGGACGCGCTTGCGCCGCCAGGATTCGTTCCACTGCGGACCAGGAGAAAGCGCGGTAGCGGGCCGCGCGTTCCAGCGCCCGCACCAGGTCTTCGCGGTGATAGGTAGCCAGCAGGCCGAGCACACGCGCGGCCTCATTTTTCCCGCAACGGCGGTTGCGGATCAGTTCTTCAAAGAAGAGCAGTCCGTCTCTTCCAAACTCGGCGAAGCGTTCCTTGAGCCGCTCGTATTTCTGATAATGATCGCGTCCGGGGGAATGCTCTGGCAGACTATGCTTCTCTCCCGTGATTCCGGAAGCGTACAGCGGATGCCGGGCGATCTCCCTCACATCGGGTCCATAGACGATCAGTTCCTGCTCCGTGATGCGAAGCGGCAGTAGCTCTCCAATGCATTGCCAGGGCACCGAATAGAAGTTCTGCCGGTACATCACATGCCCTTCACTGTTCACCGTGCGGTACAGGACTTGAGCGGTGTCATATGGCTGTACGGGGAGACGCAGCAGATGCGGTTTCTCTTCCTGGAAGCGGTCGATCGGACGGCACTTGATCTCCTGATGGAAGCGCACATCGGCGGTGTGGGCCAGCCATTGCACTGTGACTTCGTTCAAGTGCTCGAGCGTAGTGAACGTCCGTCCATTAAGCAGGTTTTTTTCGAGATATGAAAATGGCCGCTCAATTTTGCCCTTCGTTTGCGGGCGATGCGGGTGGCAAGCCCAGGGTTGAAAACCGTAGTGCGTGGCGAAGGCAAGAAAGCGGGTGTTATAAATCGGCTGGTCCCCGTCATAACCGGTTACCACGACTTTCATGTTGTCGTATAGGCAGGTGGCCGGCAGGCCGCCAAAATACTCGAAGGCCCGAACGTGTTCCCGGATGGTGGTGGCAAAGTCCTGCGTCTCCACAAACCGTACGTATTGGCGGCGCGAGTAAGCGAGCAGATAACTGAAGGCATGCACTCGGCGCCGGCCTTCCGAGGTAAAGGCGATCTCATAAGGCGAGTAATCCATCTGGGCTTGCAGCCCAGGAGCAGTCTCAAATCGCTGCACAGGCGGTCTCGACAGACGCGGCCGTAGTGCACGCAGCCGCTCGCGCACGATCGTGTAACGGCCTTCAAAACCCAGCCGGCGCAGCTCCTCATGCAATCGCACTGCAGTCAGGTTGGGATAGCGCTCCAGCAGTTGCGCGATCTGATCTGCGAACGGAGCCAGCAAGCTCGGGCGACCGGGGCCCTTCTTTTCCGCGATACCCAGGCGGCGATTTTCGTGAGCGCTTAGCACGCGGGCCACGCTCTTGCGATCGATTCCCAGCAGACGCGCAATTCTCCGCTGTGGCGTGCCTGCATAATGCAAGCGGACGATCTCGTTCCGGGTGGCTTCCTTCATGCGATCTTCAGCTCGCTTACCAGATCAAGACTCAGTGACGCCACGGAGCCGGCATCGCGAGACAGCTTTTCAAACCGCGGCGCCAGAATCGCACGATCTTCTGTGGTTAGTCCCGCGCGGCCATAATGCGCCAGCCAGACTTCCATGCGGCCCAGTACATCCAGCAACAGCCCGATGCGCTTCCAAACGTGATTGCCGGCTTCACTCAATCGCGGATCGCGCCCAGAGGGAGTGGAGCCTTTCGCCTGTGTCAGCGCTTCGCGCGGGTGTGTGAGGATATATTGTTGCTGGCTTCGATCCGCGCATCCCAGCCAGAGATCGACCATGTCCGTCAGCTCCGAGCCCGAGAGCACTTCGCGGCGCACGGCGTCGAGCACTTCCGCTTGGTTGCCCTGCGGCAACCGCACAATCTGGCGTGCTGCTGTGGGCGACAACAGCCCCACGCGCAACTCGTCGCGCGCTTGGGAACCAAGACGCTCGATCAGAGACAGACGACGGCAGATCCAGCTCTTGTGCCGGCCTAACAGCTCTGCCACCTCTACTTGGCTCATCCCTTCCTCGCGCACCAGAGCATGAATGATCCAGGCTTCTTCCAACTCTCGGGTGCGACCGCCGGCTCGATTCAGCCCGTAGATGGCGGCTTTCGCCGTGCGCTCGTCTGCCTCCAGGACTCGCGCGGAAAGGTGCTCCATCTGCGCCAGGCGGCGCGCCGCTCCGAGACGCTTGAATCCGTCGATCAGTTCGTAACGTTCCTCGCGCCGGCACACCACCACCGGTGATAACTGTCCGTACTGCTCCAGCGACCGTGCCATCGCGCGTTCCGCTTCCGGCACGTGCAGGCGATAGCGTCCGTAGTGTTCGCCGATCTCCTCGCGTTTTAAATGCAGCAGATTCTCCTCGGCCCAGCGCAGCACGTGCGTCCCTTCCCTCGGGAACAGATTGAATGTAAGTCGACTGCGTAGAGTAGATCAATATGTCGGGATTATCGTGCCCTGGATCTCACGCGAAACTCTCAAGCCCCTCTTGCTTGTTGGCGCCAGCGGCGCTCGCGTTGCCAGACACGTTCCATGGCGCGACGGCAGGCGTGCGAGCAGAATCGCTGCAAGGGCGATCGCGGCTGGCGAGCGAATCCTTCATAGCAGCCGGGCCGGTCGCAACAGGCATCGAAAAAAATTCTGAGTGATTACCCTCGCGGCCTCTTCAACTGCCTCTTTCTCGGGTGACTTCCGGTTCTTGACCCGCTCCCGATAGCGCCGGCTTTGCCCGTTTCGTTTTTCTTTCCCTGCTACCGTCGCCCGGTAGCCCTGTTGCGCTTTCCACCGCGACCATTGTCGTGCCGCCCTCCGGCATCCCTCGCTGCAATAGCGCTGCCGCGACTGTCGCGGACGAAACCGCTGCTCGCATCCTTTCAGCAGACACCGGCGTGTCCGTGGTCGACGGATCCGCCGCGTCCTTCGGCGGCTCTCTTGCTTTTTGGCGTGGCCTGTAGGATTCTCGGGAGGGCCCATGGGAGGTGAATGCTCCCAGAAGCTCAGGCCCTGGAGGGGAATGACTCTCCTCTCGGGGGCACAATGATCTCCGGTTCAGTCGAAAATCAACACTCTACCTCACAGGCCTCGCGTCAGCTCCGAAGATCAGTGTCCGGATTGTCAATACCGGTTGAAAATTCCCCAGCCCCTGTGACGTGCTGGTTGACAGTTCCGACTACCCGGTTCACCCTGATAAACGGCTGGTGAAGCGGAAGCGGGCACTGCAGGAGTGCAACCCGCCGAGGAATAGCCGGTCGCAGACTCATCCAGACGATGAGGCCGAGGGCGAAGTCGAATGCGGCTCCGCCTTTGGCACACAGGCAATCAGACATCGGATGGATAGATCTGCATATGCCTTAAAAAACTCATAACGTACTGTTCCGTTTACGCAACTGTGCGAAGCGGCAGCACGAGGAACCGGCAACTCAGGGATTCCTTTCTTTTCCCGCCTTGCGCGCCGCGGTTGTGATTCTGTTCCTATGCCTCAGGCTGGAATGGACCATTGCCGCCACTGAGCGTTGGCGGCGCGGTCCCCACTGGCCCCGCCAAAATGGCCCCTCCGCTCGCCGCCATTAACAAGTGACCTCATATCTCCGGTCGAAGAAGGGCTCGACGCTCCAGACCGGCTCGCTCCACCACTACCCTGCCTCTCCGCATTGCATGGCGATCGTGAGCGCGCGCTGTGCTCTCACGTTTGGAGCCTCGCAAAGCGTTGTGAACAAGCCCTGAATCCAAGTGCTGCCGAGGAGGATTTCCTGGTCCTCGCGATTTTGTTGCTCAAATACTATGAGCAGATTCGAGAGCAGTCGGCACGAGTACCAGCTATGCGTTCGTCGACTCGACAGGAACTATTCCGGCGGTTGCTGATCGCGCGAGAACATATTCATTCCCATTCGTCCAATCCGCTATCTCTCAAAGAAATATCTCGTGCCGCCTGCCTTTCGCCCTTCCACTTTCACCGTGGTTTCACGCAAGCTTTCGGAGAAACGCCTCACAGATACCTTACCGGACTGCGTTTGGCGCAAGCTCGGGATATGATCGAGAGCGGCTCCAGCGTGTTAGAAGCGTGTGTGGCTGTTGGATTCTCGAGCCCGTCGGCGTTCAGCAGGCTTTTCCGCAAGCGGTTCGGCATCGTACCCTCTGCCGTCCGGCGTAGATTCGCAAGAATGGGCAAGAACTTTTCTTCACCAACCCTCATGCTCAACGCATGACAATTTATTTGTTGGCTGCTGCGTTGCTCGCCGGAACAGCATTTGCGCAATCGGCTGTACCGGACCTCAGAGCATCGATAGTTGTGATCGGAGTGGGCGATCTATCTCGCTCGGTCAAATTCTACAAGGAAACGCTTGGGCTTTCCCCCGCGCCCGCACCTGGAGATCTGCCGATGTTCCGTGCCGGCAATGTGACTATCGTGCTTAATAGCGCGCTGACTGGCGGCAGTGGCGCGTTTGAATTAGTATTCTCCGTCGAGAGCGTTGGCGCGACACGTAAACAACTCACAGACCGTGGCTGCCGTTTTATCGGCGACTCAAAAGAAGTTGCCAAGGACCTGTGGACGGCGACGGTCCTTGACCCTGACGGACATCGGCTCACGTTGTTCGGGCCTCGCTGACCGGTAACCGACGTAAGGGCGACGTCGCCACAGCCGAAGTTCGAAATAACCGCACCGTTATTCATATCGAATCGCTGATAGCGGATCAATCGACGCCGCCTTTATCGCAGGCACGAGCGAAGCCGCTGCAGCGACACATATCAGCATCCCGGCGGTTGTACCTAAGACAACTGGATCGTCCGCCGAAACGCCATAGAGCAAACTGGCAACTGTCTTCGACGCAAGCACCGACCCCGCAATGCCCGTCAAGCAGCCGACAATCGTGATGAAACCATTCTCGGCGCAGACCATTGAGACGATATCTCCACGCTCGGCGCCGAGAGCCAATCGGATTCCAATTTCACCAGTCCGCGCGGTCGAGTAGGCTAGTGTGCCATATAGTCCAATTCCTGTTACCAACAACGAAAGGCCGCCGAAGAATAGGGCAAGTATTGACATGATCCGCTCCGTTGCGAGCGATTCCGCAATCGTTTCTTTCATACTGATGGC
>DATBEI010000131.1:0-43533 GCA_036269595.1 Candidatus Sulfotelmatobacter sp.
GCTTCCCGAAGCCTGCGCGCCGTGCGAGTTTCGCGAAACCTGCCACGGCGGATGTGCCGGCCGGCGGCGCTTGCAAGAGGCCGTGCTTCAGCCGGATTGCTATTGCCCAATCATTCGGGGCGAGCGGCCACGACTCCAGATCCGCATGGCCGCCCCTCGCGATTTGCCCAAACTAAACAGTTCGTGCACCACCGTCGTGATCGCCAGGTAGCCTGAAGCGCGGAAGACCGCCTGCCGCAAGACCAACCGGACCGGAAATTTTAATGCATCATATACCTTGACACGTATATGCCTGTTAGGAAACCTGGGCACCGCTGGAGCCGCAGTGAAGCTCACAACAGTGGGAGCGCCCGTGCCCCGCATTACCGAAACGACGGTGGCCCGGGCAGACGCTCCCCACGCGCTGGAGTATAAGTGGGGCGGCTTCGATATGCGGTAGGAACTCGAAGCCTTGGGCAGCGGCACGCGCCTTACGCTGTGGACCAACATCGGTCACCGCTTCATCGCCATGGGCGCTGCCGGATGGCACGTTTGTTTCGACGTTCTCGATCGCCTGCTCGGCGGAACTCCCATCGGCCGCATCGCCAGCCCCAATGCCATGAACTTCCCCGGCTGGCAGCGCCTGCACGCCGAGTACGCCAAGCAGTTCGGCATTGAAACGGTCAACTGGCCGCCGCCGTCCAAGCCAGAATAAATGTCGCGTATCAGCGATAAAAGGAGGATGCATTATGACCGAAGCCACAAACGTTCAATCTTTCGCTGGATTCACATCATCTGTGGCATCCCGAAACTCGGCTACATTTACGATTCGCCCACCGATACTCCGAACTACGCCTTCAGTATTAGGTATCTCTTTCTTCCTCTGCTGCTCCTTTCGGGACTGTGGATGTGGAATGAGCATCTCGCGCGGCGATTGATTTCAAAAAGACTGGCGGCATAATAACTATGGCAAATGAAACGCTTTCCAAAAACAAAGTGAAGAACAAATAAAAGCACTGAGAGTGGCCCCTGTCGAGTTCCTCAGGACGGTTGTTTTCTCTTTGTAAATGGCTCGATGGTTTGCCCCAAGAAGGTCCGTGCAAGTTCCTCTCCATCCAAGCCGTAACGTTCCGGCCATTGGTCGGGACAGTGGTAAGTTCCGAAAAGTCTATCTATCCACGGAAAGTGAATCGCAAAGTTCGTGTCGATGCCCTCGTTTTGAGAGGTATGGTGCCAATGATGATATCTGGGCATAACCAGGAACTCTTCGAGCCACTTGACCGTGGGGGCAAAGTTGCAATGGGACCAGGTAGCTTGCAGGGTGACAAAAATCAAGTACGCCAAGATAACCGACTGCGAGAATCCAAGCATGAGAGGAGTGAGGATAACCAGGCGAACAAGGGTATCGTCGACAAAATGGGCGCGAGAACCTGAGATCCAATCGAGCGTCTTTGAAGAGTGGTGAACGGCATGAAAACGCCATAGAAAAGGCACCTTATGCAAAGCCAGATGAATAAAATATTCCGCAAGGTCCGCAACCAGAATGGCGAAAAACAATTGCACAAGCCAGGGCATGCGAGCGATAAGGTTTTGAACAGCGGGAACACCCAAATATTTCGTGGCTTGGGTTGCGGGCACCAGAACGAGAAAAGATAAAATTTGCAGCGGAAGATGGGTGGACATGAAATAGACCACATCCAAAGTCCACTCGCTGCGAAAGGTTCCCTGTTCTGGATACCGTGGCCAGAGTCTTTCGAGGGGCACGTAGATGAGTGCCGTCAAAAACAAATCAAGCAAAAACCAGTCCAGAGCGATTGCGGGTCCGTCATGCAAAGTATTGTTGATTTGAACGCTCGACCCGCCCAGCGCCGTCGCCGCGATGGCAAGCAACATTCCAGTCAGCGCCAAAGTTTTTTTCTTGCGTGTAATGGAAGAGATAACCCCGAATACAATTGACGCCACTATGACGCCTTGAATTAAAACGCGCATGGCGTGCATTGGATAGTGTGGACGAAGTTCAGGCGAGGTTAGCAACTGGGGAAAATGTAGGCGCAGAACTGCTCCGAATGAAAGAAATCCAAAAAAGGCTGACAATATCCCGCTCCACCAGCCGGTACCAAAGCCGGTAGACTGGGTGTCGCCAAAGAAGTCATTGATTCGCTGCTCGATCACGATGTTTTCTAGTTTCTTTGTTCGGCCTAATACAAGCCTGACCAAAGATACCGATTTAGCGCGTTCCTGGAAAGAAGAAATCAGCTGAACATCCCCACTCAAGCCAACATCGGGCTTGAGTGAGGGCCACCGACGGTTACGGGTTTACGCGGAGTGCGGGTAAATGAGTGACAGGTGGCCCATTCAAGCCGGGTTTTGGCTTGAGTGGGGCAGTTCTACTGCCGGACAAAGTCTGCCCAGGGCTCGTTCGCGTTTTCGCGCCGTCCATTCCGACTCGATTTCAATTCGTCCCTCGCAGCCAGTTGCGTAGTGGCGAAAGCTGCTCCATTCCCAATCCTCCGGATGTTCGCACAAGCCAGCTTTCACCGGATTGCGATGAATGTAGCGTAGCTTTTCCACAAACTGCGGGTAATTTCGAATGTTGAAATCGTAATACCTCTTTTGCCAGTAATGCTGAAATGCCCCATTCAAGCCTTCCTCTGGCGTGAGTGGGTGATGGCTAATCAAACGACGCGATACTCCTTGCTTCAACGACTTCAGCGCATCGGCCAGCGTCTCTCGCTGTGGTTCGCTGAGCAGCAGGTGAACATGCTCGGGCATGATCACGTACCCGTAAACCTGAAGCCTGAAGCTGCGCCGCACGCGCTCCAAGGCTGACTCGAAGATTCGCAGGCTTGCGTCGGTTGTAAGCAACGGATGGCGATGGTAGCAGCAGAACGTGACGAAGTGACTTTGCCCGCTATGCTGAAACCGAATTAGTCCCCAAGGCATGAGAACAATCCTAGTTCGTTTGTCGGTTTAAGTCTGTGACGTGTGAACATCCCCACTCAAGCCAAAATCGGGCTTGAGTAGGCCACCCGGCCCGCAACTCTACAAATGAGGGAGGGTGGGTGCCCCATTCAAGCCCGACTTTGGCTTGAGTGGGGCAGTTCCCGTTTCTTTCCTTCCATCATGACTCGTCGCAATATCCGGTTGATTCGTGTCTGGTATCCCGGCCCCTTGGACTTGAACCAGTCCACCACTTCGCAATCCACGCGCAGTGAGATCCTCTGCTTCCGCGCACGGTTCCAGCGTGGCTCTGCGTCCGTCTCCCCACCCGCTAGCCCAAAGAGGTCATCCTCAACTGACGCATGCAGCCAGGGAATTCTCTGCCTTCGTGACTGCGGCATTCTCCGCTTTGTTTCCCTGGGCTTAACTGTCATCACGCCATTGTATAGCCCTTCATGTCATGACGTTATGTTCCCGCAGGAACACTTTGGCGAAGCGCAGTGGCCACTTAGGCCTTGCGTGGGTCAGCTATTTTGCAAATAGGCTGGCGGAGGTTGCAGGTTCACGCGGAGCGCAGCTAAATTAGGGGCGAGAGTTGGAGGCGGTATGAAAAAGGGTGTGGCGGCGGAATCGGCTTCGGCGATCATCGACTCGAAGATCAGGGAATTGGCGGACTGGCGCGGGAAGATGCTGGCGAAGGTGCGCGATATCATTCACGGGGCGGACCCGGAGGTGGTCGAGGAATGGAAGTGGATGGGAAGCCCGGTGTGGTCGCACGACGGAATCATTGCGGTCGGTAATGCGCACAAGGATAAAGTGAAGCTCACGTTTGCCCAGGGGGCGAAGCTGCCCGATCCGGAGAAGGTCTTCAATGCGGGCTTCGCGGGCAACACGTGGCGGGCGCTCGATTTGCTCGAGGGCGACAAGATCAACGAGCGTGGTCTGAAAAATCTGGTGCGCGCCGCGATTGATTTCAATCAGAGCAAATTGAAGAAGAAAGCGCCAGCCAGTGCGCGAGCGAAAGCAGGCGGAAGTAAGAAGCGATGAACCCGACGTTTCTTTTCAGACGATTCCTTTTGCGGGACGCGGCTGGAGATTTTGTTCCGTCGCAATAAGTCAACTTCCCCATCCTGAATTTCGCAAAGAACGCGAAATTCAGGATGGGGCACCCGGGACAGCAGGAATACCCACTCAAGCCAAAACCGGGCTTGAAGGGCCACATGCCCGAGCCGGGCTTGAGTGGGCCACCGTTCTTTTACTGCGCTTTGACCCAAGTATCCGAGCCTGCGATCTTAACCGCGAGGTCAGAGATGGAGATGTGCAGCGGCTTGCCGTCGGCGGTACCGCGGTGCTCGGTGGAGATGAGCAGCGGTCCAGCTTTTTTGTAGCCTGTCCACGATGCGGTGACAAGGCTTGGCTTCTTAACGCCACCGCGATGGTAGACCATGGCCTCCACGCGCTTGTCTTTGCCGACGTAGAGTTCCCAGGTATCGCCGGGTGTGTAGCCGCCGGCTTCGGCGGGATACTTCACCGAGACCAACTCGGCCGAGCCGATGCCGACGGGCAACTTCTTCATGCCTTCATCGGTCACGGTGGCGCTCTTGTCCCAATAAGCATGGAATACGAAAAGGAGCCAATAGTTGTCGTTGACGAACGAGGGTTCGACTTCAGTTTTCACCTGGTCGGATTGGCTGTTGAGCTGAGCGCTATCGTAGGAAACTTTCACTGGCTTGCCGTCTTTGTCGGTGCTCTCGTAGGAAATTTTGCCGGTCTTGGGTTCCCATTCCCACTTGTGAGCCACTTTGAAGAGCCCAGGGATTTCGCCGTTCCAGGTATAGCGGATCGCTTGAACTTGATCCCAGGAATCGATGCCATAGGTCTTGGCAATCTGTTCGAGAATTGGCGGGCGGGTCTGCGCGAGTAACGCGGCAGGCAGGACTAACATGCTGACGGCTAGAACAAGAATTCGATGGAGTCGGCCCAGGTTATTCATGAACGTCCCTCCTCGGTGAATTGAACGGATTTGCTTTTGATGATGGCTGGGGAATTTCGGATTCAGGAGTGGCGGGATGGCCGGCCGAATGGGCGCGGCGTATCGCGATAAGAAGGCCAGCGACTGCGAGGCATCCATATTCCACGAACATAATCCAGAGCGGAAGCGAGCCCCATGGATGGCCGAGTGCGCGGAGATGCCACTGGACGTAGATGGGAATGATGCTGACCGTCCAGATGATGAGGAGCAGTGTTGAGGCCGACGTGAGGAATGGCAGCAGCCAGAGAAGGTACCATGGGAAAACTGCCGGGGCGAACACAAGAGAGGCGGCCATGGGCCAGGCGAACTGGGTGGGAGACCAGTCGGGTTGTGCCCTTCTTAACCACGCTGCAGTCGCTAATCCCACGAGCACGGCCAGCGCAGCCAAAAACTGCGGAGGCGCCACTCGGGCGAGCGCGGCGAAGACGGGACCATTGAAGCGGAAAGTTTGTACGTACGTCCCGAGCGAGCCGAGAGGGATGCGGCCGTGATTCAGAAAAGGCAGGTACAGGATTGCGATCACGGCTGCTGCCAGGGCGGCGTCGCGGAGGCGGATGCGCTTCCAGTAGAGCGGCAAGAGGACGACCGGGAGAAATTTCACGGCGATAGCTAACGCGAGGGCAACGGCCGCAGTCGCCCGCCATCGGCGGAGTAGCGCGGCAGCGGAGATTACCAGCAAGAGCGCTCCCAAGATGTCGATGTGACCGCTGCCCGCGACTTCAACGGCCAGCAAGGGGTTCCAGGCGAACGCGAGAACCAGGTGTGTTCCCTGCCCGGTGCGACGCAAGAGGTCGAGCAGAAGGAAAACGATGGCGCACTCGCAAAGCCCGAATACAACTTTGAGTGCGAACGTGGATTCGTGAATCGCGGTCACCGCGCGGAAGAATAGCTGCGCGCCGGGTGGATACGGGCTGGGAAGATCGGGATTATTCAAGCTGCGGGTTTCGGGGGTGTGCAAAGGCTGCGCCGCGGGATCGCTGGGGATGACGAGATACGGATTGTAGCCGAGACGCTGCAGGCGGCCGTCCCAAACGTAGCGGTGGATATCGTCATCGGGACCTGGAGGGAGGCGAAGAAAAGCGACGTGCCAGATGGCGGCCAGGACGAGGCCGGTGACGACAACGCGCGGGGAAACGCTTCGTTCAAATTTTGTGGTTATGAAAAACTCACGGACGGCTAATAAATATGTGATCCCGGCGACGGTCAAGTAGGCCATAAAGGCCGGGCCGCCTCGGTCGCCGAAGTGGCGCGAGCACATCGTAAGTGCTACGCACAGTGTGGCGCCAAGTACGTACATGCGCCACTCGGGGGTGAGCTTCACAATCCTCCGGTTTTTGTGTGGAGCGGGCACTCCTGCCCGCTTGCTTGCGCGCTAAAGGCTAGCGGGCAGGAGTGCCCGCTCCACACAATTTTTGCCATTCCTTGAGCCACTGCGCGGTACGGGGCGCCCTTGCCGGAGCGTGGCGTAATTCCTCCGCCAAGCGATTCAAGTCTTCGGCTACATCGATATCGTAAAAACGATCGGCGAAAGCTACTGACAGATCGAGAGTGCGTGCGCGGGACATGAGCCTATCCAGCGCCGTGCTGGTGCCCATTCCGTCGTTGGCGAAAAGCGTGGGATGAGAAGCTTTTGCGCCGACGAGATAGTAGCCTCCATCGTGGGTTGGTCCGACGACCACGTCGTGCACAGCCAGAGTTTCGAATGCGTCCTCGAGAACGGAGCGCGGCAAGTGCGGACTGTCGCTGTTGAAGGCAATCACGCGTTGGTGGTGTTTGGCGAAGTGCGCAAACACTGAAGTAAGGCCTGCGGCAAGGCCTGCGCCCGTCTGCGCGACAACGGCCACTTCCCTTCCCGCCAGCTGAGCCAGTTCGTTCACGTCAGAGTTCGGGCAGACGACGGCAACTTCAACACCAGCCAAAGAACGCGCCAGAGCCAAGGTGTCGGCGAGAAGGCAGCAATAGAAAGCGGTGATAGCCTCGGAAGAAAGGCTGGTCGTCAGGCGAGTTTTGACTGCGCCGGGACGCGGGGCTTTCGCCATGATGACCAGAACCCGGTCTGTCGAGCGCACGGATTCGCCGGAGGATGGCATGAATTGTTTGGGCAATGATATATGAGCGCCAGGCATCGATGCTTCCTGCACGCAGGATGTTTGTCATCTTGAGCGAAGCGAAAGACCTGTGCAGTTCTGGGATCAAATACAGAGATCCTTCGCTTTGCTCAGGATGACAAGGCAATGTTTTGAGGATTGCATGAATTGTTTGGGCAATCATATATGAGCGCCAGGCATCGATGCTTCCTGCACGCAGGATGTTTGTCATCTTGAGCGAAGCGAAAGATCTGTGCAGTTCTGGGATCAAATACAGAGATCCTTCGCTTTGCTCAGGATGACAAGGCAATTTTTTGATGAATCGGAACATGCCCCACTCAAGCCAAAACCGGGCTTGAATGGGCCACTAGGATCTCATAAAATTTTGACGGGAATCTAAGCCGAGAAACGATATCGCACGATCAAGCTCAGGATGAACCAGGCGGCGCCTAACGTGCCTTTCAGGGTGCCGCTGATTTTTGAGCGGCCGATGCGCGGATGGTAGCTTACGGGGACTTCGATGACGCGGTATCCAGCCAGGGCGCCTTTCAGGATCATTTCGACCGCCCAGCCGTAAGTCGTTTCTTCAAGGGCGAGCGCGCGCAGGACATCGGCGCTGGCGGCGCGGAAGGGGCCGAGGTCGGTGATTTTTAGTCCGTACAGAAGTCGGATCAGCGCGGCGGCTAGACGATTTCCAAACGCTTGATGCCAGGGCATAGCGCCGGCAGAATTCCCACTGTGCAGGCGACCGCCGAGCGTGATGTCGGCACGCCCTTCTGTGAGTGGGGCCAAAAGAATGGGCAGTTCGGAAGGACGGTCGCTGTAGTCGCCATCAAGAAAGACAACGATGTCAGGGTTATTTGCGGCGGCCAGGCCGGAGAGGCAGGCGCGTCCGTAGCCGCGACGCGGTTCGTGGATGACACGGGCTCCCATGCTGGCGGCGAGCGCAGGCGTGCCGTCAGTGGAGTTGCTGTCGACGACGATCACTTCTGTAACCAGGGCGGACGGGAGATCCGCTAAGACGCGCTCGATTGAGCCCGCTTCATTATGGGTGGGAATAATTACGGAGACTCGCACGGGATGGTGGCGCAAGAGATTCTAGCCAATCACCAGAGTGGCGAAGAAGGCCAGCGTTGTGCAAGCCAGGCGTCTACGCCCCATTTGCGGCCGGCGCTTCCGATTGCAAGGCCGAGCGACGCCATCACGGGAACCAGCAGTTCCCAGATCCATGCGGTGCCCAACTCCGAAATCCACAGGCTCCCGAGATACAGAAACGACAAAAACGCGGCAGGCCGCGTGAGAAGGCCGAGGATGAGCACGACGCCGAGAGCGATTTCGGTTAGCGCTTGCAGCGGAGCGGCCATGGCGGCGTGGCTTGCCGCCTGCGCCATGACCGCCTTCCAGATGGCTGGCGCATGATCGTGTTGGATGTAGTAATTGATCAGGCCCGCGTAACCCGCGGGAGTGTAGAGGCCTTTGCGCAAATTCTCGAAAAATACGGACACAAACATTGCGCCGAGGGTCAAGCGCACAATGGCAAGGCCATTCGCGGCTTGCGATCGGGGCACGGCAGCAAAGTCTGTTCGCGGTGAGGTTGAAGTTGTGGTCATGGTGAACCTCGTGCAGTGGATGCTATACCAGACTGCAAAGTTTCAACAGGAGCAGGTATTTTTCTGGCGAATGCATTCGCCTGGAACCTGACACCTTGGCTTGACTGCTGGTAAAATTTTGGTCCAAGTCCGCGAGTAAGGAGTTTCCCTCATGAGGCTGCGAGTTCTCTCGCCATTGCTGCTGCTGGTTTTAGCGATTTGCCAACTGCCTGTTCAGGGCGCTTCGAAACCTCAGAAATTCAGCCCGCCAGCGCGAACCTTTCGCTTTACCTACAACTTCACGGTTAAGGATATTCCAGCGGATGCGAAACGCGTGCGCGTGTGGATTCCCTTGCCGCAGACGGACCAGCATCAGACGGTCCGCGTGTTGGCGGTGAAGGCTCCAGTGAAAACGGAGATGACGCAAGAGCGTGAATATGGCAACCGGATGGTGTATGCAGAGATTGCGAATCCCGCCACGGGCACGGCAGAGTTCACGCTTCAATATAAGGTCACGCGCCGCGAGTATTCACGGGGAGATTACGCGGAACTGGAACGAAGGGATCAGAAGCCAAGCGTTGTGCCGGCGTCGATGAGTCGCTTGGTTGCGCCGGACACTCTGATTCCGACCGACGGAAAAATCAAGGAACTCGCGGTCGAGGTAACGGAATCGCAGACCGGCACGGTGGCAAAAGCCAAGGCTGCGTATGACTATCTGTTCACGACCATGCGGTACGACAAGACCGGCACGGGCTGGGGTCGCGGAGATGCGGTGTGGGCGTGCGACGCCAAGCACGGCAACTGCACGGATTTTCATTCGCCGTTCATCGGGATGCTGCGGGCAGACGGGATTCCGGCGCGCTTCGACATTGGATTTCCCCTGCCGGAAAACAAGGACAAAGGAGAGATCGCGGGGTATCACTGCTGGGCTGAGTTTTATGCGAGCAAGTCCGGGTGGGTCCCGCTCGATATCTCCGAAGCATGGAAGGCAAAAGAAAAACAAGATTATTTTTTCGGCAGCGTTGACGCCAATCGGGTGCAGTTCTCCACCGGCCGCGATGTGACGCTGTCTCCGAAACAGGATGGTCCAGCGCTGAACTACTTCGTCTACCCGTATGTCGAGGTCGATGGCAAGCCGTATGAGAAGCTCGACAAGCAGTTCAGCTTTGAGGAAGTGAAATCTGCGGAGTGAGGCGGCGACAGCGGTGGTTGACGCGGGCTCAATAGTTTATAATAATTCTTATTCGATAACTTATGCGCCTCTCCCATGAACAATTCCGTGAACTGGCTCGGCAGCACGGGTTGGCGGTCACTCATCAGCGCCAAGTGGTCTACGAGGCCGTGATCGCTGCTCACGGCCATCATTCTCCGGAAGACATCTATGATGCGGTGCGGCGGCGTATTCCATCCGTGTCTCTCGCCACGGTCTACAACAATCTGCGCTTATTCATCGAATGTGGGTTGCTGCGAGAGGTAACGCCACATGCTTCCACCTTACGGGTGGATGGCAATCTCGAACCACATCATCACCTGGTGTGCTCTCGCTGCAAGGCGGTGCAAGACATCGAGGGTGATTTTATCGATTTCAAACGGTTGTCCAAGCACGCTCTGAATGGATTTGATCTGACGCAGCCGGTGGTGGAGGTTTTCGGCCTCTGTCGCCGGTGCAGCGCCAAGAAATAACTTTCACGCAGTACGCAATCAAGAATCGAAGGAAAATATATGGAAAATACACTCGCGACTTCCTCGGGGAGCGTTTCCCCCGAAACTAAGGACAAAAGCACGCTACCCGAGGCGCAGTGCCCGGTAGCGCACGGCGCTCACAAATCCCACACAAACGTCGATTGGTGGCCGAATCAGATTGATGTGAGGGTGCTAAACCAGCCTTCTCCGCTGTCCGATCCGATGGGCAAGGAATTCAATTATGCGCAAGAGTTCAAGACGCTCGATCTGAATGCCGTGATCAAGGACCTGCA
This sequence comes from Candidatus Sulfotelmatobacter sp., assembly GCA_036269595.1. GTDB lineage: Bacteria > Acidobacteriota > Terriglobia > Terriglobales > Acidobacteriaceae > Sulfotelmatobacter. The sequence continues at coordinate 10,604 of DATBEI010000131.1, forward strand.
AACCTTGATGACCGACTCGCAGGAATGGTGGCCGGCGGACTTTGGGCACTACGGGCCGCTGTTTGTTCGCATGGCATGGCACAGCGCGGGAACGTATCGCATTGGAGATGGCCGCGGCGGCGCCGGGGCCGGACAGCAGCGCTTTGCGCCGCTCAATAGCTGGCCCGACAACGTGAACCTCGACAAGGCGCGCAGGCTGCTGTGGCCGATCAAGCAGAAGTATGGCCGAAAAATTTCCTGGGCCGACCTGATGATTCTGGCGGGCAATGTGGGGTTGGAGTCAATGGGCTTCAAGACATTCGGCTTTGGCGGCGGCCGTGCCGATACGTGGGAACCCGAAGACGAAATTTATTGGGGACCTGAAGGCACGTGGCTGGCGGACGAACGTTACTCGGGGGATCGCGACCTGGACAATCCGCTTGCGGCCGTGCAGATGGGATTGATTTATGTGAATCCGGAAGGGCCTAATGGAAAGCCCGACCCCATCGCGGCCGCTCGTGACATTCGCGAGACGTTTGGCCGCATGGCGATGAACGACGAAGAAACCGTCGCGCTCATTGCCGGAGGTCACACCTTTGGCAAGACGCACGGCGCGGCCGTTCCCGCGCAATATGTGGGCGCCGAGCCAGAGGGCGCGGACATCCAAGACCAAGGGTTGGGGTGGAAAAACAAATTTGGCAAAGGCTTTGGTGCTGACACCATCGGCAGCGGCCTGGAAGTTATTTGGACCACCACGCCGACGAAGTGGAGCAACAACTTCTTCGACAATTTGTTCCGCTACGAATGGGAGCTAACGAAGAGCCCGGCGGGAGCGCACCAGTGGACGCCGAAAAATGGTGCGGGTAACGGCACGGTGCCGGATGCGCACGATCCTTCCAAGCGTCACGCGCCATCCATGCTCACCACGGACTTGGCCTTGAGGTTCGATCCCAGCTACGAGAAAATCGCGCGGAATTTCTACGAGCATCCGGATCAGTTTGCGGATGCGTTTGCCCGAGCCTGGTTCAAGCTGACGCACCGCGATATGGGGCCGATCCAACGATATCTCGGCCCACTCGTTCCGAAAGAAACGCTACCGTGGCAAGATCCTATCCCTGCTGTGGATCATCCGCTCATCGGGGAGCAGGATGTGGCTGCGTTGAAGGCGAAAATCCTTGCGTCGGGGCTGACGGTTTCGCAGCTGGTTTCGACGGCTTGGGCGTCGGCGTCGACGTTCCGCGGCTCCGATAAGCGCGGCGGAGCGAACGGCGCGCGGATTCGCCTTGCCCCGCAAAAGGATTGGGAGGTGAACCAGCCCGCCGAGCTGGCGAAGGTACTGCAGAAACTCGAAACCATTCAGAAGGAATTCAACAGCGCGCAAACCAATGGCAGCAAGGGAAAGAAGATTTCGCTGGCTGACTTGATTGTTCTTGGCGGCGACGCAGCGATTGAGAAAGCCGCGAAGGCTGCCGGGCAAGAGGTGAAGATTCCATTCACGCCGGGGCGCATGGACGCGTCGCAGGAGCAAACGGACGTGGATTCCTTCACTCCGCTCGAGCCGAAAGCGGATGGCTTCCGCAACTATCGACGCGGCCCGCAGCGTCTTTCGGCTGAGGAGATGCTCGTAGATCGGGCGCAGTTATTGAGGCTGACTGCTCCGGAGATGACAGTGCTTGTTGGTGGCCTGCGCGTGTTGGGTGCGAATGCCGGGAAGTCAAAACATGGCGTGTTCACCAACCGGCCCGAAACGCTGAGCAATGATTTCTTCGTCAACCTCCTCGACATGCAGACGCAATGGCAGCCCTCGAATTCCGTCGAAGGCGTTTCCGAAGGCGTGTACGAAGGGCGTAACCGGAAGTCGAACCAGGTGAAGTGGACTGCTACCCGCGTCGACCTGATCTTCGGTTCGCATTCTCAGCTGCGTGGGCTTGCCGAAGTGTATGCCAGCGCGGATTCGAAGGAGAAATTCGTGAAAGACTTCACCGCGGCATGGACCAAAGTGATGAACCTTGATCGCTACGACGTTGCGTAAGATGGATTGCGAGAGCGGTCATTCCGGCTGCGGTTGTTGAATCGTAAGTGGTGCTCCGGGGGCGCAGGATGCGTCCCCGGTTTTTTTGCCCATGGCGCGGGGAAACTTGAAAGTTCCGGCGGATGCGCTAAGAAAGCGTGCGGCAGTCTGGGTTTAGTTGCTTTCGCCTTCCGGCTGCGGCCTCAATTGCGCAAGTGAGCTTTCGCACGTTCGCTTCGAGAACTTGGGTGCGGTCATATTCCCGCCCGTGAGTCTTCCCCAGACTTACGCGTGGATTGCGGTAAAGCATGGGGCCGGTGACAGGGCTGCCCAACCCCACATGGATCTCTGTGACTCCGGTGTTTTGGATAATATGAGCGGCATTGTCGAGGCCGATGCCGCCGCCAGCCATAATCTTGATTCGGTTGCGGGCGAGGTTGACCAGTTGTGCGATCATGCCGACACCATCGGAGCAGGTTTGTTCGCCGCCCGAGGTGAGAAGGCGTTGTGCTCCGACGGCACACACGTCTTCGAGGGATTGCACCAAATCCGCCGACATGTCGAAGGCGCGATGGAAGGTGACAGGGAGCGGATGCGCCAGTTCGATGAGCCGTCGAGTGCGCGGGAGATCGACTTTTCCGGTGGGATCGAGGATGCCTAGAACTACGCCATCGACGCCGGAAGTCTTCGCGATTTCGAGGTCACGGCGCATGACGTCGAATTCTTCCTCGGTGTAACAAAAATCTCCGGCGCGCGGTCGAATGATCGGATGCAGGCCGATCGAAATTCTGGATCGGACTGCCTCGATGAGGCCAATGCTGGGAGTGACACCGCCTTCCAGCAAATCACTGCACAATTCAACTCGTTGTGCTCCGCCCCGTTCTGCCGCCAACGCGGACGCAACCGACTCGACGCAGACTTCGATGAGCACATGTTCCGTCATTTTCTGGTGCGCGCAGGGTTTGAATGAATCAGCGTTTTGCCTCACATTATTGGGCCACATTACCCTTGCAGAGCGTAGCGGAAAGGCCGCTCTGCGCTGCTTTTCCAGAAGTAAATCAGGATGATCGCGCTGGCGACCGCCGCGTATGCACACCACAACGAGGTGAATGCGTACCGCTTAAACTCCATGACTGCCAGCAGAATCGTCAGGTTTGCCGCTCCGAAGATTACCATCATTCTGATCCCAGAGAAAAATAAGGAACCGCAAGTTGCAATGACGTACAAGATCGCTACCGTCGTGTTGTTGGTCGCCTGGTTGATGTAGACGATACTGTTCCCTTTGATGGAAAGCTCCAAGGGATACGCGGTCAACGCCCACAAAATATAAAGTGTGGTTGCCGCGCCAAGAATCAGAAAGGGCTGCATGCGGCCACGGCTCTTGCGGTTGGGCTCGAACAGCAACACGCTGAGCGGTAGAAGGAACGGGAGCAGACCCTGCGCGTAGAGCATGAATGCCGCTCCCATGTTATGGGCCACCGCAGGCGAAAAAGTACCGTCTAATCCCAGCCAGACGAATCCCTCAATGAATTGATGGATGGCGAACAGAATGGGCAGCGCGGCAAACAGCAGTTCGCGCCGGTGCTTCACCTTGGTCAAAGTGACGACGCCAATGCAGCCTAGAACCCCGCTACCAACAAAGTTGGCCGTTGCTGAAAAGCACATGAGTCGTTCTCTCCCATGGGAGCATTGCATCGATGGCCGCAAAGCGGAAAACATTTTTATCACGAGCGTTTGCGATAGGTGTTCCTTGACAGAACGGCGTCCGCTGGTCGCAAGCTCGCAATTTGAAAAATAGAATTGTAAACTCGTCGGCCAAGAACCGCGGTTTGAAATTTGACCAGGAGAGTCCAAGAATGAGCCACATCTCGAAAATAATGACGATTTCGATCTACCAGGGAGTGGTGGCCGCGGCCCTGCTTGTGCCGACGTATGCCTGCGCACAGCTGTACACATTGTCGAAGCAGGAAATGATCGACTACACGACGAAGTCACCCTTTGGCCGGTTCGCGGATGGACGCCCGAAAGTTCCCGACTCCATGATCGAGCGGGCACGCGATTTATCATCGGAAGAAGTGTGGGACGTTCTCCCCGAGCAAGGTTTCAAAAACCAATATGCGGATGGTTTTCAAGTGCTTCATCCCGGCAAAACCATGGCCGGCCGCGCGTTTACGGTGCAATTTATGCCGCTGCGGGCGGACGTGGACGAGGTCGCAAAAAATAGGGCCAAGCAGCGCGGTTTACCGGATCTTATGAATCAAACTGCGATCGATATGCTCCAGCCCGGGGATGTGCTGGTGGTGGATCTGTTTGGAAAGAAGGTCGACGGAACCATCGTGGGCGACAATCTCTTTTACTATGTGATGAAAGCCACGAATGGAGCTGGTCTGGTTGTGGACGGAAGCATTCGCGACCTGGATGGCATCGCAAAAATCGACATGCCGGCATACTTCCGTTCTGCCGATCCGACTCCGATCGATAACGTAATGCTGACGGGCATCAACGTGCCCATCCGCATCGGCGGCGTGACTGTGATGCCGGGCGATCTCGTGGTGGGCGATCGAGAAGGCGTATATTTCATTCCGCCGCAATTCGTGAAGGAAGTTCTTGATCGGGCGGACGAAACCCATATCCATGATGAATGGACAAAGAAAAAGTTTGACGAAGGGAAGTACAAGTCTTCGGATATTTACGGATCGCCGAAAGACCCCAAGTTGCAAGAGGAATATCGCGAGTATCTGAAGAAGCGGTTAGACGAGATTCATCGCCAACAGAGCTCGCAGTAACCGGGTAGTTTAGTCAGGACAACTGATGCTATTAAGAGTTCTAGCGTTTTTGCTCTTTACATCTTCTTTATCGATGGCCCAAGTGCGGGTCTGGCAAGGCACTTTGACGCTGCCCACGTATGAGGAAGGCGCGCCCGACACTAACCCTCCTTTCGACCAATATGCAAACGGACGCTTCAACTATCCGTATACTTTGCGCGACGATTTGACCGGTCGCCGCACGGATCATGCGTGGCGCGCCGTCTTTCTTGAAAACGAATATTTGAAGTGCTCGGTGCTGCCCGATCTGGGAGGGCACGTTTATACGTGCACCGACAAAATCAGCGGCCAGCCGATGTTTTACGAAAATCCTTCCATCAAGAAGGCCGACATATCCTATCGCGGGGCGTGGGCGGCTTTTGGAATCGAGTTCAATTTTCCCGTTTCTCATAACTGGGTTAGTCTTTCGCCGGTTGATTTTGCATTCGGCCAAAACGAGGACGGCAGTGCTTTCGTGGAGGTCGGCAATATCGACCGGGTTTATGGAATGCAATGGTCGGTGCAGTTAGTGTTGCGCCCCGCCTCGACGGTGCTCGAAGAGAAAGTCACATTGAACAATCGCAGCGATGTTCGGCATCGCTTCTATTGGTGGAACAACGCAGGCATTCAAGTGTGGGACGATTCACGAATCCAGTATCCGATGCGGTTTACGGCGAGCCATGGTTTTCGGGATGTTGAACCTTGGCCGATCGAAGCGGACGGTACCGATCTCAGCGTAGTGAAGAACCAAACAAAGGGACCGGTGTCGCTGTTTGTGCATGGCAGTCGCGAGCCTTTCATGGGAGTTTGGCATCCTCACACCAATGCGGGCACGGTGCATTTCGCAGATTACGCACAACTCCCGGCAAAGAAGATTTGGTCATGGGGCACCGATGCGGATGGATTGGACTGGCGCAAAACGCTCTCAGATAACGACAGCGCGTACGTGGAAGTGCAGGCTGGATTGTTTCGGAACCAGGAGACCTACGCTTTTCTCGAACCCAGACAGACGATCCGCTTTTCGGAGTTTTGGATGCCGGTGCGCGAGATCGGGGGGATTTCCAGGGCGAATCTGGCGGGCGTGGTTCATCTGAGCCGGCGGGATAATGCGCTGGTGGCTGGCCTCAATGTCAATAAAGCTGTTTCGGGAGCGACGCTGCGGATTTTGGCGGGAGATCGGGAAGTTTTTCGAGAGAACGCCGACCTAACTCCTCAACATACTTGGAGGCACGAACTTGCGAAGGCCGATCCGCAACAGAAATATACATTTGAACTAAGCGATGCTAGCGGTGCAGTTCTCTTGCGGCAGACGGAAGATCAATACGATTGGACTCCGGTTAATCATATCCACGTCGGCCCACAGCCGGTCTATCGTATTCCAAATTCAGAGCAGCGGACGGAAGATGACTGGATACAGCTGGGGAACGAACAAGAACTAGATGGCAATCTGCTGGCGGCGATGCAAACGTATCAGGACGCGTTGGCGAAATTTCCCGAGAGCCTTCAAGTGCGCAAGGCTGCCGGGCGCCTGTGTGCCGCTTTGTTGCGCTACAAAGACGCGAAGAGTTTTCTAGAGCCGGCGCTGGCTCGCGATACCTCCGATTCTGAAGTTTCTTATTATCTCGGCATCGCGTATGACGGACTGGGCCAAAATCGCGAGGCGCGCGAGTCCTATGAAGCAGCGGCGCGAATGCCCGAGTTCCGGGCGGCGGGAGCGTTGCGATTGGCCGAACTTTCGGCTCGCGAAGGCAATGTCCAGCGAGCCGAGTCTTACCTGGAAGAGGCCAATCGCGCGGCGCCAGACGATCTTCGCACCGCCGAAGAATTGGCTGCGATCTTGCAAGCTCAAGGGCGAAAGGAAGAGTCACAGAAGATTGTGCAGGAATGGCTGGCGCGATTCCCGCAAAGTTATTTCCTGCTGGAGCAGCTTGGAAAGCCGGACCTGCGTCATCTGGCGGATGATGCGGAACGGGTATTGCATGTCGCGTCGGAGTACATGCGTCTTGGGCTTTACTCGCAGGCGCTCGATGTTCTCTCGCGCAACTATCCTCCGCCGATCGCGGATGAAAGCGAACCTGGAGTGCTGCCTCCGCAGAAACATCCGATGGTGGCCTACTTCCGAGGATATTGCCGGCAGAAACTGGGGCAGTCCAGTGCTGACGATTTCACTGCGGCTGCGAAGCTTTCCACGGCATATGTATTCCCCAGCCGTGCAGAAGACCTTGAAGGTTTGACTGCCGCGCTGAGTTTCAATGCTCAGGACGCGAGCGCGCATTACCTGATGGGAACCTTTTATTTTTCACGCGGGTTGACCGATTTGGCTGTGGGCGAATGGGAGCAGGCCCGAAAGATTAATCCGCAGATTCCCGTTTTGCATGCCAGCCTCGGACGGGCTCTCCTTCATTCCGGAGATAATCCTGAGCGGGCCTTGAATGTGTTTCAAGAAGGGCTGCGGTCTGACCCAAAGAACATTGAGCTTTACACGGGCATCGATCAGGCGCGGAGCATTTTGCAGCGGCCAGCGCCGGAACGTGTTGCTGCTCTGGAACGATATCCCGAGCTCGCTAACATGCCCACCAAACTTGTCTATGAACTCATCCTGAATCTGGCTGAGGCGGGCGAGTTCGAAAAGGCGGATGCGCTGTTCCGCAATCGCTTTTTTTCGCGTGAAGAGGGTGGAACGAATGTGCGGCAAGTCTGGCTGGAAGTCCAAGTGCAGCGGGCTATATCGCTGGCACAAAGCGGACGATGCACCGACGCGGTCAAGGTCGTGGATAATCTCGCGACGCCGGTGCCTGATCTGCAATTTACCCGCGATGGCCTGGAGCCGTTCTTGCGTTCGGCCCGATTGAATTACTTAATCGGGAATGTCTATAAAACGTGCAACCAGCCCGCTAGGGCGCGCAGTCATTTCCAGAACGCCAGTGACCACTCGAATCTGGAGGATGCGGTTTGGTCGTGGAAGGCGTCGCAACAGTTGCCTGGCTTCGATCAAGCGGCTGCCAAACAGAAGTTAGAGGAACTCCTCGACCGTGTGAAGAGCGATGGAGATGACAATTCGCGCAGTGGCCGCTGGTTTTACAATGTCGGCATGCTCGATCGTGCTCTGGGAAATACGCAGCAGGCGGAGAAAGAATTTCGCGAAGTATTTTTGAGCCCGGACCAACTGTTGTCTTATCACCTTACGCGGCTTGCCGTTTCCGACAAGAATCCTTAGCCGGCACCGAATTTGGAGATGGCACGATCCTCGCGATGAATAGCTTGCTTAAAATTTTGGTTTTGTTCCTTACGTGCGCCGGTTGCGCTTACTCTGCGGCTCAAACGATCGAGAGCACCTGGGCCGAATCGGATCCAGCTTTCGACACCAATTTGGCTTCCCCGTTTTGGCAGGGCTCTCCAGCGGTCTACATGGATGCGGATACTCACGGCAACCATGATCCGAAATATCGGACGGAGATTCGGACGCGGTGGACTAAGCAAAACCTCTACTTTCTTTTCGTGTGTCCATACGAGCAGCTCTACTTGAAACCCAATCCGACTGCCTCCGCTGAAACCAACGAGCTTTGGAACTGGGATGTGGCAGAGGCCTTCATCGGTTCCGACTTCGATGACATTCGGCGTTACAAAGAATTTGAGATCTCTCCGCAGGGGGAATGGGTCGATCTTGATATTGATCTCAATCACCCGCACGAAGGCGGTGGCTGGAAATGGAATTCGGGCTTCGCGGTTTCGGCGCGAATCGACGAGGCTCGTCACGTCTGGTATGGAGCGATGAGAATTCCCTATTCTGCAATCGCCACTCGCCCAGCGGCGGCGGGGAACGTGCTGCGCATCAATTTGTTTCGCAGCCAGGGGCCGGTTTCTGCTCGTCACCAGATCGCCTGGCAAGCACCGATGAGCGAGAGTTTCCATGTGCCCGAACGATTTGGCTTGCTCAAGCTCGTGAAGTAAGAGAGCACGGCTTAGGACGAGATCAGAGCGGCACCCGGCGAACACGGAAGAAATGAGCGATGGCTAGCGAGTCTTCGCACTGGCATGAGGCGCGTCCGCGGTTGGGATTTCACTTCCTGTGATTTCGCGGCGTTGACTTAACGTGCCATCAGGAATTACTACCACAACCCACGGCGTCTTCACGGAGTTCACGCGGGCGTGCCAGACAACTTCTCGAGGATTTTCATTCGTCAGAGCGAGCTCCTGGCTGCTCGATTCTTTCAGGGTGAGATTATCGGTACGTATCGTGAACGTGTGACGGCCAGATCCTTGGGCCGAGACCCGAAGCACGATTTCATTGTGACTGGAATCTTGGGATGTCACTTTAAAGTCGAGCAGCCGATCTGGGCGCAAGTCGACATCGTAGAATCCGCCGGGCAAAACGGTGAGGCTCGTATGTGCCAATCCCTGGCGCACATCGTAACGACCTTCCGGCAAGTGCAGATTGAATTCGCCGTCGCGCGAATTGGCACCCGCTGTTGTCCCGTGGCCGCTTTTTTGTTCGCGGAATTCCACAGTGTCATGGATCGCGGGATTCGCCCTGACCCGCACGGTGGCCGGCACGCTGATATCGTCCATCAACCAGATCCACTGGCCGACCGGTTGGGTCCACACTTCCTTATAGGTCCAGCAAATCTGCGTTGGCCAGTAGGGAGCGTCATCGAAGCCGTTGGTTTCAATGCCGACCGGAAGCGCGCCAACCATCTGGCCTGAACGCACGCTGTAGAGCGGAGTCCAGTCGTAGCCCTCGCCATACATCACGCTGGCCGCGAAAGGATTTCGTCCGACCAACCACTGGGCCTGCTTCTGCGAGAGGTCCTCGGCTTCCAGATCGCCTCGCAGTTGGGCCGCGGCCGAGAGCGCTTTCGCCTCGGAAAGCAGAACGCTGGAGTTGCCGCGGAAGTCAAACCAGACGGGGAATCTGCGCAGATAATTCTCACCGCCCAGCGGGATTCCGCGGCGTACTTCCTGCACATAAGCATCGCGATCGGCAGCCCGAAGCGGAGTCCAATTCTTGGCTTCGGGAATGAGTCGAGCTTCGCTCTCGCGATACACGGCAGCTGGTAAAACTGCATACGGCTCATCGACCACGGCCGCTGCCTTGAGGTAGTACTGCGAGTGCAAGACCACGGCCGAGTACCACTTCATCCACTTTTCATTGTCGGGGAAAGATTCGCATAGACGAATGAGAGCGATGATCGGCTCTTGTTCCTGCCCGATGTGAAATCGATGAAAAAGATTTTCGCGCTTTGGGCTGGTATAGAAGTAACCGGTTAAGGGAATTGTCCAAGGCTGCAGTTCGCGCTCCTGAGACGCAAGCACTTGATCTCCGAGGACAATTGCTTCCTGCGCGTAACGGTCGTCGCCGGTCGCCAAGTAAAGTTCGACGGATGCAACCACGCCGAATGATGTTCGCTCCAACTCATCTTGCGCGCCGTAGACTTCAGCGAACGGAGACGCGGTCTTCAAACCTTCGACCGCATACTTCCAATCTTCCTCGGCGATGATCAAACTGCGATTGGCCAGCTCGGGATCGCTGTCTTTCAAAACGCGCGCTGCCAAAGCCTCCACTCCACTGACGCGAAAATTCCATTCGGGATTGTTGACGGCCTGGCCAAAGCGATCGTCGGCCGTGCCCATGATTCCATCCGTCCAGTAACTCACCAATTGTCCAGTGCTGCGAAATCCTCCGCCAAATCGGGTTTTAAGCACCCAATTCAATCCCCAGCGAGCTTCCTCGATCAGTCGATTGGACAGGGTCGGATCTGCGCCTTGGCGCTTCAGTGCATCGGCAAGCGACAGGAGCGCATAAACCATTCCCGGGGTGTTTCCAGTTGCCGAGAGGTCGCCAGCATCGTGATAGCCGCCGTTCACAACGATGCGCTTGTCGTCGTGCACTGTGTAAATATCCTGATGACAGCGGCCGTGAATGCCCGGAATTTCGGTGCCGCAGCGCTCGCTGTACATGAAGTTAATCGCCTTCCAGATGCTGTTGCGCCAGGCGTCATCGCCGATGCGGAAAGAGCGAGTCAGCGTCTCGCCGGCCTTGATTACGTAAGTGCCCGGCTTGCGGACTTCGGAAAAATCCAGCACTTGATACTTGCCCAATGGTGTGGTGGCTTGCTCGACCGACCTCGTCAGAACGGATTCGCCGGTCTGCTCGTCAATTACGGAGAACTCCGTAGCGGTTAAATCGCTGGCAAGCGCGGACTTCGAGGAGCCAATCGTGTAACCGCTGTTGCTGAATGCAATTTTTCCTTTAGCAACATCCCAACCCTCCACGTGATCGGCGTCGACGCTCTGCAACTCTAGCTGGTCGATGTCTAGGATCGTCTGGTCGCCCGGATCAGGAAATTTCTTCGGAAGCATGTAGGCGAAATCGAGGGCCGTGACCCGATCGCGATCGAGTGGAGCGATTTCCCAGACGACATGGTTCCAGGTGTGATTGTTGAGAATGATGGACTCGTGGCGGCCCTCGTTATATTGGTCCGGCAGTTTGTGGGCGCCGTCGTTGTGGAGAGTGAGCGAGCAAGAGATCGCGGGCGCGCCGATAATATCGGGATACACCCAGAGCGAGACGCGGTTGTACTTGCTCCAGTCTTCTCCGGGAAACTTTCTGGTTGCTACGAGGTCTTCCCACTCGCCGCTGCCGTCAACCTGAGCGATATTCGTGGTGGAACGAATTCTCAGCGAATGCCGGCCATCTTTGGCGCGAGCGTCCGTTAATGCCATTTCTCCGGAACCGGTGAAAGTCCAGGAAGAGACATCTTCCATGTTGTCGAGCAATCGCGAATCGAGGACTTTTTTGTTGAGCCAACGAAATTCCGCGCCGTCTTCAAAACGGGCATGCATCGGCATTTGAGGGACATTTTGCTGCGCGCCAAGAAATGCGCACAGGCAAAACGCGCAGAAGGCGGCGGCAATAATGAAGCGCCACAGGTGATAGCTTGCGCTCGATTTCGACTTAATCTGCATGTCAGCCCAAAGGCGAATTTCTTCGCTTAGGCGCGAATTCCTTCCTGCAAAACTTCGCGCAAACGCCTGCCGACGATCCTGTCTTCGCCGGGCTGCAACATCCATACACCGACGACAATCGTGTTGGGCCCGCCCGGCAATCCTGCGCTAGCCGGAGCGCCTCCGGTGGATGGATTCAGTTCGATTCGCGGATTCCCTTCCCGCATTTTTTTCATGACCTCCCTGCCCGTGATTTTGATCCGATTGGGGTCGTAACTGATAAGCAGGTGCGGAACATGATTCGCCACCTCGGGAATGAAGACTTGAGTTTGCACTGAGGGGATCGCGCTTAATTGCTTAGCAATATGGTCGGCGCGCTGACGGCACTCTGCTTCGATGGCGGAATCATCCTGCTTCAGAAACCAGTCGACAGCAGCGACGAGACCGACAATTTCTTCTTTCGCGACTTTCATTCCCCGTCCAACCGTGTTGGAATTTGGTGAATTGTTTTTCTTGGCCGCATCGATCAGATCTTTTCTGCCCAGCAGTAAGCCGGTGCACTGCGGTCCGCGAAGTCCCTTGCCTCCCGAGAACGTGACCAGGTCAAATCCCATTTGCGTGTAGTTCCAGAGATTGGAAATTGGCGGGACATCGGCCGCCGCGTCGTTGAAACAAGGCACACCATGCTGGTGAGCGACTCGTACCCAATCTTCGCGGCTGATATTTCCTCCGCCGGCATTGAAAAAGTGAGCCATCACCGTGCGATCGGTAAATGCTTGTTGGTATTGCTCAAGCGTTTCGACTTCGACGAAACGGATTCCACAGTTGCGGAGCGCGTGGTCATAATCGTAGCGATGAGATTTTTGCACGATGACTTCGTTCTTCAAGCCAGCCATATCGGTGGGAATATTGAGAATCGCCTGCTCGTTTCCCATGTTGACGCAAGCGGCGGTTCCCACGGTGAGCGCGGCAGCAGCGCCGGCGGTGACCAGAGCCGCCTCGCATCGCAGTTGTTTCGCCAGATAGGCGCTCGAGGCGTCGATTAGTTCATTGAGATTGACTGGCTGTCGCGACGCGAGGGCAATCGCGGCTTGAACTTCGTCGGGCATGGTCGAAGCCGAAAGAACCGTGTACGTGCCGGCCGCATTGATGAACGGAGTCACGCCGAACTTCTGGTAGTAGTCCACAGCTTGAGCCTGAGGCACCGATTTGGAAAATGCCCGAGCCTCAAGGCTGGTGATTCCGGAGAGCGCAGCGCCTCCGACCAGGACCGCTTGAGTTCCGTTGCTTAAAAGCCTTCGCCGGCTCATCTGTCGCATCGCGAGTCTCCTTGAAATAAATGTCAGAAAATTATTCGCGCGGGAAGTCATCCGCCCGCGCCGGCAACGCCCGGCCGCCACTCGGAATCGTAAAATATTGCGGGCGAGCTCTTTCCCACTCCACCATGCTGAGGCCGGAAGGATCGTAGGAAATGCGTCCGTCGCGGATGGTCATGCGGGCCGTCAGACGGACGTTGCCATCCATTCTGGCGACGCCGCAATCGATGTAGCTGAAATGACCTTGCGCCACTTCGAGCACGGCAATGTCGGCACCTTGTCCGACCGACAACGTTCCCAAGTCGGGCCGGTGAATCTCCTTTGCCGGATTCACGGTGGAGCGGCGAATCACATCCTCCAGCGGAACTCCCATCGCCAGAAATTTCGACATCACGTTAGCCATGCTCACCGTCAAGAAATCGCCCATGTGCAAGTCAGTCGAAATAGAATCGGGGATGAATCCTTGTTTGACTGCGGGTGCGGCATTGCGAAACCAGAAGCTGCCGCCACCGTGTCCAACGTCGAAGATGACGCCGCGCGCCCGGGCTTCCGCAAGCGCGGGGTTGAGCTTGCCGTCAGAAAGAATGATGGGAAATTGCTGGGCGAAAACGTGCGTGTGAATATCGCCCGGCCGCATTTTCTTCAGGATCAGCTCTTCATAAGTCCGTTCCGGTCGTGGCCAGAAATCGAACATGACCGGGCTATTGGTGAGAATGCCGCATTCAATTGCGCGATCGACCGCAGCCCACGGCACGTGTTCCGCGTCATACGGTTGGCCGGTCCAGTAGTGCGCCGTTTTCACTCCAACAATCAGGTCAGGATATTTTTTTATCGTGTCGACACAGGCCTTTACATCCATCTCATCCAGGCTTTGTTCGAGCCCGCCGTTCATACCGTTGGCCACAATGTTCAGGAAAGCCAGCACGCGCACTCGGGCGCGGTCAATGACTTCTTCTTTTTCCTGGAGGAAAGTTTCCGCCCCGGCAGTGCCGGCATCCACGATCGTGGTCACACCGGACTGCAATGCCAGGTCAGCCGGAACTCCCAGTGGCAACGCGTGCGCTCGCGCTTCGGGAGCGAACCAGTTTACCGGCGCCCCGCCGTGACCCACGTGATAGTGAATGTCGATGAGCCCCGGTGTGACATAAAGATTCGAAACGTCGACGACTTTTCGGGCTTGTTCTGCTGGAATATTTTTTTCGACGGCAGCGATCTTGCCTTGAAGAACACCGATGTCGCGAACTTCATCGATATGATTGGCAGGGTCGATGACGTGGCCACCCTTCAACAACAAGTCGTAACGAGTGTCGGACGATTGCCCAAAGGCCGGAAGTCCGAAAGCCATTACCAGCACTGTAATTATTGCGAGCAACATCTTGATCCAGTTCGGCATTTGCACCTTCTTGTTTTTGGTTGAAGCGAAAGTGTATCCACTGGGAATGAGATTGTCACTCTTTGCAAAAACAGTCAGGGCAAGTGGGTTGTAAGAAGATCGCAGCCGGCGTAGTCTTATCGGCTCCTTTGAGTTCGATCTGACACGCTGCCTTAGAAATCTGGAACTCACCCATGGACCGACGAACTTTCGTTAAGGCCGGCTGCATTGGAAGTGCGTCGCTGCTCGTGCAGGGACTCGATCCGATGATGAGAGCGGACGAAGCGGCGCGCCCCGAAGTCCCGCCCATTGAACTTCACGGGCTGTCAAACTACAAACCTTCCCCGCTTGGCATGCCCGGTTTGTTTCCCGGCCGGGTGGTCGAGGTTCACGACACAAATGCGATCGTTGGGAATCGGGTTTCACAGCCGGTAGTGCGCCGTATGCTGGAGCAGGCGATGAAAGAGTTGACTGGGGAAAGATCCGCACCGTTGGCTTGGGCAAAATTTGTGGAGCCCAACGATGTCGTTGGAATCAAGATCAATCCATCGGGCGCGCCCGCCTGCTGCTCCTCTCCTGAAATTGTGCGCGAGATTATCGACTCAGTTCGGTCCCTTGGCGTTCCCGCACGCAATATCGTGGTCTACGACAGGTACGCTTACGAAATGGACATTGGCAGCTATCAAGTGCTGCTTCCTCCAGGCGTTCGCATCGTCGGCATTCAGGACGCCTTCCTCGATTCCTCCGGTTACGACACCAATGCTTATTGCACCGCTAACTTTTTCGGCGAGTGGGAAACTCGGTCTTACATGGCTGGCGTGGTGACTCAGGTAGTCACGAAGATCATCAACATTCCTACGATGAAGGACCACTCGGCATCGGGGGTTACCGGAGCGCTCAAGAATCTGGCCTACGGCACATTCAACAATGTGGCGCGGACCCACCGCGCGCCTTATTCCTTCACCAATCCACTGATTGGGCTGATGTGCGCGGTCGAACCACTACGTTCGAAATCTGTGCTGCATATCATGGACGGCACGCGGCAGGTGTGGCACGGAGGACCGCTCACGCAAGTGCAGGATTTCATCGATCCGACGGGACTGTTACTGGCGGCAACGGATCCGGTTGCGATGGATACGATTGAACTTGAGGCGATTGAAAAAAAACGTCGTGATCGGGGCGCGCCTTCTTTGTGGCAAAACGATCCCAATAGCATTACCTCCGACAGTCGCGAGTTTTATCACAACGCAGTGAAAAACTTGTTTTATCGTCAACCGGGACATATTGCCGCATCCGGGAAACTCGGCCTGGGCGTTGCCGACTTGAAGCAGATCGATCACCGCACCATCTCAGCGTGAATGAATGACAACGGAAGCAGCTAAGTCTAACGCGCCCGGAGATTGGCCCGCTCTGCTCTGCGACAATGCACGCACGGGAGGGCATGGACAACATTCGGGCCGGGCGCCGGAAAAATCGATTTGGCAATTTCGCACCGGCGGCGCGGTTCGTTCCGCGCCGATACTTGACGATGGGACGTTGTATGTAACCTCCATTAACGGCGTGCTGCACGCCATTGACGCCGACCAGGGCACTTCAAAATGGAAATTTCAGGCCGGGGGACAGATTCATTCCACGCCTTCGCTTTCCGAAAAGCGAATTCTGTTCGGTTGTGATGATGGAAAGGTCTACGCCGTCGACCGGCATTCGGGATCAAAGTTGTGGGAAGCGCCAACGGCAGACGAAGTCTGGGCTTCTCCAGTCGTTCGAAGTGGATTGGTTTTTTTCGGAAGCGCGGATGCGCACGTTTATGCCGTCGATGCTGCGAGCGGACGGAGTCGCTGGTCTCAGGAACTTGGCGGAAGAATTTATTCCACGGCTTATGCCGGCGAGCGTCAGCTGTATGTAGGGTGCGGCGACGGCAAGATGTATTGTCTCGAAAACTCGTCCGGAAAAATCTTGTGGAGTGCGGCCACCGGCAACGGAATCGACTCATCGCCCGCGGTGTTGGATGACCTGGTTCTCGTGGGGTCTGAGGATTTCTCGTTTTATGCGATGGATGCCGCCAGCGGGGAGATCCGGTGGAAGTACGAAACGGGAATGGGCATTGCGTCGTCGCCTGCAGTTTCGCAGGACCTGACGGTGATGGGCAGTAAGGACGGTTTTCTGTATGCCTTGGAAACTCGGACCGGCCACTTGCGCTGGAAAACCGTTGTCGGCGAAATAGTGACCGCGCCTGCAGTAATCGGTGACGGCATGGTATGCATTCAAGGCGAAGGCACAATCGCGCTGGACATCGCAACTGGCAAAATCCTGTGGCGAGCCGGGTTGGCGAGCGCAATGCAGTCCGTTCCCGTGCTCGCGGGAGACACGATCTATTTAGCCAGCTTGAGCGGTGAGGTTTATGCTCTTCGATAAACGACGAGCGGCCGTGCTGGTCAGTTTTTTCTTAATTGCATCTCTGGTCCAGAGCTCAGAAAATCAAGTACTCGTTTACAAGAAGAAGTACGTCATGGGCACGATCTTCGAGATCGCTGTCTATGACCAATCAGCCGAACGCGCCTCCCATGCAATCGAGAAAGCCCTTCAAGAGGTCGTTCGCCTGGATGAGGTACTGAGTAACTACAAACCGGATAGCCCGCTGAGCAGGTTGAATCGGTCGGCTCACTTTCACCAGGAAGAAGTCCCGCCCGATTTGTATCGTGCCATTCAGCAAGCGGTGCAGTTTTCCAGGTTATCCGGTGGGAAGTTTGACATTTCGATCGCGCCGCTGGTGAATCTGTGGAAAGCGAACTTGGGCGGGGAAAATCTGCCGTCGCTGGCTCAGCAAGAAGAAGCCCGGGCGTGCGTGGGCTATGAAAAAATCGAGCTCATTCCTCCGGACCGCATCAGTTTTCGCTCGCCATGTATGCAGTTGGATCTAGGGGCCATTGGCAAAGGCTACGCGGTAGACCGGGCGGCCGAGGTTTTGCGCTCCATGGGAATCCGCGACGCTTTAATCAACGCCGGCGGAAGCACGATTTTGGGCATGGGATCTCCTCCCAATCAAAAAGGCTGGCTTATCCACTTGAGAGATCCCTCGAACAAGATCGATCCGCAGGTCATACTCAAGGATGAGAGCGTATCGACGTCGGAGCAGACCAGGCCCAGTTTGCTGGGGAAGGATTCCGCTGGACACATCGTTGATCCGGAGACCGGAACGCCGCTCAAGACGGATTTCGCGGTCAGTGCGGTTACAAAAACGGGCACGGATTCGGACGGGCTTTCGACGACCTTGCTGCTGCTTGGTCCGGCCAAAGGCAAGGAGTTGATAAAAGGCATGGCAGGCTTCTCCGCCATTTGGATTTCACCCGAAGCGCAGGTGGAAACCGTGGCGGGGGGGCCGCAGATTTTTCTTGGCAGAAGTTTATAAATACCTCTCAAGCCGCGCAAAAACTTTTATGAATATCCGCAACGCCATTTTCGTTTGGGTTTTCGTCTTTGGGACTACTTGTCTGTGGAGCGAAGTTTTTCTACGTGGGAACGGTTCCCCTTTGCCGCCAGCGAAGGAACTCGGGTTGAGCAATGTTGTGCTTTCGTGGAGTGATAATTTTCCGGCGCAATCGCATGCGGCTCGTGCACAGGGCTACCAGGTATATCTCGAAGTTCCGTTCGACCAAGCCGCGGCGGCGGCAAAAGCGGCTACCAGCGGCTTGACCGGAATCATTTTGACCCTTCATCCGAACGACAGAGCGGATCTAGAGAAATTCCTCCCCGCATTACGATCGACTCATCCCAAACTCAGATTCCTGGTGCTCGAAGCCGAAGGCAAGCAGCCACAGATGCGCGGCGGTATGGTGGTGAAGCGAGGCTCGGTATTGGAAGTGTCGAGTCCGACTGCACAACCGTGGATTGATACAAATCTCGCTCTGGTTAAGGTTCTGCAGAGGCTTCGCGTCGGCCAAGTTCCGCTGTACACGTTTTCATGGCCCGCGCCGGCAGACCCGGCGCAGGATCGGCCGATCCTCACCGCTGACGACTACTCGCTGGCGGTGGCCGAGGCGGGGGCTTATGGCGCGGATTTAGTCCTGGAACTGGACGATCGGCTGCAAAAAGGTCTCAGCCAACACGATCCGCAGGCTTGGGCATTGTGGAAGCAGGTGCGCCTCTACGCAAACTTTTACTCGAACCGTCCCCAGAGAGCGAGTGAAGCGGCTGCCGATGTTGGCATAGTGGCAGACGATCTAGACCCGAGTGACGAGGTCATGAATCTGCTGGCGCGTCACAACATTCCATTCAAGGTTTTGCGCCCTGCCGATCTGCAGTTTGAAGACCTTCACGGCTTCGACGTTTTGGTCGTGTTCGCCAAACCGGATCAGGCAACGTCCCAGCGAATTATCGACCTTGCAACTCAGGGCAAGACTGTGGTGATCGTAGACGCGCATGGCGCTTATCCGTGGCAGAACGATCATCCCATTCGGATAAATGAACACACGACGTCCTACTCTGTTGGGAAAGGAACAGTGCTTGAACTCTCAGAAGCGGTCACCGATCCCGAGACGTTTGCCCAGGACATCCGCCGCCTTGTGGGGACACACGGTGCACTGCTCAGCCTATGGAACGGATTGACGACGATTGCCGTACCCTACGCCGAACATGGCGGGACCGTGAACGTGCTCGAACTTATTAACTATGCGGAAGATCCGCTCCGACTTCAGGTGCAAGTCAAAGGCTCGTTTTCTTCCGTCCGCTTTGAGTCGCCAGAGCATCCCTGTTGCCAATCCTTAGTCGCTACAAAACATAACGGGTTTACCGAATTCGTGATTCCGGACCTGCGCATTTCCGGCCGTGTGCACCTTGCACCCTGACCCATTCCAAACGGATCGAATCAGCGCCTGGTTAGCGGAACCTGCGGATGAACAGCGTGTGCCGGTCCGATCGATAGAGGCCGAGCACATATAGTGCGGCCTTCCCCTTCGTGGAGTAAATTTTCTGCCGAATTCGCAGTACGGACGAGCCAACAGGAATGGCTAAGAGACGAGCCGTATGAGGATCGGCGGTAGTAGCATCGACTTCTTCGTCGGAGTGCGCGAGTTCAATTTGGTAATCATGCTCCAGGATGGAAAAGAGTGAGGCGCGGTCCAGCCGCGATTGTGTCAGACCCGGAAAGTCGGCGGCCGATAAGTAACAAGTTTCGATGGCAAACGGTTCGTTGGCGCCAAGTCGTAGCCGTTCCAGCCTGATCAGGCAACTGGCGGCGGGCAGGGCTAGGCGTGCCGCAACCTCCGGCTCTGTGTCAACCACATTCAACGACAGCAATTTCGATGAGACGGGCAAGCCCCGGCCAGACATCTGCTCCGTGTAACTCATCAGCTTGTTGAAATGAATTTTTGGCGGCGCAATGAATGTGCCGGCGCCACGACGTCGCACCACCACGCCCTCGCGCTCGAGTCCGGCGAGCGCGTGACGCGCGGTCATTAAGCTAACTCCATGAATCTTCGCCAGTTCTCGCTCCGAATGGACCGCTTCGCCGGGCTTTAGCCGTCCGGCCTCCAGTAGTTTGATTATCGTCCACTGAATCCGCTTGTACGCGGGCAATCCGTCTTTGCGTAGCTCGGGCATGGAAGTTTCCTGGAGACAGGTGCACCATACTACAAAGTGCTATAGCTCTCCAACAGAAAACTGCGCCATGACCAGCGTGTTATCGTACCGGCTTTCGGCAACGCTGTGATTAGGATCACACAAGGACCTCGGCGCGTAGCAGGTTGGAACCGAAAGTGAAGCGTCGTAACCGACTCATTCTCGCAAGCTTGCACTGAGGAAACGATTAGCCCGTTTCCTCTGGTGACCCCCGCTAGGGGCCGTCACTTTCGCCCGTTTCTTCCCGTTACCACCTCTGCCGATCAAAAAAATGGACAGAGACGTATTTTTTACTTGACGACGATTGCCATTCCGCTATATAGCATGACTCCATCTGTTATTTGTTTCGGTTTTGAGGAGGGTTGTGTAATGCGACGACCATCAAGTTTATTTGTCTGCTCGCTTCTCGTACTGCTCACGCTAGCTGTGACAGGAATGTTCCAATGCGCCTGGGCGCAGGAAGTAACCGCCTCCGTTACGGGCACGATCACAGACCCAAGCGGTGCAGCGGTCCCGGGCGCGACGGTTACCGTGACGTCCCTGGAGCGCGGTGTCACCTTCACCGACGTCAGCAACGATTCTGGGCTGTATCGAATCGCCCAGCTTCCGGTTGGAACCTACACCTTGAAGGTCGAAAAGTCCGGGTTCGCTCTAGCTTCGCATGCGCCATTCGTGCTGGCGGTGAATCAGGTCGCGCGGGTTGACGTTCCCATGAAGGTTGGCCAGACGAGCGAAACGGTGGAAGTGACCGGCGCAGCTCCCATCATGGAAACCGAGACTACCCAAGTCGACACGGTCATGAACGCTGCCACGAATGACAATCTGCCGCTGGCCTCGCGCAACTATGTGCAGTTGACGCTCCTTGCGCCGGGCGCGGTTTCGACTGATCCCAGCAGCTTCAATAATGGCAACAACACTGGCGGCTACGGTGGACGTCCGCTGATCAACGGCAACCGCGAGCAGGCCAACAACTTCCTGCTCGACGGCATGGACAACAACCAGGTTTCGGACAACCTCCTGGGATATACGCCCGCGCCGGACGCAATCCAGGAGTTCAACCTGATCACGAATAACGCCCCGGCCGAGTTCGGAAACTATGAAGGCGGCATCGTCAACGCGACGATCAAGTCGGGCACGAACTCGTATCACGGCGACGTCTGGGAGTTTTTCCGCAACGACGTTCTCAACGCCAACAGCTGGTCGAACAACTTGCAGTACCCGGCCCTTCCTAAACAGAAGATCCGCTGGAACATGTACGGTGGAACCTTGGGCGGACCGATTGTGAAGAACAGACTCTTTTTCTTCGCTGATTACCAGGCGCAACGCTTTGACATCCCAAGTTCGGCGGGTGCGAACACCATGTTTACGACAGCCGAACGAGGCGGTGATTTTGGTGCCATCTGCACGAGCGGCTTCAGTGCTGCTGGCGTGTGCAACGACAGAGATAAGACGGGGGCAGTCATTGACCAGATCTACAATCCGTTTAACGGACGCGCCCCCTTCCAACGGAACGTAATTCCTACTGGGATGATCAGCCCGGTGGCGAAAGCGCTGTTTGCGTCTTCGCTCTATCCTCAGGTGGTCAACGGCAACCTCCAAAATAACGCGGTGAACGTCACCAACTCTGCGTTCAAAGTAGATCAGGGCGACTTGAAGATCGACTTTAAGGCTACGCAAAAGGACAATATTTCGTACCGTTTCACTCGGGCTTATCAGAACAACCCGTCGAATAATTCGCAGGAACTGTTGTCCAATGGCATTTCAACCACGCCGATTTACAACACCGTCGGTGACTGGAGTCGCACCATCGGAAACAACCTGGTGAACGACGCGCGCTTTGGCTGGAGCCACGTCACGGTGAATAATGGGACATCCTGGGCATCCAACGTCGGCCAGCTCGGTAACACGCTGGGCATCGGCAATGGCAACCCAGGAACTCTCCCCGGCTTGCTCGCGATTAACTTCCACAATTCCGCTCTCAGCAACATAGGCACTGCAGAGACGACGGAGAACTTCGATGACCATGTATGGCAGGTCGAGGATGGTGTCAGCTGGAATCATGGGCGCCACACCTTCAAGTTTGGCGGTCAATACTGGCGTCAGATCATCAAGACTTTCTACGCGGGCAACAACGGTCAACTGGGTTTCCTGGACTTCAACGGACAATTCACCAG
Organism: Candidatus Sulfotelmatobacter sp.; assembly: GCA_036269595.1. Taxonomy (GTDB): domain Bacteria; phylum Acidobacteriota; class Terriglobia; order Terriglobales; family Acidobacteriaceae; genus Sulfotelmatobacter. The sequence continues at coordinate 32,821 of DATBEI010000131.1, forward strand.
TTCCGGGATTGGAGGTACTGGCGGCGACGGTGGCGCGGATTTTGTGCTTGGCCTCAACGACTCATACGGCCGCGGCGTAAGCACGGGAAAGACCTGGCAGCAGTCCAGCAATGTGTTCGGGTTCTATGGGCAGGACACTTGGCGCTTTACCGATCGCCTTACACTAAACCTTGGCCTGCGCTACGATGCGCACAGCCCCTGGGTAGAAGCTAACAACCAACAGGCGAATTACAACATTGCTACCGGCAATATTGACCTCGCCGGTCAGAACGGAGCCAGCCGCGGCCTTTACGACGGAACCTGGGGAGGCAAAGACTTCCAGCCTCGCATTGGTTTCGCGTGGACTCCTGCGGTATTGGGCGACAAAACCGTAATCCGCGGCGCGTTTACCATCTCCTCCTACATGGAGGGAACTGGCACAAACCTCCGCCTGACGTTGAATCCGCCATTTACTCCCGCGGAAATCAATTCGACCACGGCGTCCGGTGCTTTACTTCCTCCCACTAACTCGACGCAGGGAATTGCGACCAGTGCATCGTCAGCCTCGTGCTTAGCTTCAGCGGGGTACGCCTGCTACGCCGGAGCTTTCCTGCGAGTCTGGGATCCGAAGGTTCAGCCTGCGGTCGCCGACGAATGGAACGTGACCGTCCAGCACCAATTTGCCGGCAATACCACCCTGCAGGTCGGATACGTCGGCCAACGGGGAGTTCACTTGATGGTGCCATTCGACTACGCGCAGAGAGTGCTGCTGCCGAATTCGTCTTGCGCTACTCCACCCTGCACAGCGCCCAGCCCGTATTTCGCCGCTAACCCAGCACTCTACAGCGTCCTCGGCGGGGGCACTCCGACCTCTGACACTCCGGGCGCTGAGGTTTCGGGCACCAAATCCAACGGCACCATGCGGTATAACTCATTGCAAGCCGTGCTTCAGAAACAGATGACCCACGGTTTGCAGTACCAGGTCGCATATACCCTCTCCAAGTGCATGTCCGACAGCACTGGATACTACGGCGCGTGGAATAACGCTCTCAGCGCATCCGCGTACTGGCAGAACGTTTACGACCAGAAGTCGGAGTATGCGCCCTGCTATTACGACGCCACTCACGTTGTTTCAGCCTATGCGATTTACGATCTGCCCTTTGGCCGCGGCAAAATGTTGGGCAAGAACGCCAATCGAGCCGTCAATGGAGTGATTGGCAACTGGGAAGTCAGCCCCATTATCTTCTTCCGCACGGGCTGGCCAATGCCGCCGCAAGGAGCCCAGGACCAGTCTGGCACCTACAGCCGGGGAATTCGGCCTGACTGCAACGGCGTTCCGTCTATTACCAACACGTTCTTGCCAGGAGTTGGTCGGCAGTGGTTCAACAATACCGGTCAAATCACGCAACCAGGAATTGGGACGTTTGGCAATTGCTCGCCGCAACTCGGAGATCTGCGTTCACCTCATTACACTGACGTCGACCTCAGCTTGCATAAGGACTTTCCGATTACCGAGCGATTCCGCTTGCAATTCCGGACTGACTTCATCAACACCTTCAACCATGTCCAGTACAACGCGCCAAACATGGGTTTGGGCGCCACGATGGGACAGATTACAAGTGCCCAGCCCCCAAGGAACATACAGCTGGCATTGAAACTCTATTACTGAAAACCGAACACGTATAATGATGCAGGCGAGTGAAATCGCCTGCATCTTTTTTTCTTGCGCCCAATTTTCAGAGAGGCACCTTCGCAACCTCAATTCATGAAGTACAGATACTCGGGGAAGGCCGCGTTTGCTGTAGTAATCGGGTGTTTGTGGTTTGGTCCGATCTGTCTGGCTCAGCAAGCGAAAGTCGGGACTTCCTCACGTACGGCTGCGTCGCCGGAAAAATCGCTCACCTTGGCCGAGCAAGGCCGTTGCCACGAAGCCATTTCAGGACTCAAGCAAACCATGAACGGGCAGTTCCCTGCCCCGACCCGAAAACAGGCTGGGGTGCTCGGGATCCGCTGCTCTTTGGCGGTGGACGATCGCGATTCTACCCTCGATTTCATTCGCTTACTCAACAAACAGTTTGCTCGCGATCCGGACGTGCTTTTTGTTGTCGTGCACGCCTATTCCGATCTTTCCACGCGCGCAGCGCAGGACCTTGGCCGCACCGCTCCGCAATCCATTGCCGCTCATAAGTTGAACGCTGAAGCGCTGGAAATGCAGGGAAAGTGGGAACCTGCTCAACTTGAATATGAAGGCATCCTCGAAAAGGATCCCAACGCCCGCGGCATCCACTTCCTGCTCGGCAGGGTGTTGCTCTCGCGTCCTGATGCCGGCCCCGACGCTCCAGAACGCGCGAAACAGGAGTTCCTGAAGGAGCTTCAAATTGATCCGAACAATGCCGATGCGGCGTATGTTTTAGGAGAACTTGCCCGGCGCGACGAAAATTGGGACGAGGCGATCTCGCGATTTTCCCAGGCGGCCAAGCTCAATCCCAACTTCGCCGAGGCGCAGCTAGGCTTGGGCTCTTGCTTCGTTACTGTAAAAAAATATGAAGAGGCTATTCCGCCCTTGCGCACGGCTGAGCAACTCATGCCGAGAAACCCGGAGGTCCATCACGCTCTGGCGACCGCCTTGGCACGATCCGGTCATAAGGAAGAAGCCGACAAGGAATTTGCCATCCATCGCAGCCTCACTTCCGCCCAGGGATCGGAAAAACAAGAATAGATTTGTTCGCACTTCCTCTGCTACGAATGCTCAGAAACTCTGCGATTTTTCTGGCGTAAACTGAATGAGAATGCCGAGTCGGCCCCGTATTGCCCAACTGACGCGCCGCGACTTCGTCTCCGGGATGATGGCAGGATCGTTGCTCCTGCCGGGTTGGCCATTGCTTGCCCTGCCCGAATCTCCGCAGTTCCCTTTCGAGGAAATCGCGCCGGAGAAGAGCGGCATCACCTGGGTTCGCTCGAGCGGAAAGTCTCCCGAGAAATATCTTCCCGAAAGCTCCGGTGCGGGATGTGCATTTCTGGATTATGACAATGATGGCTGGATGGATCTTTACCTGATCAACAGCGGGAAGTGCGATTTCTTCAATCCGAGCACGCCCCTGCGCAATGCCCTGTACAAGAACAATCGTGACGGTACCTTCACCGACGTGACGGAAAAAGCGGGGGTGGCGGCGGGCGGCTACGGACAAGGGATCGCCGTTGGCGATTATGACGGGGACGGTTTCCCGGACATTTACGTCACGCAATACGGCCGGAGCATTCTCTATCACAACAATGGCGACGGCACATTCACCGATGTCACCGACAAAGCCGGAGTAGCGGCGCCGGGCTGGGCTTCGAGCGCGGTCTGGTTCGACTATGACAATGACGGCCGGCTCGATCTGTTTGTGGGCCGGTTCGTGGACTTCAGTAAAGAACTAAACAAGCCCTGCGGAATTCACGAGGATGGCCGGTTGCACTATTGCATTCCCAAGGTTTATACACCGATGCCCAGTTGGCTCTTCCACAATAATGGCGATGGCACATTCACTGACGTCAGCAAAGAGTCCGGTATCGCCAGCCATCTCGGCAAGGTTTGGGGCGTGGTCGCGACGGATATCAACAACGACGGACTAATGGATCTGTGGGTCAGCAATGATACCGTGCCAGATTTTCTCTTCGTTAATCGGGGCAAGGGAAAATTCGAGGAGATTGGCACCACTGCCGGCGTTGCCTACAGCGACTCCGGCCGGTCGCGATCCGGGATGGGCGTAGACTCCGCCGATTTTGACAACGATGGATGGATGGGCCTGTTCGTAGCCAATCTCGACCGCGAAATGTACGCCATTTATAAAAACAATCACGATGAGACCTTCGATGACGTCGCACTGCCGACTGGTATTGGCAAAGCCAGCAAATTCATGAGCGGGTGGGGCGTAAAATTTTTCGATTACGACAATGATGGCAACCTCGATCTGCTACTGGCCAATGGAAATCCGGACGACCTTATCGCGACGCTGCACGGCGAGGTGACTTACGAAGAGCCGCCCATGTTGTTTCATTTCGGTGGAAAATCGCTGGAGAACGTCAGCGCACAAAGCGGCCCCGTCTTCGCCAAACCGCTTTCCGCTCGAGGCATGGCAATCGGAGACTTCGACAACGATGGCGGAATCGATGTTCTTATATCCCTTCTCGACGGCGTGCCAGTTCTATTGCGCAACCGGGTCGGCAGTCAGAACCATTGGCTGGGAATCAACCTGGTGGGCCGCAAAGCGAACCCCGACGCCGTCGGCGCACGCATAACGTACCAGTCGGGAGATTTGAAGCGGCAAAGAATGAAAGTTGGCGGCGGCAGTTTTTTGTCCTATCATGACCCGCGTATTGTGTTGGGCATCGGCAAACGGACCAAGCTCGACTGGTTAGAGATACAATGGCCGCAACCCAGCGGCAAGATCGAACGCATCACTGAACTTCCTATCGATCGCTACGTCACGATTGTCGAAGGGTCCGGGAAATGGAAATAGACGAAGCGGAGAGGTCACACAGAGGTTTTATGCGGTAGGCCGCACTGATTCATCCAGCTCATTCGGGCCTAGAATGTCAAATTTTCCGAAAGTGGGAGGTTGACTATGCTCAGTGAATCGACGATTGCGGATTTCAGAGCCCACCTGCACGGAGCGCTAATCGAACCGAACGACCCGCATTACGAGGCGGCGCGCAAAGTATACAACGCAATGATCGACCGGCGGCCACGCATCATTGCGCGCTGCACTGATGTGGCCGACGTCATGGCGGCAGTTACGTTCGCCCGCGAGCAGAAGATGCTGGTGTCGATCCGCGGCGGCGGGCACAACGCCTGCGGACTGGGAGTTTGCGATGACGGATTGGTGATCGATCTTTCCCCGATGAATTATGTTCGGGTAGATCCGAAGAAAAAGACCGTCCAGGTCGGCGGCGGCGCGTTGTGGCGGGATGTAGACCATGCAACACACGCGTTCGGTCTCGCAGTTCCCTCGGGGATCATTTCGACCACGGGCGTGGCCGGACTGACTCTGGGTGGAGGGATCGGTTACCTCACGCGGCGATACGGGCTTACCATCGACAACCTGCTGGCTGTTGAAATGGTCTTGGCCGACGGACGTTTCCTGACCGCAAGCGCCAAGGAGAACCCTGACCTGTTCTGGGCGGTGCGGGGTGGAGGCGGCAACTTCGGCGTCGTAACCTCATTTCTGTTCAAAGGCCAGCCCGTGCACACCGATTACGGCGGGCCCATGCTGTGGCCGCTGGGGGACGCGGCGGAAATTATGCGCTGGTACCGCGATTTCATTGTGAAGGCGCCCGATGACCTCTACGGCTTCTTTGCCTTCTTAACGGTGCCTCCTGTAGCTCCGTTCCCCGAGCATCTGCACAACAAAAAGATGTGTGGAATCGTATGGTGCTATACCGGACCGATCAAGAAGGGCGAAAAAGTGTTCAAGCCGATTCGGAGCTTCAAAGCCCCGGCTCTGGACATGGTCGGTTCAATTCCGCACCCCGCACTCCAGAGCATGCATGACGGTCTTTATCCACCGGGACTGCATTGGTACTGGAAGGCGGATTTCGTGCGCACGCTGCCCGACGAGGCCATCGCGATTCACGTGAAATATGCTATGACCATGCCGTCGCCGCAATCGACCATGCACTTGTATCCGATCAACGGCGCTGCCAGCCGTGTTAAAGGTAACGCCACCCCGTGGGGATACAGGGACGCGACCTGGAGCTCAGTAATGGTGGGGGTTGATCAAGACCCCGCGAACAAAGAAAAAATCTCTACCTGGGCGAAGGAGTATTGGAACGCTCTTCATTCCTACTCAGCCGGGGGCGCCTACGTCAACTTTATGATGGAAGAGGGCGAGGATCGTATTCGGGCGACATACGGCAAGAACTACAGCCGCCTGGCGAAAATCAAACGGCGGTACGATCCAGGCAACCTGTTTTGCGTCAATCAGAACATTAGGCCGAAGTGACTACTTCCATTGGTTCTCGATCCGCGGCGGATGCTGCAGCGTTTGCATAACTACACAATACTGTTCTGTTTTCGCCTGCAACGTTTTCACCTGTTCCGCGGTCGCCTGCGGCGCCCGAATGTCGAAAATGACTCGGATGTTCTCAAATCCGACCGGTGCTTCTTTCGATATTCCCAGCGTTCCCTGCAGATCCAGATCGCCCTCAACGGTCACATCTATGCCCTCGACGGGTATTCCCATGGCAGCGGCTACCATTTGGCAGGTGATCTGCGCGCAAGCGGCCAACGCGCCCAGCAGCAGGTCTCCGGAGCAGGCCCCTGTGCCTGCACCACCTACCCCCTTGTGAGCCTGCGCCTGGTAGATTGCCCGTCCCAGGTCCACAGAGCAGGCGACCGGTGCATCCGCCTGAGTGCCGCGAGCGGTGAGCGTGATTCGCGAAACCGCCGGGTCTTGCCGGTACTGATCTTTCAGGGGGCGCTGCAATGATCGAATATCCATTCTGGCTTCTCCGAAATCTGGGATATTATATGCGCAGCCTGGGGTGGCTGCCTTTGGGGTCTGTCGCGGTAGCGACTTAGAATTTTGTTGCGCAACAGTGGAATCGCAGGTGCGCGCCCCGGTTGCCAGCCAGGTCCATGAATCCACCTCCCATGTTAGGTTCGGAGCAATCCACTCTATCGCCGGGCTCGCGCTTCGGCAACTATGAGATTCGGCAGCGCTTGGGCGCCGGAGGCATGGGTGAAGTCTATCGTGCCAAAGATACACGTCTCAATCGTGAGGTCGCGCTTAAGACGCTCTCACTCGAGCGCTGCTCGCAATCGGATGCGTTATCGCGCTTCGAGCAGGAGGCGCGTTCTGCAAGCGCGCTGAATCACCCGAATATTGTGACGATTTATGAAACCGGGCACGAGAACGGCACGCGCTACATCGCGATGGAACTCGTCGATGGAGAAACCCTGCGTTCCCTCCTCGCCTCGGGTGCGATTCCATTTCGCAAGTCGGTGGCAATCGCGGCACAGATTGCAGACGGTCTGGCCAGAGCGCACGAGATTGGCCTTATTCATCGCGATCTAAAGCCCGAAAACCTCATGGTATCTCGAGACGGCACAGCCAAAGTGCTGGACTTCGGTCTGGCGAAACTCCTGAAACCCGACCGCGGCAGTTCGGATTCGAGCACCACCATCACCGAGCACGGAACGGTGTTGGGAACTGTGGGCTACATGTCGCCGGAGCAAGCAACCGGCGAGGAACTCGATTTTAGCTCCGACCAGTTTTCCTTTGGATCCGTCCTGTACGAGATGGCCACCGGATTTCCCGCATTTCGGAAAAAGACGCACGCGGAAACCATAGCGGCCATTCTTCGCGATGAACCCGAACGCCTCAGCGCCAAAATGATACAAGCGCCGGCTCCCTTCATTTGGATCGTGGAACGATGCCTTGCCAAGGACCCGAAGCAGCGTTATGCCTCCACGCGAGATTTGGCTCGGGACCTTGCGGCGGTGCGCGATCGCCTCGCCGATGCGCCGGCCCGGGAATCCGAACGGCGACCCAGCAATCTGCCAGTGCAGCGCACCGCATTGATCGGGCGGGATCGAGAAGCGGCCGATCTCGATGAACTCTTGAGCCGGGCGGACGTACGCCTGGTAACCCTCACCGGTCCCGGCGGCATTGGGAAGACGCGACTGGCCTTGCAAGTGGGGAGCGAAATCGGGGACCGGTTTCCAGCCGGTGTTGGTTTTGTCAGTTTGTCTGCGATTGGCGAACCTGGCTTAATCGTTTCCGCGATCGCGCAGGTAGTGGGCGTGAAAGAGACGGGCAACACCTCGCCGCAGGAAAGCTTAATCGCATATTTTGCCGGCCTGGCCCAGCCGATGCTTCTCGTGCTCGACAACTTTGAGCACCTGGTTTCGGCCGCACCGCTAGTGGCGCAATTGCTTACTGCCGGCCCCAAACTCAAGGTTTTGGTCACAAGCCAGGCGCCGCTTCACATCTACGGAGAACATGAATTTCCCGTCCCGCCGCTCGCTGTGCCCGACCCTAAATCTGCATTGCCGTTAGAGGTGCTCAGCCGTCTTCCCGCGATCGCGCTCTTTGTGGACCGTGCCCAGGCGGTAAAAAATCAGTTCTCGCTGACGAAAGAAAACGCGCCCGCAGTGGCAGCCATCTGCTCCCGTCTTGACGGACTGCCGCTCGCCATCGAACTGGCGGCAGCCCGCATCAAGCTACTGTCGCCGCCCGCCATGCTGACGCGCTTGGAAAATCGCTTGAACCTTTTGACCGGCGGCGCCCGCGATTTACCCACTCGGCAACAGACTCTTCGCAACACCGTGGACTGGAGTTACAGCCTGCTGAATGCCGCCGAACAAACTCTCTTTCGCAGGCTTTCCATTTTTGCCGGTGGCTGCACGCTGGAGAGCGTGGAAGCCGTGTGCGACGCCAAGGGCGATCTGGGGCTGGACGTGCTCGACGGCATGGCATCCTTGGTGGACAAGAGCTTGGTACAGCAGGTCGAGGAAGCCGATAAAGAAACCCGATTCAGGATGCTATCCACCATCCGGGAATATGCTCTCGAACGCCTTGCTGAGGGCAATGATGAGGCCATTACCCGCCGGGCCCATGCCGCTTACTACCTCGTGCTCGCGGAAGAAGGCGCCGAAGACATTGCCGCTCAACCGGAATGGCTCGACCGGTTTGAAGTGGAGCATGAGAACTTCCGTGTAGCAGTTGATTATCTGATTAAAACTGGCGACGCCGAATGGGGCCTGCGTCTGGGCACCGGCCTGTTCCGCTTCTGGGAGACACGGGAGCATCTCACGGAGGGCCGCAGCACGATCGCCCGGATCCTGGCATTGGAGGGAACCGCATCCCGTCCGAAGCTTCGCGCACGGCTGCTCTTTGCCGGCGCAGTCCTGGCGGCGACCCAGCGCGATTATGAGGCTGGAAGGCCGCTGTTCGAGGAAAGCCGCGAAACTTGTATCAAGCTGAACGATCATCGCGGCGTCGCGGTTGCACTGAATGCACTCGCCGTCAATGCTCGCGATCGCGGCGAACTTGCCGACGCATCTTCACTCTTTGAACAATGCGTCGCAATATGGAAGGACCTTGGCGATCCGGCAAACATCGCCCGAGCCCTCAGCAATCTTGCCAGCGTGATGAAGTTGCAGGGTGAATATGATCGTTCCTCTTCGCTTTACGAAGAGTGTCTGGCGACGTTCCGTCAGATCGGGGACGGCGCTGGGATCGCCTGGACTTTGAACTATCTCGGTGACGTGGCCAGAGAAAAGGCGGACCTGTCTGCGGCGCATTCCTATTGTGAACAGAGCTTGTTGGAGTTTCGTAGGCTGCGTGACAGCTGGGGAATTGCGAGCGCCCTCTCTGATCTTGCAAGTCTGAGCTGCGATCTGGGCAATAATGTCGAGGCGCAGCGTTTGTACGGAGAGAGCATCAGGGTGTTTCAGGAGTTGGGCCACAAACGCGGCATCGCGAGAGCGCTCGAATGCCTGGCTGTGAGTGCCGCGGCGCAATCGCACGCTGAGCAGGCACTGAACTGGGCCGGAGCCGCAGCCGCGCTGCGCCAACGACTGGGGGTTCCGCTCTTGCCTGTCGAACAATGCCGGCTGGATAAAGCCCTGGAATTTGCCCGCCGAACGCTCGGTGATGCTGCTGGTCTGACGGCATGGATGGAAGGCTGGGAGATGCCGCTGGAACGAGCCATCCAGGAGGCGCTTCACTGCGACGCTCACCCCAGTCCGCGGTCTCAGGACTCTGCTTGAGTTAATCTGCGGTGCCGGGATCGATCATGCGTCGCACCGCCGAAATGCGATTGGCCGGAAGACCGACACGGCGCGCATGTTCCCGAATCGTTTCCTGATCTGGCGCGAGGTAGACGCAATACACTTTATCGCCGGTGACGTAGGAGTGCAGCCATTTGATTTCCGCTCCCAATTCTTGCAGCACGCCGACCGACTTCCTGGCGACGGCCTGTAACTCCGCATCCGTTAAATTTCCTGCGCCTGGAATTTCACGCTCGATCACGTATTGGGGCATGGAATTGGAAACCTCACCGAGCCGCCATGGTAGCAGACTTTAGACTTGAAAGTGCGTCGAACCGCGATCCACAAAGGGCTGGCCCGCTTCTGTCAGTCCATTGTTACACCTGAACCGACCTCGAAGAAATCGCTGAAATTGTGGGCTGCGAGGCTGTCGCTGCCGGGCATCCGGCCGCTCACATATATCACAAGCTTTTCGGCACTTTCGGTCGCGCTATCGAAATCCGGAGCTTGCCCCAACCCACAATCTCGCTGCGGTATCTGTCGGACAACATAATAATAATCTCCTCTTATTGTGCAAGCCGGATTTCCCCAATTAAAATCACGGGCATTGACGGCCTTGATTCCGAACATTCCCGACTATGCCGCCAGGCCAGATTCGCCTTAATTGCGGCTAGTTCACCCACGGCTGCGCGAACAGAGTCATGGGAACGGTGCTGACGATTCCAATCCGCTTGGTTCAAACTGATAGCATGGATCTTCCTCGACGCTGTGCGCTCAGCACTCCATTTCGCTATGCTCCTGCTCGCTCTTCCGCTCCTGGCGCAGAGTAATGTCGGAGAACTTCGCATCAAAGTGACCGGCCCCGATGGGCTCGCCATCAAGGCATCCGTCGAACTCTCCAGCGAAGCGAACCAGTTTCATCGTTCTTTTTCCAGCGACGATTCCGGCGAGTTAATCGCCCGCAATCTTCCTTTCGG
>DATBEI010000135.1:0-4250 GCA_036269595.1 Candidatus Sulfotelmatobacter sp.
ATGCGCGAGATCAGCGTCGACTTGCCCACGTTGGGATATCCCACGAGGCCAACATCGGCCAGCAATTTCAGTTCGAGCCGGTAAGTATGTTCCTCGCCCGGACGCCCCGCCTCATGCTCGCGCGGCGCCTGGTGAACCGAAGTCGCAAAGCGCGCGTTGCCCCGCCCGCCGCGTCCGCCGTGCGCAATCACGAACTTCTGGTCGGCCTGTGTGAACTCGAAGAGTTTGTCCCCGGTCTCGTCGTCGAAGACGATCGTGCCGACCGGAACTTTCAAAACGATGCCCTCGCCATCGCGGCCGGTCTTGTTCGAACCTTCGCCGTGACGTCCGCGTTGCGCGGTGTGCTCGGGATTGAAACGGAAGTGCACCAGCGTGTTGTGGCGCTCGCTGGATTCCATGACGATGTCGCCGCCCTTACCGCCGTCTCCACCCGACGGTCCGCCCCGCGGCACAAACTTCTCCCGCCGGAACGCCATGCAGCCGTTGCCGCCGTCCCCCGCCTTGACCCGAATTTTTGCCTCGTCAATAAACATGAAACTGTAGTTAGCCGTTTGTCATTGGCAGCCAAAAAGAAAAGCCTCGACCCGAAGGCGAGGCTGCGTGGCGCGGGCGCCCCCGCCCGCGATGCTGTGGACCTTAGCGCCTACTCGATCTCCATCGGTTCGACCATCACGAACTTGCCCATCGAGCCCTTGTTCAGGAACTTGATGCGCCCCGAGATCTTGGCGAAGAGGGTATCGTCTTTGCCGCGGCCGACGTTCAGCCCCGGCTTTACGCGCGTGCCTCGCTGCCGAACGATGATGGTGCCGCCGGGCACGACCTGCCCGCCGAATGCCTTGAAGCCAAGCCGCTGCGCGTTCGAGTCGCGGCCGTTTCGTGAAGTGCCTTGCCCTTTTTTATGTGCCATAAGAATCCAGTTGTCAGTAGCTAGTTGCCAGTTAAAACCCTGTAGTCCAGTCCATGTGGATCAGTCCATGTGGGGACGGACGCATTCGTCCGTCCAGGTTTTACTTCTTCTTGGAATGCGATTTCTTCGCAGCCTTCTTCGGCGCAGCCTTTTTCTTGGCATGCTTCTTGGCCTTAGGATGCGCTGCATGCGCCTCGTGCTCTTCGCCCTCGTGCGCCTTCACCTTCTTCGGCTTCGCTTCCTTCTTGGGCAATTCCGGAGCCTTGAAGCTCTGCCCGTCGAACGCGATCTCCGAGATGCGCACTGCCGTATAAGCCTGCCGGTGTCCGCGAAGCTTTTTGTACTGCTTCTTTCGCTTGTAATGGAAGACGAGGATTTTCGCGCCGCGGCCTTCTTCGACCACTTGGCCCACCACGCGCGCGTCAGATTGCAAGCCGACTTTGCCTTCTTCGCCCGAGACCGCGACGACAGGAAACTCCACCCGCCCGTCAGTGCCGGTGCCGAATTTCTCTACTCGAATTACGTCTCCGGGCGCCACCCGGTACTGCTTTCCACCGGCGCGGATAACCGCGTACATACGTCTGCCTCCGTCAAATGTCGTGAAGTTCAGCCCGTTTCTGGAACTCGTAACAGAAACTTTCGAACGGGACTTCAGCCGAAACCCAGGGCGCACACGGGCGCAAGGGGCTTGCTGACCTTCCTGTGCTTGCTGTGTTTTCCGCCCCGGCGCGTCAGCAGCCAAAGCAGGCGTCCCCAGAACGGGTCGGCGAGTACAGGCAAACTCAATTATTCTAACGTGCGCTGTGGAAATCGGTCAAACGGAATGCTGAAGCGAGATACGACTTTGTGGTCTAAGGTTTTGCGATTTAAGGGACCATTGTGCGAAAATGCCGCCGAATTGCTTGGAGGAAACCCTGATGCTCAAACGCTTTGTCACCGTTCTTTCGTTGTGCCTGCTTGCAGTGTCGCTGTCTGGCTTTGCCCAAACCAAAAAGCCGATGGCGAAGAAGTCTACGGCTGGCCCCGCTCCCGATAAAGCTCACCTGCAGAAGATCTGGGACGGATGGTCGACCCTCGATCCCGCGAACGTCGCCAAGTTCTACGCTACCGGACCGCACACATTTTTCGACATCGCGCCGCTGAAGTACAACAGCTGGGACGAGTATGAGAAGGGCGTGAAAGGCGTGTTGGCGGGCTACAAGAGCGCGAAGTTCACCGTCAACGACGATGCCGACATTCATTCCCACGGAGATTTGGTTTGGGCCACGGCCACGGTGAAGGAAGAGATGACCAACAAGGCCGGCAAAGTTGACATGGGAAATTTCCGCTGGACTGTGGTTTTCGAAAATGAAGATGGCAAGTGGCTGGTGGTGCACGAGCACGTCTCGGCACCGCTGCAGTAAAACCTTGGCCACGGATCGGCACGGATTCTCACGGATCAAATACAAATTCTTGAGATCTTAATCCGTGAAGATCCGTGCGAATCCGTGGCTGTTCTTCCCTCTTCCCTCAGTACGACTTCCAGAAGAAATATATGGTCATGCCTGCGCCCACCAGCACGACGAAGATCCGGACCCACTTCTGCGGCATCTTCAAAGCGTAGTGCGCGCCCAGATAGCCGCCGACGATTCCGCCTACGATCATCACGATGCCCTGCTTCCAATAGACCGCGCGGGCAACGATGAACGTGACCACCGCGACGCCGTTGATTACGAATCCCAACACGCTCTTGAGCGCGTTCATGGCGTGGATGTCGGTCATACCAAGCGCCGCCAGCATGGCTAGCATGACAATCCCCATGCCACCGCCAAAGTAGCCTCCGTAGACCGCGACGCACAGCTGAAATAGAGCCGCCCCGGCGAGCGCCGTTCCTGTCGCCTCGTGCTCCAGAACGGATTTGCGGCCGCCGGCCAGTTTTCTTCCGAAAGCAAAGAGCAGAGTCGCTCCCAGCGTCAACCATGGCAGCACACGCATGAAAGTGTGGGCAGGAGTCTTCAAGAGTAAGAACGCTCCGACCAGTCCGCCAATTAAACTGGCCGTGAGCAGAGGAATCATCACGCGCCGCGGAATATCCAGCCGCTTGCGATACGCGCCGCCGCTGGCCGCGGCTGCAGTCCACAGGGCGATCGTATTGGTGGCATTGGCGGGAATGGGAGGGACGCCAGTGAACAGCAACGCGGGGAACGCGATGAAGCTGCCGCCTCCGGCAACCGAGTTGAGAGCTCCGCCGAGCGCTCCAGCGACGAAAAGGAAGATGGCGGTTTCGAGCGTCAAGCAGTTAGGTGTATCAGAAAGCGTGATGAGCCGCCAACCGCGGCCGTTTCGAGTCTGCCGATTACTTCTGTAATCGTTGGTAACTCGAGATATCTGGCAGAAACATCCGGCGTGCGGCAGGGTTGATATTGATTGAGTTGAGGGGGACTGCTCTATGGGCAATCGAATCGTAGTCTGCTTGAGCATCCTGATTTGCAGCGTGGCCTGGGGACAGGCGCCGGCCGCTCCGTCCAGCGCCGCACAGCAAGGCGAACCGCAGTCGATGCCGGGCATGGATATGTCTGGTCACGATATGTCGAAGATGAAAGACATGCCGATGGCCGCCGACAAAGATGCCGACAGCGAAGCCAGCGCTCACGTCATGAATTCGATGGAAGGGCACATGGACATGGGCCCGCACATGAAGATGACTGCGCTGCGCCCGCCGAAGCCCGGGGATACAGCGCGCGCTCAACGCATCGCTGAAGAAGCGCGCAAGGCATCGGAGAAATATACGGACTACCACACCGCGTTGGCTGATGGCTTCAAGATTTTTCATCCCGAGATTCCGCAGAAGGTGTATCACTTCACCAACTACGGATACGCCATAGAAGCGGCTTTTCGCTTCAATCCCGAGCACCCCACGTCGCTGCTCTATGAAAAGCATGGCGAGGATTACAAACTGATCGGCGTGATGTATACGGCGCCGAAGCGTTTTACCGAAGATCAACTCGACGAGCGCATTCCGCTCAGCGTGGCGCAGTGGCACGAGCATGTGAATTTCTGCATGGCTCCGGCCGGACGTAGAAAGGAAATGATGGAACCGCATCCGCAGTTTGGCTTGCGAGGATCCATCACGACGCAGGAAGCTTGCGATGCAGCCGGCGGCACGTTTCATCCCGTAGTCTTCAACTGGATGGTGCACATTTATCCGTTTGAAAAAGATCAGGCAAATATCTGGTCGGTCGAGCGGCAGCACGGCGACGCCGACTGATTCGCGCACCCTTCATCGTAGAGACGTAGCTGGCTACGTCTTGAATGACGTGCCGCCGCAGACGGCAGAGACGTAGCGAGCTACGTCTCTACGAAT
>DATBEI010000138.1:0-7224 GCA_036269595.1 Candidatus Sulfotelmatobacter sp.
GCGCCGCGGCTGGGCGCGACGACCGCCAGGCCGGTGTTTTCGAGGGCTGGCACAAGGGTGAATTTCTTGCCGTGTTCATTCTGGAAGAGCAGAGGGCGCTGGGCAAATGTGGTTCCCCAGTCCTGCTTGTCGACGCCGGGATAAACGTGGCCGTTGACCATGAAGAGATCCTTCCAGCCGTCATTATCGTAGTCGATGAATTCCGTCCCCCAGCCAAGAAAGGGGACGGTGTCCTGGGCGATGCCGGCGGGATAACTGACGTCGGAAAAGCTGGCGGCTCCGTCATTGTGGTAGAGGACATCATAGTCGTCGGAAAAATCGGTGATGAAAAGGTCATCCCAGCCATCGTTGTCGTAGTCGCCGATGGCTAAGCCCATTGACGCAATTTCGCGCCCGTCCTGATTGAGAGCGAAGCCGGAGGCGTAGCTGTCATCCTCGAAGGTCCCATTGCCTTTGTTGATGTAAAGGTAGTTGGGCGTTGAGTCGTCGGCGACGACAAGATCGACTTTGCCATCGTTATTCAGGTCAACGAAGGTGGAGCTGAAGCCGTAATATTTGTTCGAGTCGTTGACCCCGGCTTTGACGCTTACATCGGTAAAGGTTCCGTCTCCGTTGTTGTGAAACAGATGGTCGGGTTCACCTTCGAGTCCGCGGGGACCGCACATTACTGCAATGCCACGAAAGTTGCACAGGCCGCCAGAGACTGCTTTCGAGCCCGATACCGGCGGTGCGGTCATATTGTAGTGGATGTACCCTGGGACAAAGAGATCGAGGCGTCCATCGCCATCGTAGTCGCCGAAGGTTGCACCCGTTGACCAGTTGCCGAGCGCGACTCCGGCCTTTTCGGCGATATCGGTGAAGGTTCCGTCGTGGTTATTGCGGTAGAGGCGGTTGCTGCCGTAGTTGCCGACGAAGATGTCGGGCCAGCCGTCGTTATCGAAGTCGCCGATGGCGACGCCGAATCCCCAGCGGTTATTGGTGACTCCGGCTTTCTCGGCCACGTCGGTGAAGGTTCCGTCATGATTGTTATGGAAAAGCGCGGCATGGGGCGCCGTCGTCTTGCCGGTGACAGCGTCGTAGGTGGATCCGTTGACGAGGTAGATATCCAGCCAGCCATCATTGTCATAATCGAGCAGCCCAACTCCGGAGCCATTCGCCTCGATGATGAATTGTTTTTGGGGCGTGCCCATGACGTGGCTCCAGGACGAGAGGCCGGATTGTCTTGAGATGTCCTGGAAGATGATGGGCCCAGACTTGACGAATCCCCCAGCAGTGATAGGCCGCTTTTGCGCGTCGAAAACGGCAGTGTGCGCGCCGGCGGTGGAGCTGCCGCTTCCGCCCATTGGCTGCTGCTGCGCATTTTGAGCGTGGACGGAAAAGGTCAGAACGGCTGCCACTAGAGCGGCGGCCGCAACACGTCGATTTTCGGGCAACTGCAAAGCTCCTGAGCGGGGTTAGGCGATGAGAATAGCAGAAAGCCCGCCGTCAGGCGTGCGCGTGCTACCAGAAATATGAGGCTTCCAATCTCGGGGAGCCCGGCTCGCCGCCGATGATCTGCGTGCTTAAAACGATCTCCATGTTTTGCTTGTTCCCGGCTGCTTTCGCGGCGCGCATGAGCTGTGCGAGATTGTCGGGATTAGTAAGAAACTCGCCGGCGGCGATGGTGCCACCCCGCGCGACCCCGGCGACGATCACCGCGACCTTGCCGGTAACACCGTCAGTAAAGCGCGCGATGATGGCGTAGTCGCGATAATTGTCAGTTGCCATCTGCTGCTGGCGATTAACCGTCCAGCGGGTAGAGGCGGGGGCATTGCTGTCCCCTATGCCCAACTGCGTCATTTCCGGATTATTGACAAAATGGTAGCGCAGTGGCGCGGTGAGGCGGAGGGTCCAGGTGTTATCGAACGCGCCTATAAATATGGTGGGGCCTGCCCGTAAATCGGTGAGGTTGGTCGCGCTCTCGGCTTTCAGCGTGTACTTCTTGCCATTCGACTTTAGAAGCCCGGCGACGTTGATGATGGGACTGAGATCGTCAATGACTACCGCGGTGAGGCTGTCGGGAAGGATTGTCTGGCGGCTCTGGTCGACGGCATCGCGGAGCTCAATGCTGGAATACTGCTTTTGATCGGCGGTGCAGAAGAGCACAGGGTCGTTGGAGCTAAGAATCGGCCCCCAGAAGAAGTCGAACGGCGAACGATGCTGTAATTGCCACGCCCACACCGCTCCGCCAACTAATATGGTCAGGATTACGAAGCTTGCGGCGAACCCTCGCCAGAAATGGTGGTGGGGCGGCGTTTCTGGCGCGTCCGAAAAACCGCCAGGCGACTCGGCCCCGGCCACCGGAGCGATCTGAGGGGGAACTTCCTCTTTTCCGGTACTAAGGGTGCTGAATTGCGGGATGTACGACCCGGACGGGAGCGAGATGCGAAGCTCGTTTTCGTGTCCGGGCTCCTGGTAATACTGCGCGATCCTCTTGCGAATCTCCGCCGCCGTGACGCGAACGATGGGGTCTGACGCAGTGTCATAGTCGGCCCGACGCCCGAAGATTTCAACTCCTAATGTGCGCTCTTTCAGGGCGTCTTCCCTGCCGGCGACGGTCTGCTCAATTACATAGCGCATGAAGGAAGGAAAGCGGCGGCTGTGACTGAAATAGGGACTGCTCAACAGCCGCTCCAACTGCTCCTGGATCGCGGCTCCCTCTTCACTCGCTGTCGTAGGACTGCTTGTTACCGGTTCAACCAGCATGTTGGTTTGTCTGCGAACTGGATTATACACGCAGGGGAGAGTGGTCTACGGCCAAGTGCCATGTTTGTGGAAGCTTATGAAAAAGAACGTTTTAGCCGCAGAATTTACCTGATAAGAGGCAGCCGCTTTGCCGCAAGGACCTTATCAACCCAATTTTCGCGCACATAGAAAGATCGTGCTTTAAATAGCCGGATCTCGCGGTCTTGAACGGCTGCCCGACCCGGAAACAGCACAAGCCGTTCGATGTGAAAACTTTGGAGGCTCCACTTGAAACAAAAGATTTTTAACCGTGTCAGCGGATTTGCGTTTCTGCTTGCGTTGCTGATGAGCGGTCCCTCATGGCTGCATGCTCAGTTGGCCGTAACCACAGCAACGCTCAGCGGCTCCATAACGGACCCCTCGGGGGCGGTCGTTCCACAGGCGACTGTAAGACTCACCAGCCTGCAGGAAGGCATCAACCGAAGCTTTACTACAGATGCGGTCGGACGGTATACCTTCGCCCAACTCCCTCCATCGACCTACGTCCTATCCGTCGAAGCCAACGGCTTCCAAAGCTATAAACAGACCGGGATCGTACTCGACGCCGGGCAGTCCGCTACCCAGAATGTTGCCTTGATCATCGGGGCGCAGAATCAGCAGATCGTCGTCAACGCCCAAGCCTCGCAACTCAACACGGACAACGCCAACGTCTCAGCGGACATTGATGCCAAGCAGATCGTGGAACTGCCCCTGAACTCGCGCAACGTCTATGGCCTGATCACACTCAATTCTTCGGTCAACAATACATCGGAAGGCCAGATGCTGCTGGGTGGAGGAAGCAACAGCACGGATAACGCGGATCAGGACATTTCTTTCCTCAATTTTGCCGGAGGTTTTTTTGGAACCTCGGGCTTCATGCTGGATGGCTCATGGGATACTGATCCCGAATGGGGCGCCGTCATCTATGTGCCCTCCGTGGATTCCGTTCAGGAATTCAAGATCCAAAGCAACTCCTTCACCGCTCAGTATGGATGGAGCACCGGAAACGTGGTCAACGTCGTCACCAAGTCCGGAAGCAGCTCCTTTCATGGGGACGCCTACGAGTTCTATCGCAATCAGAATCTCGACGCGAACCAGTGGTTCGCCAACCACGCTGGTACACCCATTGCCAAGCTTAGCCGCAACCAGTACGGTGTATCCGCCGGTGGTCCGCTCGACATCCCCGGAATCTACAGGCAGCGGGAGAAGACCTTTGTCTTCGGGCTTTACGAACACTACAAAGTAACAACTCCGACCATCGCCACCTACACCGTCCCCGATTCCAACTTCCTCAACGGCAACTTCTCGGAGGTTCTCGGCGCTCAGCAAGGTGTCGATGATCTCGGCCGTCCAATTTACGCTGGACAGATATATGACCCGCGCAGCGCGCACCTGATCACGAACGGCGTAGGCGGCGCGGCAAACAATGACGGGCAATGCGCCACGACCTGCTATATCCGCGATCCCATTCCCGGCAACATCCTCAGCAATCTTCCCGGCTACGCTCCGGATGCCGTCGGCGCCAAGCTGCTGAGTTATTACCCCAAGGCAACTCAATCCGGATTGACCAACAACCTCATCGTGTCGGGAACCGCACCTGCCGTTTCGAACGAATACCTGATCCGCGTGGATCACAACATTTCCAATTCAGCCAGAGCATACTTCCGCTACTCCTACAAAAGTGAGACCAAGACGGGATCGGCGGCTAACTGGGGTAATGACCCCGCGGGTCCCGGCAACCAGCGTCCCAACAATCGGTGGGGCATGTGGGCAGGACTGTCGCAGGAATTCAGCCCAACATTCACCATGAACATTGTTGCGGGCGTTCAGGTCTGGCATGAAACTTCGGATAACCAATCCTTCGGATTCGATCCTTCCGGCGCCCTTGGGCTTCCGGCGTACGTCTCTCAGACCTACCCCTTGTTCCCGACCGTCGATGTCGGAGGCCAGTCCATAATGGGACCGGGCGCCAATGATCAGCAGGCGGTCACAAACCATGGCCCCATAGGCTCAGTATCTGTGGACTTCATTAAGGTGCGCGGAAAACATACGCTCAACTTTGGATTCATGGGAGTTGAGCAGGTGGACAGCCAGCACAACTACTTCCAGGACACCCTGAAATTCAACGGCGGCTTCACAACCGGACCAAATCCCTCATTTGGATCCTCCGGCGCCAGCGGCAACGGAGTGGCGGAAATGTTGCTCGGCACTCTCGACTCCGCAAGTGTCGGAACTGCCTACAATCCGCTCGTCTCCAACCATCTGCTCGGCGAGTACGTGCAGGACGACTGGAGACCACTCCAGAACCTCACATTGAACCTCGGGCTTCGATATGAAGTTCAGACCCCCGACACCTATCGTCACAACGAAGCTTCGATCTTCAACCCCGATGCTTTGAACCCCATCAGCTATTCGGTCGGCTCGCCACATCTGGGCGCGCTCCAGTTCCTCGGGCCTGGAAATCGCGACGCCTACAACCCGAACTACGATAATTGGGCTCCCCGCCTGGGCTTGTCCTATCAGGTGCACCGCAATGCGGTCATCCATGGCGGTTACGGCATCTTCTATCCGCAAAGCAGTACTTGCTGCTTCCCGGGCGACCAGGATGGTTTTGCAGCTACAACTTTTGCCAACACCAGCCTGAATGGCGGGATCAATCCCAACCCGAATATCAGCACAAGCGATCCCTGGAACAACAGTTACAACCCGATTTCCGGCAACTCCCTGGGCGAATACCAGCAATTGGGCAACGGGACAAACAGTGTCTTTAGAAGCCGCAAGTCTCCATACGTCCAGCAATGGCTGCTTGGCGTGCAGTACGCAATAACGCCGAATGATGCCCTCGATGTGAACTACATTGGAAATCGCGGCACACGCATGATCGCCGGCGCTTATCAACACAACCAATTAAATCCTCAGTACCTGTCGATGGGCACGGCAGCTCTTCAGGCCCAGGTTGCCAATCCGTTCTTCGGGTTCATTACGTCGAGCTCCTGCAGTCTGAACAGCCCAACGGTCACACAGGCGCAACTGCTCACGCCCTATCCGCAATTCTGCCTTGCCGGCGTGAACGAGACTGACGCACCTGTGGGCTTCTCCGATTACAATGCTTTGCAGGTCAACTACAACCACCGCGTCAGCAGGGGACTGACTGCGATGATCTCCTACACCTACTCCAAGTTCCTTGATAATGTGGAGGGCAACCAGAGCTGGTCGTATAACGGAAACAATGGCCCGGCCAACAATTACAATCTGGCCGCCGAAAAGAGCGTCGATGGCTCCGACATTCCTCATAGCCTGGTCGCAAGCTACATCTATCGATTGCCGGTTGGCCGCGGCGAGCCCTTCGGTTCAGGAATGGGTCGCATCGCGAATGCGGTGCTTGGCGGCTGGGAACTCTCCGGGATCGCGACCTTCAAGTCGGGAATTCCGATCAGCATCTCCGGCAACGATATCGCTACATTCGGAGGCAATCCAAGACCCGACTATTCCGGGAACATACACGTTGCTCACCCCGGCATCAAGGAGTGGTTCAACACTGGCGCCTTCCATTATTCAAAGTTGGCTGTCGATGGCGGCGACACCTGGGGCAACGCTCCACGCTTCTTCTCGGACCTGCGCGGACCCCACTACCAAAACTGGGACACGTCGCTCATGAAGAATTGGCCAATCAAAGAATCGATGCGCATCCAGTTCCGGCTCGAAACTTATAACACCTTCAACCATCCTAACTTCTACTCGCCGTCGGGCACTGGCTACTCCGGCTGCGATCCGAATGCGGATTCCTCCTGCCAGAGCAATTTCGGACAAATCACAAACACCTTCCCGTCCAGGAATGTTCAGCTTGCAGGGAAGTTCTACTGGTAAAAGCTCCTTGAAACAATGTTTCACGCTGCTGCTCTTTCTCCTGTTGGCTGGACAAGCGTTCGGCCAGCAGGACCAATCTTCTAAGCTCGCCTCGCTGATGGCAACAGCGCAGCAGGCACAGGCCGCGAACAATTATGCTGCGGCTGCGGCCGCTTATCAGAAAGCCGTAAAAATTCGCCCGGACATTCCGGAGCTGTGGGCCAATCTTGGACTGATGCAGCACGAATCGGGAGACTACGTTGAGGCAATCCGGAGTTTTCAGCAGGCCATCCGGCTCAAACCATCGCTCTATGTTCCCAACCTTTTTCTGGGAATCGATTACGTGCAAACGGGGAAGACGAGAGAAGCCATTCCTTTGCTCATGAAAGCGGAAAAGATGAACGCGGGCGATGCTCTTCCTTCGCTTACGCTGGCACACGCGTATTCTTCGCTCGGCGAGCATGCTCTCGCGATCCGCGAATTTCACCGCGCCATTCGCCTGGATCCCAACCAAAGTTCCGCATGGTTTGACTTGGGCATCGCGCAGCTTGATGAGGTAGAAGAGGACGCGCGGGTCATGGCCGCCAAGGACGCAAATACCTCTTACGCGAAGGC
>DATBEI010000176.1:0-2571 GCA_036269595.1 Candidatus Sulfotelmatobacter sp.
GACCTCCTCGAAATAACCGTCTCCTATTGCAAAGCTGGATTGGAAAACAATGAGTTCTGCCTCTGGGTAGTTGCCGAACCCCTTGAAGTGGAGGATGGAAAGCGTGCTTTGCGGGCCGCCATACCTGATCTCGATCGATACCTCGGTGACCACAGCATAGAAATTGTCGCAGCTCGCGACTGGTATCTGCAGGGCGGAACTTTTGATCTTGATCGCGTCATCACCGCCTGGAACCAGAAGCTCGCCCACGCGTCGGTCAGAGGTTACGCCGGCCTCAGGGTCACCGGAGATATCTCGTGGCTCCAAGACAAGGATCGAAAGGACTTCTGTGAATACGAAGAGTTACTCAACCAGGCAGTCGCCAATCAGACCCTGTCGATCCTGTGCACGTACCCGCTCGCCGCATGCGGAGCTGCTGAAATTCTTGATGTGGTGCGAACCCACCAATTCGCCGTAACCAAACGGCGCGGGAGCTGGGACGTTATCGAAACGGCCGGGCACAAACAGGCAAAGACTGAAATCAAACGCCTGAATGAGGAACTTGAAGAACGTGTCCGGGAACGGACCAGCCAACTGACGTTGGCCAACCGGGCGCTGCAAAAGGAAGTACTTCAACGCGAGCGCGCCGAGGAAGCCCTGTTGCGGAGCGAGGCCTATTTAGCGGAAGCACAGAGAGTGAGCCACACCGGCAGTTTCGGCTGGAGCATCTCCAGCGGGCATATCGTCTGGTCAGAAGAAACGTTTCGGATCTTCGAATACGAACCAGCAAACCAGCCCACACTGCAAGCCATACTTCAGCGAACCCATCCCGCAGACAGAGCCTTCGTCCAGAAAACGCTCGATCTGGCAGTACGGAATAGGAATGCTTTTGATGTTGAGCATCGGCTGCTCATGCCAAATGGATCGTTGAAGCACGTTCGAGTTTTGGGTCATCCCTCAACAAATCATGAATCAGGCAGTTTTGAATTCGTCGGAGCGGTGACGGATATCACCGAGAGCAAGCGGGTGGAAGAATCGCTGCGCCGGAGTGAAGGTTATCTGGCGGAAGCCCAGAGGCTCACGCATACTGGCAGTTGGGTTTGGCGGGTAAACGGACGAGATGCCCTGCACCTGTCCGCGGAATGGTATCGAATCTATGGCTTCGATCCGCAAGCTGGTATGCCGAACTGGCAGGAACGGCTGGAGCGCATCCATCCGGAGGACCGGGCCCAGTGGCAAGAGGCCATTGATCGAGCGGTCGATGAAAAATCGGAATACGAAGTGGAGTTCCGAATCCTGCTTCCGTCCGGTGCCATCAGATACGTCCACACCGTTGGCCATCCCGGGTTCAACGAATCCGGGGACCTGGTGGAGTTCATAGGCAGCTCGGTCGACGTTACTGAACGCAAACGGGCAGAGGCGTTGCGCGAAGGAGAAAGTCGCATTCTGGAGATGATCGCGCGTGATGCTCCGCTGGAGCAAATATTGGACAAGTTGGTGCGCGTTGTTGAATCCCAATTTGCCGGCTTGCTTTGCTCTGTGCTGCTCCTCGAAGACGACGGGCAGCACATGCGTCACGGCGCGGCGCCCAGTCTTCCCGCATCCTATGCCGCGGCCATCAATGGCCTTTGCATCGGGCCAAACGCGGGATCATGCGGCACCGCCCTGTTTCGCAGAGAGCCTGTTATCGTCAGCGACATTCTTCAGGATCCGCTTTGGGAAGCGTACCGGGAAGTGGCCCAGCCCTATGGGCTCCGCGCCTGCTGGTCCACTCCCATACTCGCGCATTCGGGCAAGGCATTGGGCACGTTCGCCATGTATTACCGCGAGCCGCGCACTCCCAGCCCGGCTGACAGCCAGGCGCTGGAATTGGCCACCCACCTGGCGGGCATTGCCATTGAACGCAAGCTGGCGGGTGAAGAGCGGGAACGATTACGCCAGGCCCAGGCGGACCTCGCGCATATCAACAGGGTGACCACATTGGGAGAGCTGACCGCCTCGCTCGCCCACGAGATCAAGCAGCCGATTTCCGCGGCATTGACAGACGCTAACACTTGCTTGCGATGGCTTCGTCGCGATCAGCCCGATGTCGTAGAGGCAGCCGAAGCTGCGTTAAGAATCGCGAAAGACGCAAGGCGCGCCGCAGACATCATTAGCAGAATCAGCTTGCTCTTCAAGAAGGACGCTCCGCAGCACGAGTTGGTTGATGTCAATCAGCTCGTTCGAGAAATGATTATTCTGCTCCGCAGTGAGGCAAGCCGGTATTCGATTTCGATCCGTGGCGAACTTGGCAGCAATCTTCCCAGGATCACAGCCGACCCCGTGCAATTACAACAGGTATTGATGAACCTGATGCTGAATGGAATTGAAGCCATGAAGGACATGGACAGTGGGGGTGAACTCACGATCATTTCGCGCCAGGACGATAAAGGGCAACTCCAGATCTCGGTCGGCGATACAGGCGTCGGGCTGAACACGGAACAAGCGGCGCATATGTTTAGCGCCTTCTACTCTACCAAGCCTCAGGGCATCGGCATGGGATTGGCCATTAGCCGCTCCATCGTCGAATCGCACGGCGGCCGCTTGTCGGCG
>DATBEI010000004.1:0-25707 GCA_036269595.1 Candidatus Sulfotelmatobacter sp.
CTGCGCGATGCGCTTGATCAATACCGATTTGTTCACCTGATACGGAATTTCGGTGACGATGATGGCCTGGCGGTCTTTATTGAGAGTCTCAATGGCGGCGCTGGCGCGCATCATGAAGCGGCCGCGGCCGGTGCGGTAGGCCTCGAAAATTCCAGAACGGCCGTGAATAATGCCGGCGGTGGGAAAATCCGGGCCCAGCACGAACTTCAGAATTTCGGCGAGCTGCGCGTTGGGATTGTTGACCAGCGTGATAGTGGCGTCGACGATCTCGGTGAGATTATGGGGCGGAATTTTTGTGGCCATGCCGACGGCGATTCCGTCGGAGCCGTTGATCAGAAGATTGGGAATGCGCGCGGGAAGAACGTCAGGCTCGACTTCGCTGCCGTCGTAGTTGTCGTGGAAGTCGACGGTATCCTTGTCGAGATCTTCGAGGAGTGCGGTGGAAACCTGCGCGAGCTTAGCCTCGGTGTAACGATCGGCCGCGGGCGGATCTCCATCGACAGAACCAAAGTTGCCCTGACCGAAGATCAGCGGGTAGCGCATGCTCCAGGTTTGCGCGAGACGAACGAGGGCGTCATACACAGCAAGGTTGCCGTGCGGATGGTACTTGCCCATGACCTCGCCGACGATGCGGGCGCATTTGCGCGTCGCCTTGTTCGGCTGCAACCCCATCTGCGCCATCGTGAATAAAATTCGACGGTGCACGGGTTTCAGGCCGTCGCGGACGTCAGGCAGGGCGCGGCCGATGATCACCGACATGGAATAGTCGAGATAGGACCGCTTCATCTCCTCTTCAATGTTGACGGGTTGAATGTTCAACGCACCGGGGCCATCGCCGCCGGGAGGAGGAGTCAGGGGAAGTTCGGGATTTTGATCGTCAGCCATTCTTTAGCTCTCAGCTTTCAGCCGTCAACTTGGAATCGGAATCGGACTTGCGAAGCCTTGTAACTGCTTGTATTTGCAGGACGTTATGTGCCTTGGGGGCCGGATTTATTATACCATGGGAAAGCGGTTTTATCGGGACGGGTATCTTCGGCAGCATGAGATCGGTGCCGATGAAAACGGCAAAAGGCTCTACCACAAAGGGCACGAAGGTTCACGAAGGAAACATTCAGAGGGCATGGCCGCTATGCGCGCGCACTGGGCTGGATGCTTACGGGCCGACGATGACTTCGTTGGGAGATGAGGGGAGACGGAATTTAATGCCGCGGGACTGGTTCGATTCGATGGTGCCGGGAAGATCCAGCGACGAGAGTTGGATCTTTCTGTTCCAGGAACCAGTCGCATAATAATCAGCAGCGCTATAGAGAACGCCGCCCGCGATAGTGTAATTGGAGATTTCTTCGCGATGACCGTCGTGGAAGATGAGGATCGCGACGGCAGGCTTGGCAACGGAAGTTCCAGGTGAATTCGACTCAGGCGGGAATTCCGGTGTGCGATTGATCGTTTCGGTCTGCTGTGCCTCTGAGCCACTCACGCGAACATATCGGCTGCCTTGCAACTCGATCAAAAGCGGATCTGCCGGAGCGGGAATGCGCTCAGGGACGGGAACGTAAGGTGGAGGCGATTGCACAACCATCACGGGCGGAGCGGCTGAGGAATATTCCCCGGCGGCAAAAAAGTCGGAGTAATTGTAAAACGCCAGTGGATCGAGAAAAGCGCGAGTGTGACCGCCGGAACGATAACTTCGGGCAAAGTGTGAAGCTGCGGACATCCGCTGCGCGCTCGCCCATGGCGTAACGGCAATGAGCAGCGCGAGAAGAAGCAGGCGGCGCATGGATCAGTTTGCCTGGAGTGGTGGAAGTTGAAACTGAACGCCGCGATCGTCGTTCAACTGCCGGGTGGCGTCGAGGTTCAGATCGGCGAGCGCGACTTTGCGGGCGTGCCCGGGAGTGAGGTCAAAAAGAGTCTGGCCAACGATAGCGTAATTTCCGACATCGAGTTTGCGACCATCTTTGAAGACAAGAGTTGTCTGAACCTGAGGCGGATCGGGCTCGGCGACGGTGGCATCGGCAGACTGTGAATGCAGCGTGGGAACATCTTCTACCGGGGGAATGTAGGAGCGAGCTCCGGAACCGCGGCGATCGAAAATTGTCGGGCCGCCTTGGTAGTTGTCGTCGGAATCATCGCCGTTGTCGGCGACATCGTCGGTCGCCCCGATGTCGACGGCGTAGGGAACAGGGACTGCGTAGGCGTAAGGAGGAGCGTAGGGAACATAATGGTGGTGATGCCGACGGTCGTTGCGCCGGGCATTTTGGTCGAGAACCGTACCACGAGAATAGAGAGTATAGCCGCCGCGAGAGTAGCCATTAGGACCAAGCGAGGTGACGCTGGCGGGAGGGCCGTTGATGGCCCGTCCGCCGAAACCGGGAGAAGTCACCGAAGCCGGGGCGCCGTTGATCTGCGCAGATACGGGTAGGAGGAACAATGCGGGTAAGAGCAGCAGGCTGGATGCCAGCGAGTTGAAGCTAAACGAAGACGGAATCGAACGCCGCACAGACTTATGATACTCCAGAGCAAAAGCCATGGCGCACCTCGCCGATAGAACGGTCATACATGGTTAGATTGCAGGGAGCGTTGAGTGGATGCATGAGGGTGCGAAGGCCAGCGATAAGTCATTGAAAACGCCGACCGCCGTCCCTTAAAGTTGAGGGCTGTTATTTCCGCAGTTCTGTTGAGGTTTGATTCCGTGGTTTTTTAGCGGTCGATAGACTTTATGAAATTCGCAATTCGGTTCGCGTTGCTGGCGCTGGTGCTGGTGATCGTGGCCATGCTGTCGGCGTTGACGGCGATGCAATTCGCGATTCACGGGCAGGAGGTCGCGGTGCCGTCGCTGGTGGGGCTGAGCCCGGCAGAAGCGGAACGCGCGGTTGCGGGGCTCGGATTGCAGGTCTCCATCGAGCGGCAGTATTACAGCCCGCAAATTCCAGAAGGAAGAATCATGTCGCAACTGCCGCTACCCGGAACCAAAGTGCGGCGCGGATGGCAGGTGCGAGCGGCGCAAAGTTTGGGACCGACGCGGGTAACGATTCCGGACGTGACCGGGCAGAGCGAGCATGCGGCGGAGTTGAATATTCGGCGGCGTGGGCTGGATGTGGCGTCGATGGCGCAGGTTCAAGCTTTAGACGTTCCAGCGGACCAGGTGCTGGCGCAGAATCCGATGGCGAATGCGATGCAGGTCACGGAGCCGAAGATCAGTTTGCTGGTGGCGGAGGCGGCCGAACGGCAGTCATTTGTGATGCCGAGCTTTGTAGGACAAGCTTTGGGCAGCGTGAACCGGGCGCTGCAGGATGCTGGATTCCGGTTGGGGAACGTGAATGTGGCCCAGCCAGTGGACGATGCCGCGAGTTCCAGCATTCAGGAGCTGCCAGCGGCCCCGGCTGCCCCCGCTCAGACTCCAGAACCGGCGCAGGCGACACCGGCGAGCATTATTGTTTCGCAAGTGCCGGCTGCGGGACAGAAAGTGTTTGCGGGAAGTGCAGTTAATTTCGAGGTACGGTAAAAGCAGGCCACGGATTCACCCGGATGTCATGGATCTAGATGCGTTCCAACATCGCGGCAAAAAAGCCGTCGCAGGGATGGATGCCTGGGAGAGTGCGGAGGTAGAGGCCGCGCGTGAGTGGGGGGCCCGACCAAGTTAAATCGCCAACCGTCTTCAGACGCTGTAGCTCGAGGCCGCAGTCAAGCAGGCGAAAGGAAGAATTCTCAGCTAGGGCTTGCTCGATGACATCCTCGTTTTCTTCTTTTTCCAACGAACAAGTGCAGTAGATGAGCCGTCCGCCGGGAGAGACCTGAGCGAGAGCAGAGCGCAAGATTGCGCCCTGCCGCTGGTGGAGTTGAGCGAGATGGCTCGGTTGGAGCCGCCACTTGATCTCGGGATTGCGAGCGAGCGTGCCGGTGCCGGAGCACGGAACATCGGCGAGGACGCGGTCGAATGGCACAGCGACGGGGAGATGCTCGGCATCGGCAGTGACGATATTGATTCGTGATTCATGGGTAGGCAGCAGCTTTTGCAGCAGGCGGGCGCGATGCGAATGCAATTCGATGGCAGTGACGGTCGCCGAGGGATTCCGGTCGGCAAGGGCGAGCGTCTTGCCGCCAGGGGCGGCGCAGCAATCCAGAATATTCGATCCGTGGCCCACGAGGGCGGCTACGAGTTGCGAGGCTTCGTCTTGAATCACGATTTGGCGGGTGCGGAATGCCTGGGTCTTAGTGATGTCGCCGGATTCGACGCGGCGGGCGGAAGCGAGAACCTGTCCTGCAGAGAGAGAAATTCCTTCTCCATGAAGCTGTCCTTCGGCGGTGGGAGTGCGGAGGCGGATGGCCGTTGATGGGATTGTCTGATTGTATTGGCAGATCTGGCGGGCCGCGGGGAGGCCGTGCTGATCAGCCCAGCGCTGTACCAGCCATAAGGGATGCGCTAAGACGCGCGCTAGAATTTCGGGCGAGGCGCCTTCATCGTCCGCGGTGATTGGTCCGTTCTGTGTCGCAGAGAGTTTTCGCAGGACTGCATTTACAAAAGGAGCGGCGGAGCGCTTGCGGGCGCGCTTTACGAGTTCGACACTTTCGTTGAGGGCGGCGCGCCGCGGGATGCGATCGAGCCACAGGAATTGGTAAACGGCCAAGCGCAGCGCAATGAGAACTTCAGCGTCGAGCTTGGAAAGAGGCTGCGACGAGGCGGTGGCAACTTCGTCATCGAGGCGCGAACGCCAGCGAAGGGTGCCCATGACGAGTTCGGTAGCGAGGGCGTGATCGGCGGTGGAGAGATGTTCGTAAGCTTGAGAGTGGAGAAGTTCGGAGGCGTAGGAAGATTCGCGCTCCACCCGAAGGAGAATGTCGAAGGCGGCGGCGCGAGCGGGAGAGACGGGCATTCCAGATTGTAGCTTTCGCCCAGTGGATCAAAACAACTAAACCGCAAAGGTCACAAGCTACGCAGAGTCAGCCCAGCTTTTCGCCTGCTTTCGGGCGATAGCCCCGGATGAAATCCGCTGCGGAGGTGCGCTTCTTGCCTTCCAGTTGAATCTCCTTGAGTTCGAGTGAGGACTGGTGGCCGCAGCCGACGAGGAGTTGATCGCCTTCGACGCGAAGCTCGGCGGGAGCGACTGCGGCGGCGGCGGATCTTGCTTTGAGGACCTGCAGGGTCTTGGCCCGAAATCTTGTGTAGACGCCAGGCCACGGCTGGAAACCGCGGATACGGTTGAGAATTTCCTTGGCGGAGTTGGAAAAATCTATCAGGCCGTCTTCTTTTTTCAGGATTGGAGCGAGACTCGATTGCGAGTTGTCTTGAGGGCGCGGGTGAATTGTGCCAGCTTGCAGGCTGCACAAGGTCTGGACCATCAGGTCGGCGCCGATAGCGGCAAGGCGCGGGGCGAGAGTTTCGGCAGTGTCGTCGGACGCAATCTCGAGTTCTCGTTGAAGAAGAATATCGCCAGTGTCGAGTCCGGCGTCGATGCGCATGGTGGTGACGCCGGTGACGGCTTCACCGCTGGCGATTGCCCATTGGATGGGCGCGGCGCCGCGATACTTCGGAAGGAGCGAGGCGTGCAAGTTGAGGTTGCCCAGTGGGGCAAGGTCGAGCATCCACTGCGGAATGATGCGGCCGTAGCCGACGACGATGATGGCGTCGGGTTTGAGAGAAGTGAGTTGCGCCCGGAATTCTTCGTTGTTTTTGATGCGTTCGGGCTGGGTGATGGGTAGATCTAACCTCAGCGCGGCTTGTTTGACGGGGGAGGCAACGAACTCGAGGCCGCGTCCTTTGGGACGATCGGGCTGTGTGACGACGAGATGAATCCGGTGTCCGGCTTCGGCCAGCTTTTCAAGCGTGGGGACGGCGAAGCGCGGAGTTCCGCAGAAAACGAGATTAAGCGATTGGGTCATTTAGCGATTGAGTGATTGCGAGATTGATCAAAAAACATGCGATTTTCAATCACTCGATCACGCGATCAATTTCTACCATTCTCCGGCTTTTACCAGCTTGCGGATTTTGCGTTTCATCAAGTCACGTTTGAGGGCACTGATGTGACTGATGTAAAGCTTGCCCTTTAAGTGATCGGTCTCGTGCAGCAAGGCGCGGGCCAGCAATTCCTCTCCGGTTTTTTCGAAGACTTTGCCGTGAACGTCCTGGGCACGGACGGTAACTTTGCTGGGGCGAGTGACGTTCTCGCGAAAATCAGGGATGCTAAGGCAGCCTTCGCTCTGAGTATGTTTGCCTTCGGTGTGAATGATTTCAGGATTGATGAGCACGAGCTTGGCGTTCGAATCTTCCTGAAAGGTGACATCGATGACGGCAATGCGGCGTCCAATGCCGATTTGCGGGGCAGCCAGACCGACTCCGTGGGCGGCGTACATGGACTCAAACATGTCGGCGATAAGCTTTTGAAGTTCGTCGTCGAAGACAGTTACAGTTTCAGAAGGTCTTTCGAGAACGGGATTGCCGAATTTTACGATGGGATAGATCATTAATAATTTTTGAGCTGTTGGCAGTAGCCGTTAAAATTTCTTAAAGTCTCAGTCATGGAATCGCCGCCGAATTTCTCCAGGGCGCAGCGCGCGAGCGTCAATGCCACCATGGCCTCAGCCGCGACTCCGGCGGCGGGCACAACGCAGACGTCGGATCGCTCGTAGGCGGCTTTGACAGGTTCGCGGGTGGAGAAATCGACCGACTGCAGCGGGCGTCGAAGCGTGGAAATCGGCTTCAAGTAGCCGCGTACGCGAATTTCTTCTCCGTTGGAAACGCCGCCTTCAATGCCTCCGGCGTTGTTGCGGGTTCGGGAGAAGGCGGTGTAAGCGGACGTCGATGCGTATCCGATTTCGTCGTGGACAGCGGAGCCGGGAGCGAAAGCGGACGCAACGCCTGAGCCGATTTCGACAGCCTTCACGGCTTGCAGCGACATGACCGCGGCCGCCAGGAGAGCGTCGAGACGTTCGTCCCACTGCGCGTAAGTGCCCAGGCCCGGGGGAACTTGGTGGGCGACAACCTCGAACACGCCGCCGAGAGAATCTCCGGTCTTAAGAACTTTATCGACTTCATCCTTCATTTGCTGTTCGACTTCGGGATCGGCGCAGTTCAGGAGCACGTCGTCGCGATGGTGAAGGGACTGAATTTTTTCCCACGGCACTTCTTGGCGAAGCGTGACGGCGCCGGTGGTGACGACGTGACTGAGAACCTCGATGCCCAGTTGGTGTAAGAAAAGTTTGGCGATCGCGCCAATGGCGACGCGAGCGGCAGATTCACGCGCGGAGGCGCGTTCGAGAACATAACGGGCTTCGGGGAAGTTGTACTTCAAGGCACCGGCAAGATCGGCGTGGCCGGGCCGCGGCGAGGCGACGCGCTTGTGCTTGGCGGGATCGCCTTCGTTCACGGGCAAAGATTCCTGCCAGTTTTTCCAATCGCGATTTTCCAATTGCAAGGAAATGGGCGAGCCGATGGTCATTCCCTGGCGGACGCCGGAAAGAATGTGTGCGGCATCGCGCTCAATCTTCATGCGTCCGCCGCGGCCGTAGCCTTGCTGGCGGCGCCAAAGTTCACGGTCGAGAAACGCCTGGTCAATTTTCAAACCGGCAGGCATGCCGGAAAGGAAAGCGACCAGAGCTTCGCCGTGGGATTCTCCCGCAGTGAAGTAGCGCAACATATAAATTTTCGATTGTACCTGATGCGACGCAGGATTCAGCATCGCGCGTTGGCTTTCGGAAGCGCTTCAGTTTCAAATGATCCATGCTTCGGTACGCCGGGGCACGAAAGAATGCATTTTTAGGAGCGAAAAATCGATATGAGCGGTTACAATGAACTAACGATTTTTCACTTGGATTCAATCCGAGTCCAGCCGGCGCCACATCGCGATCTTCTCTGGCCATAAAGGAGCTGCCTGTGTATCCCCCCACACAGATACAACGCGAAGAAGTTCCCAGCGAGAAAGGAATTCGCTGTCTTCTCGTGCACGACCATATCTTGCTTCGGCAGGGATTGCGGAGGTTGCTCGAAGACGAGCCGGACATTGACGTAGTAGCGGAGGCTGGGACTGCGGCCGAAGCGCTACGGCGGATGTTCGAACATCGACCGGAAGTTGTGATCATCGATGCGCATATTTTCGAGTGCACTCCGGAGCAGGCTGAACACATGATTTTGAGGGAATGCGCCCACAGCAAGGTTTTGTTTCTAACGTCCCACGAAAGTGATAGGGACGGGTCACAATCGGAGGGAGCGAGTTGCACAGTACGGCAAACCTCTGCGGAAGAATTAGTGGAGATGGTCAGAAGGACGCACGCGGGCGGCCTGGGAGCGATGCCGACGATACCGGAACGGCGCACGGGAGCTTGGCTGCCGCGGGAACTGCTTCCGCGAAGACGAGTGTTGACGAGCCGGGAGCGTGAGGTGTTGAAGTTGCTGGCGGAAGGCCGGACGGTGCGTTCGGCAGCCGTCGTTTTGGGACTAAGCGTGAAAACCGTGGACGCGCACAAGTTTAATCTGATGCGAAAACTGGGGATTCACAACAAGGCGGAGTTGGTGATGTGGGCGATTCAGAGGAAAGTGGTGAAGGTGCCCGCCAGTTTTTAGCTGCCGATTTTGAAGCGCCTCCTTGGGGGCGCTTTTTCTTTCGCCCCTTCCGGGTGGTTAATCCCTCGCAACGGCGGCTAGTTCTTCCAGGGTCGAAACTGTGAGATCAGGTGTGGCGTCAGCGTATTTGACCGCACCTACGCCGGGGCGGGCTGACGGGCGGTTTACCCAAACTGTGGCGAGGCCCAGCGATTGAGCGGGGACAACATCATGATAGATGCTTTGGCCTACGTGCAACACACGATGGGCAGGAGCGTTGATGCGGCTCAGGGCATACTCAAAGATTTTCAGAGATGGCTTGTAGGCCTGGGCTTGCTGCGCAGTGATGACGGCATCGAACTCAACTCCCAGTTGAGGGCGCGTGCCGGCGAAGAGTGCGTCATCGATATTCGAAATAATCGCCAGCCGAAAGCGGGACTTGAGTTGGCGTAGCGCCGAAGCGGTGTCTGGCCACGGCTTCCAACTCGGAAGCGAGTCGGAGAGCGAGCGCAATTGTTCCGGCGTGGGAGTGATGCGCAACTCGGCTGCGAATTGTCGAACGACCAACTGCAGGACTTCTTTGTAAGGACGAAAGGTTCCCTGTTCGGCGGTCTGCTCGAAATCCCCATAAAATTTCAGGATGGTAGCGTCGTCGAGATCTTTTCCATGGGCGGAAAGAATTCGATGGAAAGCGGAGAGGATGCCCGGTTCCCAGTTGATCAGCGTACCGTAGCAATCGAAAGTGAGGATTTCGAAGCGGGTGAAATCCAGCATGGCCGCGCGATCCGTGGAAAAATGTAAGCGAGGGCCCATCAGTGTCGACTGAAGGGCCTCAAAGAATGACGGTTGAAGTCTACTGCCGAATTTCGAGCGAGTGCGTTAACTCGAAAGTGAGGGCGGATTCAGCAGGCAACTCGATTTCCTTGTTTCCGGTGAAAGCCGCGCCTCCGGCGCCGGCACCGCCGCCCGCCGCTAATCCGATCACCGCTCCTTTGCCGCCGCCAGCGAGCCCGCCGATCAGGCCGCCGAGCGCAGCACCGCCGCCAGCCAATACGGCGGTACGCTTCCCTTTCCCTTTTTCCGTGAATGTTTTTGCTGCGGCTTGCACGCGATGATCGTGGCCATTCACGTTAATCGAGTCGAGTCGCACTTCAAGCGTAGCGCCGCCTTTGAACCGGCCGAGCGGTTTGGCGTCGACGACTGTGCCATTCACTTGTGCACCGCGCGGAATCGCGACCACATTGCCCGCCATTACGTCTTTCTCCAAAGTGCCGGTGAACGTCTCGCCGGGTCGGCTTAACTTGGAACCAATCGCGGAACCCAGCCGCACGGTAATCTCTCTTCCCGAAGGAACGACGAGCGGCGCTCGTTCTCGCGGCGCTTCCTGAGCGGGAGCCGCCGGTTGGGCGTTGTTGTTGTCGGCTGCAGTCTGAGGGTTGGAGTTGTTGGCGTTATCGTTGGCGTCAGCGGGCTTGCGGCTGCATCCGGATAGAGCGAAAGCGAGATACAGACCGAGGATGGAGAGCAGAAAACGCGTGCGCATAACGACCTCCGTTGTTTCCGGGTAAGTTTGGTTGTGACGGTAACAGCCAATCTACCGGATTTGCAGGAGCAGGGGCAACTACCGAGGAAATCGGAGGTGCTTGGACCGTTGGGGTTAAAGGCAAACAGATGCGACGGAATGTGATTTTTGACTCATTGCCGAGGCTCGAGGCCAGGCAACGAGGGAACCGGATCGGAGGACTCATCGACTTCGGCTTCGCGAGTCGCGATTGGATCTTCTGGCGGTGGAGTCTTCCTGGGTGCGAGAAATTTCTCGGTGTTGAGTAGCGGGCGCCCGAGTGAGGCGTTATAGCTGGTCCAAGGGCTGTCGAAGCCGGCTTCGCGCTCGAACTGGGCGCGCATGGCTTCCATCTTGGAGTCGAGGTCGTCCAGGTAATGCAACATTAGGGCTTCGGGAAACATTGGCAATTTCGGAGAGCCGAAGTCATATTGGCCGTGGTGGCTGATGATAAGGTGCTCGATCAGAGTCTTGAGTTCGTCGGGAAAGCCGGGCTGGAGCGCGAGCTTGGCCTGCAGCATTTCCAGTTCGATGATCATGTGGCCGAGGAGCTGGCCCTTAGTGGTGTAAGAAAACGAGCGGTTGTAGGTGAGCTCGTGAATTTTTCCGATGTCGTGCAGAAAGGCACCGGTGAGCAGAAGATCGCGATTGATCTGCGGATAGTTGCTGCACATCAGGTCGCAGGAGCGAAACAATGAAACGACGTGATCGAGTAAGCCACCGATGTAAGCGTGATGCAGGGTCTTGGCTGCCGGGGCATTGCGGTAGGCGGCGGCGATCTCAGGATCGGCCATGAAGGCCTGAACGAGCGACTTGAGGTGCGGATTCTGGAACGAAGAGACGAAGGTCGTCAGCGTCTGCCAGAGTTCGTCGACGTTCTTGGTGGTCTTCGGAAGATAGTCGGCAAAGTCGATTTCGGATTCGCCCAGCTTGCGCAACTTATGGACGGTCAGCTGGAAACGGTTCTTATACTTGTTGATGAGGCCCTTGATTTTGAGGAAGTCGTCCTGCTCAAAGGCTTC
Source organism: Candidatus Sulfotelmatobacter sp. (assembly GCA_036269595.1). Lineage (GTDB taxonomy): Bacteria > Acidobacteriota > Terriglobia > Terriglobales > Acidobacteriaceae > Sulfotelmatobacter. The sequence continues at coordinate 11,117 of DATBEI010000004.1, forward strand.
CAGAACGTCCTCGACGTTGTCCCACATTTTGGCCTCGAGTTGGCCGCTGCGGTCGCCGAGGGTGAGCGCGAGGTAAGGCTCGCCTGTCTTTTTGGGCTTGATCTGCTTGCCGACCACAACGAAAGTCGAAGTGATGACTTTGTTCTCTTGCCGGGAGCAGTCGCAGATGTAGAAATCTTTCATGAGTCTTGCCGAGTATAAGGCACGCGCTGCCCGCTTCAGAGCAGCAGATCAGAGGATGCCCAACTTCTTACGTTTCTTCTTGCCGAGTTTCTTGGCGCCGGATTCCTTCCCCGAGGCGGTTTCCACCGGTTGAGTCTGGTTCGGACTCATGCCGCTGTCAACGTAGCCGGGCATATAGAAGATGGAGGCTTCTTCGCGCAGCTTAGTAAGGTAAGCGCGAAGCGCTGGTTGCAACTTTTGGTAATAAAGCGCGTCCTGAATTTTCGGAAGCACGTCTTTCATGGGAGGAATGCCGGCCATCTGATGGTCGATAACTTTCAGGATGACATAGCCCTGCTTCGTGCGGATCACGTCGGTGACATCGCCAGCCTTCATGGCAAATGTCTTGTCTTCGAGTTCCTTTGCCAACTGGCCGCGCTTAAACATACCCAGCGCGCCGCCGTCCGCGGCGGAAGGGCCGTCGGAATACTTTTTCGCGATGTCTTCGAAGTTAGCGCCATCGTGAATTTGTTTCAGCAGATCGTTGGCCTTGGCGCTGGCCGCATTGAGTGCGGCCTCGTCGTCGGCCGGAGATGGGGCTGCCGGGGTTGAACTTGCAGCGGGTTGATCCGCGGGAGTGATGGAGGGAGTGGCATTTTTCGGAGCAACCAGAATCTCACTTAGGCGAATGTATTCCGGCTGTTCCAGTTCGCTCTTGTGTTCATCGTAGAATTTCTGTTCTTCTTCTTTGCCGATCGCGAGTTTCTGGCCAACGTCTTCGGCAATTACCTTCTGGGTGATGATCTGGTTGCGCATGTTCTGCTTGAAGTCTTCCCAGGAAACGCCCTGCTTGGCGGCTTCCTTCTCCAGATCTTCCATGGATTCGAGCTTCATGTCCTTACGCATCTGGTCGAGGCGCTTGACCAGTTCGGTGTCGCCGGTGATGCCGAGGTCCTTGCCTTTGTCGAGAAGAAGTTGCTGGTCGATGAGGTCGCGGAGAACGTCTTTTTCGCGGTCGGCGAAGGCTTTGTCGGGATCGCTGGGGCTCTGCTGCTTGACTTCGTCGCGAAGCTGATCTTTGCTGCGCTCAAATTCGGACTTGGTGATGATCTGATTGTTGACGCGGGTGATGATTTCTTCGACGACTTGACCGCCTTGCGTCGACACGCCGGTCTGCGGAGCTTTAGTGCTGGGCGCGGCTTGACCGGCCGCAAAAGCGGACAGGCAGGCAAAGGCAATGAGAACCAGGGCATTTTTCTTCATAATTGAGGGGCCCCAAAATTTGCTGGCATTGCGGGCAAACTGTGATCTTAGGCCGATTCCCAATAGTTTACTACTTCGAGTAGCTCCCGCGAGGCCCTTCTTAACTTTGAGGGCCTCGACTGCCGCGAAGTTGTCTGCGCATCAGGTTCGCAACAAGGCAAGGGCGGTTCGGTCTTCGCATTGGAGGGCTGCGGCACCGAAGTCACGAACGGAATTCAGGACGAAGGCGGAGAGAGCCTGAGCGGAGGCGATTGGAGCAGCCTGAAAAAGCTGCTTGACACGGTCCATCCCAAATTCTTCGATGGACCGCTTCGGGCCTCCCTCGCACTCAACGAGGCCTCGAGATACGAGCAGCAAAGCCGCGCCTTTTTCGATTCCGATCGTAGGAGCCTCGGAAGTGACGTGAGAAAAAAGACCGAGAGGCAGGCCGGTGGAACCAAGTTCGGTGATCCCACTGTCGTCGCGGAGTAGTCCGGGTGTGTGTCCGGCGTTGCTATAACAAAGCGTGCCGAATTTTTCGTGATAGCAGCCGAAAAATGCCGGACAAGGATGAACGCCATGAGAGGTTTCGAGCAACGTTCGATTGATCCGTAGACTCAATTCCGTCATAGAGTCGGATTCGTTGATGTCTGGGCCCGAAAAGAGTTCGGCTCCAAAGGTACGAAAGATATTTTGAGCGGCATCCAGAATGGCGCCGTTGTCTTCGCGGCGGCCTGCCACATCCAGTAGGCCGAAAAGGACTCGTTCGGGACTGACACGGAACGAGTCATATAAATCTCCGGCGATACGCGTGCCGAGGAAATCAGCTGCGAGTTCCGCTCCCATCATGGCGGGAAACCGTGCCGGCGCCGGTTCGACCGTGAGCGGAGCGCTGGGAGGAACCTTGGACTGGAAAAGCGCACACATAGGATGTCAGCCGAAGCTAGCACAGGAATATGGGCTCGGCAACCCGTGGGGAAGCAGAATCAGTCGCCGTACTTTTCCGCAAGGTATCTGGTCAGATCAGATTCCAGTTGGCCGTAGTCCGAATGAATAGTGGCTCGGAGAGCGGCCTCGGTCGAACTGCCCTGGCCGATACGCTGCAGGATGGTCTGAATATCGCTGAGCCCGTAGGAATCGTCGATGTAGGAAACGGCAGCCAGCGACTCGGCATAAGCTACCAGGGCTTCGGCTCCGGAGAAGCGGGTAAAATTCCCTTCCAGGACATTCAAAGGGATGTGGCGTTGATCCTTGAAGAGCAGGGCTAGTTGGCGCCCGTTGCTGCCTAGACTTCTGGGCTCGAGGAACTGGGCAATGCCCTCATGGAGCCACGTCGGGCAGCGGCCTCCGGAAATTTGGGTGATAAAAGAGTGTGCCAGTTCGTGCTTCAGAACATGCGCCAGTTGGGGCGTCACCGAGGTCAAGCCGCTGATCGGAATGCGCAACTTCCCATCGTTGAGCGCTGCGCTCCAGTTCGGGGCGTGCGTCACGTCGAAGAAAGCCTGCTCGGTGTAGAGCGTGACAAGGATATTGTCGCGGGGCGGGTTGCCGAGATCGCGAACCAAATCGTCGTAATCGGCTTCGAGCGCTGCGAGGATTTGTGAGCGCAATGCCTCCGAGGTCTGGCTTCCCTCATAGTGCAAAACAAAATGGCTGCTTTCGCCCTGGGCATAATCAGACTCGACATTATTTTCGCGCTGAGCTTTGGCCAGGAAGTGCTCGACCTTGGCATCCGGGCGCAACTGCAGAGAGCGCTTCCAGGATGCGATTGCATCTTTGGTGTGGTCGGAGGAAAACTGCGCGTAGCCGAGGAGGGCGTAAGCATCGGCTGAATTCGGGTCGGATTTTACGGCTTTCTGAGCGTAGTAAAGAGCCTGGGAAGCATTGCCGGTACGAATCAGCAGTGCGCCGTAGTAGACGAGAATGGTGGTGTTGTCGGGTTGGAAGCGGAGCGCGTTCTCGAAATATTGCTGTGCGCGAGTGACATTGCCGTGCTCGGATTCAAATTTGCCGGCAATGAAATCCGCCGTGGCGCTGAGCTCCGGGTCTCCTTTGCTTTCCAAGGCGGCCAATATGTCGGTATCGACCTTCCCTTCTTTAATGATCTGTGCGAAGAGATCGATTTCGTTGGCGAGGCTGTCGGCGGGACTGAAAGATGGAAGGTCTGTGACCTTGTTTGCGCCCGACGTCGGGAGGACGGGCATTGCGCCCGCATCCACATGATCTACAACCGATTTAGGGATGGCGTAGGAGTCATCGCCGCCGAGGTCGTATTCGAAGTGATTACCGTTTTCGCGAACGTGATCGGCAACAATCTTATGCCCATTTTTCAGATAGATCGTGTCTGCCCAAGCGCCGACGGGTGAGGCGAGCCTCGCTAAGCAGGCAAGCCCTATAAAGAGGATGGTGACACGAAACCGCATTCAGGCGCATTCTAGCAACGGGGAGAAGTTCAACCTACGTGACGAAGGTACTAGTGAAACCGGGGGGGTGGCGCGTTGCGGCTGCGATCTGCGTGGCAGTGTGCGCGTTAGGCGGCGGGTGGGCGGCGGCCGAAAGCCCTCCCGAAAAACCGGCTGAGGCGCTCTATCTGAAGCTTGGGCAAGTCGGGCTGGATCCGGACCGGGTGTACCAGGTGCGAGGAGCGTCGCTGGATCGCGCGGCGATTCACATTACTTTGGAAGACGGGACGCTCGGTTTTACCCAGGACGTTATGGGCCGGATTACGGGAGCGTTTTTCGAAGGCTACGGCGAAGTGTTGCTGACTCCTCCGAACGAAGTGGAACGCAGGTCGATGAGCTTATTCACCGGCATGGCAATCCTGGAAGAGCATTTTTCGACTGCGTATTTTCGCTTCAACGATGACGCCGCGAGCGAGTTGCGTCCGGATTTGCGACCTACCGAAAATAAGCGTGAGTTCGTCGAACGCTGGGGCGATGCCGTGAAGAACCTGGCGAACCCGGATGCCACACGCCTGCTCATGACCTTCAGCCGGATGCTTCCTGAAAAAGGGGATTCCGTTGTCGGGGAGACGGATCAGTCAATCAACGAAGACGACCATTTTCTGCACGCGCGGTTGCAAGGGACCAAGTTTGGCGTGTTTGACATTTACTTTGATTCGACTGCTTCCGAGCAGGTGCTGGTGGGGCAGCCAAAGGCGGCCGAGAACGGCGCTCTTTTCTACGATGTATGGACGTCGTTTTCGATTCCACTAGAGCAGATGTCCGGGGTCGGTTTGAGTGCGAAAGATCCGGTGAAACCGGCAGCCCATCTAGGCCGGGTAGAAGTTCGGCGCTATACCATTGCCACCGAAGTGGAGCCTCCCAAGCGGATTCATGCGCGGGCCCGGGTGCAGATGGAAGTGCGAGAAGGCGGGCCACGGACATTGTTATTCGAGCTGTCGAGATCTTTGCAGGTAGAAAGCGTGCAACTCAATGGCGAACCCGTGGAGTTCATCCATAACCCGGCGGTGGAAGGAACGCAACTGGCCCGCCGCGGGAACGATCTTGTGGCCGTCGTGCTTCCGGGGCCTGCGCGGGCGGGGCAGAAAATCGATCTGGAATTTGTCTACGGCGGGGAAGTGTTAGCGGAGGCAGGAAGCGGATTGCTTTATGTTGGCGCACGGGGGACGTGGTATCCCAATCGCGGCATGGCGATGGCGGATTTCGATTTGAATTTCAAATATCCGCAAGGCTGGACGCTGGTGGCCACGGGAAGATCAACGCCTGTGAGCGACACGGCCCCGAACACTGAGGGAATGCAGGTGTCGCGCTGGGTTTCGGAGCGGCCGATTCCCTTTGCAGGATTCAATTTGGGCAAGTATAAAGCGGTGACCGTACAGGCGGGAGACATTCCGGTCGAGATTTATGCCACCACCGGGGTGGAACGGAACTTTCCGACTCCTCCCATTCAGGTAATCGAGCCGAATCCGACCGATCGCGTGAATCGAAGGCAACAGTTCATTGTGCCGAGGCCTCCTTCGCCAGTGCAAACTGAGGCGACCGTGGGCGAAGCGGCGGCACGAGCAATTCAATATTATGCCGCTCGGTTTGGTCCCTATCCGTACAGCCATCTGGCTCTAACTCAAATGCCGGGGCCGGAAAGTCAAGGGTGGCCGGGATTGGTCTTTCTTTCGTCATATGCATTTCTCGATGAAGAGCAGCGCGAGCAATTGCATTTCGACGCCTATCGATCTCTACTCGAGCAATTGATTCCCGCGCATGAGACGGCACACCAGTGGTGGGGCGACCTGATTACCTGGAGCAGCTACCGGGATCAGTGGTTCTCTGAAGGGCTGTCGAATTATTGCGCGTTGATGATGATGCAAGAGAGAAATCCTGCCGGCTTTCGGGAAGTGATGGGGAAGTACCGCAGCGATCTAAGCGTGGCGAATAAGGACGGAGTGTCTCCGATGGAAGCGGGACCGGTGACGCTGGGGATTCGTCTGTTGTCCTCGCGGTTTCCGGAAGGCTACGAAGAGATTTCTTACGGTAGAGGAACATGGTTGTTCCACATGTTGCGCACGATGTTAAACGATGGCGCTTTGCGAAGAACAGGACGCAAAGTCACCATTGGCGGCGGAGAGGAGCCTTTCGTGCGCGGATTGCGAAAACTTCGCGACCGCTACCAGGGCCAGTCTATTTCTACACAGGAGTTGCTCGATGTTTTCGCCGAAGATCTTCCTCCATCGTTACGCTATGAAGGAAAAAGTTCACTGGATTGGTTTCTGAAAGGCTGGATCAACGGGACCTCGCTGCCGAAGCTGGAACTAAGATCCGTGAAGTTCATTCCGAAAGGAGCGGGCAGTGTGGTTAGCGGAACCATCCGACAGAGAGAAGCGCCCGCCGATCTTGTGACCTCGGTTCCGGTTTACGCGGTGGCCGCCGGGAAACAGTTGGTGCTGCTGGGGAGAGTGTTTGCCGATGGCGAGGAATCTACCTTCCGTTTGCCGGCTCCTGCCGGAACGAACAAGATCGTGCTCGATCCCTATGGAACAATTCTGAGTAGCGCGAAATAAAAGAGCGAGTTCCAGAGGATGTTGGTGCCGAATCGGTGCTTTTCCCCGGCGCGATTCCCGGAATGAACCACCGCGGATTCCGACGTATTATTCCGAGAAAAGCTGGCCCTCCTAAGTTCTGCAATATCTTTAGTTTCAGACGCGAGCCTGCAAATTCCAATTGGCAGCCAAGCTGCTAAGCCAGTAGGTGTAACAGTGCAAAAGGAAACGTCGTTCCGGGTCGTCAGCCATCGCGGAGGAAACAGCCATGTACGCGCAATTGACCGAGAGGTTGGAAGAAACAAACAGCTGGTGCCCGACTATGGCAGAGGGAATGCCGGAAAACGGGCAGACGATTCTTCTGGTCGAAGATGAACAATTTGTCCGCGAAGTGACCTGTGAAGTGCTGCAATCGGCTGGATATAGGGTTCTGGCCGCAAAGAATACGCTGGAGGCCGCGAGCTTGTACGAACAGTACGGCACCCAAGTTGAGCTCTTGCTAACGGACATGATTTTGCCGGGCGAGACCGGATTGGCACTCGCCTGCAGGCTGAGACGAGGAAACCCGCGCCTCAATCTGTTGTTGGTTACCGGTTATGCGATGCAGATGGAACTGCGAGAGCTGAAGCCGGAAGAGGTGCTGGCTAAGCCGTTTTCTACTGAAACGCTGCTGCGGAGAGTCAGGCATCTGCTCAACGGCGAGGGACGTCAGACGGTAGGCGGAAATTCGATGCGACAGGCGTGCGGGGCCGCCTAGCTGGGAGTTGCGAGGTCCGGGCTATGTGCGGTAAATGGCGCGGACGAGGACGTGGACTTCATCCATGTAGGAATCCAGTTCAAAGGTGAGGCGAGCCCAATCAAAATCTCGCAAGGTCCCAAATTGCTGCGAGAGGACGGCGAAGCCATTTTGTTCCAGCAGGTTCACTTGCCGGTTTTCAATGTAGCCGTAGTTCAGTCCACTCATGCGGCAGAGCAAATCGCTCAACTCCACAAGCGCGACCAGGCCGGAATGTTTCTGTGACTGTTCGGGAAAGTGGTGACAGGTTACGACCTCGCGCAATTCGGAAGAGAGTTCCCATTTTTCCGTAAGTAAACCGCCGCTTTCGCAATGAGTGAAGCCCAATACACGTTGCTCTGCATCATGGAGAGGGATGCCCTCGGATCGCGCAACTTCGAAGGCGGCGCCGAATTCTTTAGGCAAGACCCAGAGGTTCACAATGATGCCGAGATCGTGAAGCAATCCGGCGAGATATGCCTTGCTGGGATCAGGATAGGAAATTTTGCGGGCGAAATGGCGGCAAACCAAGGCACACCCCAAAGAGTGTTCCCAGAAGGCCACAGGATCGATGCTGCCGCATTCTTTCGGCATCATATTTAAGACGCCGCAGGACATGGCGATGTCGCCGATGCGGTGAAATCCAAGCGCTACTATGGCGCCCCGGAGCGAGTCTACTTTCTGCCAGCGCCCGAACAGCGGACTGTTCGCCATTTGCAGGCATTGCGCGGCCAGGGACTTGTCCTGCGCAATCATCGAGGTGAGTTTCTGCACATCGAGATCTTCGACCGGCTGTTGAAGGTAGCGCAGCAGCGGCGCCAGAACCGTTGGTATGGTCGGAATCTGGTCGAGCCCCGCGATGCGATTGAGCAACGTTGTTTTAGTCGCGGCCGAGTTCACATGCCCTACTTTCCCGCTTTCACGCGATCGCCCTTGATGTATGCCGTGGCTCCTGGCAGGTGAACCAGGCGAAAGTCTTCGTTGACTCCATAGAGCGACTCGGAATGTCCCAGAAAAAGATATCCGTGAGGCAGAAGGTTGTTGTAAAAGTGCTGAATGACACGGCGCTTGGAAACCAGATCGAAATAGATGAGCACGTTGCAGCAGAAGATCACATCAAGGCTCTTCATGAAAGTCATGCGAGAGTCGTCGGAAAGATTCAAACGGCTGAAGGAAATGCCTTCGCGAACCGTGGGCTGGACCTGCAATTGGTCTCCCTCCGGCACGAAGTATTTCTGGCGATAGTAGGGAGTGAGATTGCGAGTGCTGTAGGTGCCATAGGTCGCATTCTTGGCATGCGCCAGCGAGCGTTCATTCAGATCGGTCGCAAGAATTTCAATTGTCCAATCCTTGAGACGACGTTGCGCTTCCTCCAGCATTAGGATGCTGAGGGTGTAAGGTTCTTCGCCGGTCGAACAGCCCGCACTCCAGATGCGCATTCGGCGCAGGGGAAACTTGGATTTCGCCTCGAGGACTTTGGGAATCACGATGGTGCGGAGGGCGTCGAGTTGGGGCTGGCTGCGAAAGAAACAGGTTTCGCCGATGGTAATTTCGTTCAGCAGGGCGATCAGTTCGGTTTGACGCGCGGGCTTGATGGTCAGGCACTCGAAATACTCGCGTAGGCTCTGCGCCTTAAGCTCTTTCATGCGCCGTCCGCAGCGATCGAAGAGCAATCGCAGCTTGTTGTCGGGATGAAAGATGCCGGCGACTTGATAGACTAGGTCTCGGATACGCACCAGATCCGGGTCTGGAGGGCCGTCCAGCGCAAAGGCGCTTGGGATTGCCGCGGCCGTCATACTGCAGCCTTTCGGCTTGCATCGGCGCGCCTTGAGTCCAAACGCGGCTTGGATTGCGGGCTCGCATATATGATTTCGCGTGCTCCCGCGGGGAAAATTTTTGCCGCGACTATGGTCATAGGCCTATCGGATTCATCGGCGGGACCGCGACGGACTTTAGACGCCCCGTGGTGCAGGCGCTTGGTCGGCGCAGGGTAATGCATGGAGCGAGAGTTTAAAGAACGCCGGCGGAGGGCTTCGACGGAGATGCGTTCCCGACTGGGCGGCTGCTTACAACATGCTCGCTAATAATAACAATGTCGACGCGGCGGTTCTGGGCCTGTCCATCGGGCGTGCTGTTGCTCGCGATGGGATGATACTCAGCGTATCCCGCAGCCGACAGACGCTCTGGGGGAAAACCGTAACGCAGGATGAGAAGCCGGACAAGTTCCGTGGAACGAGCGGTGGAGAGTTCCCAGTTAGAAGCCATCTGTAGCGTATGGATAGGAATGTTGTCGGTATGACCTTCGATGCGCAGGCTGCACGTGCGTACGGCGAGGATGGAGGCAATGCGATCCAGTGCAGGTAGAGCCGAGGTTTTCAACATCGCGGAGCCGCTGGCGAAAAAGCCGAACTCACGCAAACTTATCACCAAGCCTTCGGTCTCACGATGCAACGCGACGGTGTGAAGCAGGATTTCATGCTGCAGGGCTTGCTGCAGTTCCGTCTGCAACGCGGTCAAGTTTGCCTCTTCTGTCGCCGCGGCCAGCGGATCGTCGGTGCTTGGAGAGATAAAGTGCAGATCGGCGGTGTGCTTTGCATTTTCAATTGCCTGAACCGCGCTGAACGGCATGGGCTCGCTGGTATTGAGAGGAATCTGAGTGGTGGAGGCAGGAAAAACGCCGAGTTCCTGGAAGGCCACCTGTATGGCCACTGCGAGCTTGCCGACCTTTCTCTGGTCGACTTGCGAGGACGCATAATTGATGTAGACGTCGACTACGTTCGTGGTCGTATCGAACGTGAGGTTCCAGACGTGCTCAATAATCATGGATCGTGTGACCCTGCGACCGGCATTGAGCAGCAAGTATTCCAATAGTGAAAATTCTTTGCCGGTCAGATCAATCCGGCGGCCGGCGCGCTCCACCAGCCGTTGCACGCGGTCGAGTTTGAGATCGCAGGCCAGCAGCACCGACTCCGACGGCAGATGGCTGCGCCGCACCAGCGCTCGGATGCGCGCCGAAAGTTCGCTGAATGAAAACGGCTTGGCCAGATAGTCATCCGCGCCAGTGTCCAGGCACTGGACGCGGTCTTCAACCCGCGTCCGCTGCGTCAGCACCAGCACCGGCAGGCTCGGCTTCTTCGAGCGCAGGTGCCGCAAAACACTGACCCCGTCGAGCTTCGGCAGGTTCAAGTCGAGAATGACCAGGTCGTAGTCGAACTGCGTTGCGGCCGCCCGCGCCTGCTCTCCATCGGCCAGAACATCTACTGAGTAATGCTCGCCTTCCAGACCTTGGCGAACGAATCTCGCCAGAGCTTCATCATCTTCCGCCATAAGAATTCGCATATGTGAACCTTTCTTAATCCAACAGCACAGTCTAGTTAGAAAACCCTCAACTGCAGCCGAAATCATGCCCGCACAAAGGTCTGTAGGTGCAGAATTGGCGTTATGTTTCAAAAGGGGAGAACAGACTCAATGAATCTCCGCTGGCGCGAACCTCCTCGGCCAATTCCTCGCGCCATCGTCAAGGCAGATAATTCTGAAGCAGGTTTTCGACGGGAGTTACAGTTTTGTGGATGTGGAGTAAATCGACGTTAAAATCCTTGACCCTGCCCGGCGGAATCATGCTGCTGGGGGCGGCGCTCCTCGCCTATTCCGGCTGGCTGACGCTGGCTTCGCCGGCGCTCACCTTCCTTTATTTCTGCGCACTATTTGGCGGAATGTTTCTGGCTTGGCGATTCCATTCCAGCCGCACGTTCTTTGCTTTGCTGGTTTTATTTCTCGCTCAAGAAGCAATTGCCCTGTTTAGCGGAGGGCGTTTCGCGCCGGGAACAGCCGGATCGATCGCCCTTCAGGCCGCAGCCGTTCTGGTTCCGCTGAACTTCGTTCTCATCGCGGTGATGCAGGAACGCGGATTCACTTCTTCCTCCGCGGCTCCCGTTGGCGTGGTGCTGTTCGTCCAGTTTGTCATAGTTGGCGTACTCTGCCGCACGGCGGAGGCAGCGCCCTCGTCCTCCGTCCACGCGCATCATTCAGCCACCAGCATCTCCCTGCCTGGGTACGCATTGTTCGCATTCGTGGCTGCCGGCATCATCTTGGTGGCACGGTTCCTGTTCACCCGAAAGCCCGTCGACAGCGCGTTGCTGTGGTCGCTCTCCGCTTTTTTCCTGGCACTGATTTTCACGGGCACGCCGCGCACTTCTACCCTCTTCTCGGTCGCGGCGGCGTGCATTCTCGCAGTCTCCATCATGGAGAACTCTTACCTGCTCGCGTATCATGACGAACTCACCACGTTGCCTTCGCGGCGCGCCTTCAACGATGCGCTCCTTCGCTTGCAGCATCCTTATTCCATCGCCGTCGTGGATATCGATCACTTCAAACGCTTCAACGACACCTACGGCCACGATACCGGCGACCAGGTCTTGCGTCTGGTCGCGGCCGGTCTGGCGAGAGTGACCGGCGGAGGACAGGCTTATCGCTGCGGCGGAGAGGAGTTCAACATCCTGTTCGCGGGAAAAACCACTGCCCAAGTTGTGGAGCATCTGGAGCAGTTGCGCGCCGTGATCGAATCCTCGGAATTCCGTCTGCGAGGCGGAGACCGGCGCCAGATTCCGCGCGGTCCCGACCGCCGCAGCAAGCGCAACCGCATGCGCGAGGGCGACGCCATTCGCGAACTCGCCCAGGTGTCCGCTCCGCCTTCAGCTTCGGTGACGATCAGTATCGGAGTCGCGAGTTCCACGAAACCCGGCGCGGATCCCGGAAATGTTCTGCAAGCTGCCGACAAGGCCCTCTACCGCGCCAAGGCCAATGGGCGGAACCGAGTAGAGACTGCATCGGCAACATCCAAGCGGCCTCGAACCAAAGCTGCTGGAATTGCGTGACTCCGGAATATCCCGCCCGAACCCAAGCGGCGCGAGTCGATGACGGGCGAGCTTGGATTCTTACCGAATGCAGTTGAAGCCGGAGAGGGATTCCGAAATCATTCGGCCCGGACCGTCAACCCTAGGGACGGGAAGTATGACGGCCCGGTTCGAACGTTTCGCAAGCACCACAGGCCGTGCGGTCAGCCGGCGGTCGGAGGTGGGATGGAGCGTTTCTGGCCCATGCCCCCGCAAGCAGGACACTTTACGCGGATAAATGCGACCCCTTCGGACTTGCCATTCAAATCCACCGGCTTCGCAATATATCCAGTACCGCCGCAAGTCGGGCAGAAATCCAGAGCGCTTTTCCCCCTCAGGATTGCAAGCATTGTGCATGACAGAAGTGCGAAACCCGCCACCAAGTTTTTTATGTTACGAATCACGAACAAAGTTTCGACCCACCTCATCGACAGCTTGCAAATAGAATCGGAAGTCGCGTTCTTCTGCGCGCGTGTCCAGCAAGAGCGTTCCATCGCGACCTCTTAGCGGCCTCGAACCCGTTGTCGAACCCTGTTCCCGCGATTAGGTTCGAGTTTTTCAAAAGAGATAGCGGCGCCGAGTTATTCGGAGAGCGAAAGAGCACCGCACGGACGCGAACGGGGTTAACTCGCGCCTCGAGCAAGTTCATATCATCTGAAGTCTAAGCCATCCCAAAAGCGTCCCAGAAAGCGTCCCGTGAAAAAGCGCTCTCCGAAGGACGACAGTCGCGCTTCTGGCGACCGTGGTAAACTGGGACTCCACCGGAGAGGTGGCAGAGTGGCCGAATGCGGCGGTTTGCTAAACCGTTGTACGAGTTAAATCGTACCGGGGGTTCGAATCCCCCCCTCTCCGCCAATCACTCGTGAAGCTCTCTATCAAAAGCGATTACGCCGCCCGGGCCGTGCTCTGGCTTTCCCAGCATTACGCGGAAAATACCGCCCGCACCGTGGATGAAATGGCTTCGGAACAGGGCATCCCGCCCAATTACCTGGTGCAAATACTCATTGAGCTGAAGTCGGCCCAGATCGTCAAGAGCCAGCGGGGCAAGGAGGGCGGTTACATGCTGGCGCGGCCGCCGTCAAAAATAACTTTCGGCGACGTCCTCCGCTGCATTCACGGGGAAATATTTGACTCGCCCGCCCTGGGCAATCCCCCGCCCCCGCCGGAATTGCGCAATGCCTGGATGCGGCTGCGCAAGGCTGTCAATGATACGGCGGATGCGGTCACGTTTCAGCAGATGGTCGAGGCGGGATTGGAAAAGGGGAAGATGTATTATATTTGAGGGCCCCGAGGTTCTTTTCCTAATCCTAATCGTAATCTGTTCCGAGGAATTCGATTAGGATTGAAGCCGAAGTTCCGCCGCCCTTGAATTTTAAGCTGTGTGCGGAATCTTGCGTCGGCGGACAAGGATATAATAGACCGTCGGTGTCGCCACCAGGGACAGCAGGACCGAAATGCAAAGCGCTCCAATCACCGCGATGGCCAACGGCCGCAGCATATCCGCGCCGCTGCCCAAACCCCATGCCAGCGGCAGCATCCCCAGCGCGGCCGCCAGCGAGGTCATCAGCACCGGCCGCAATCGGCGCTCGCCTGAACGCACGAGCGCATCCTCCAGGCTCAATCCTTGTTCGCGCCAATGGTCCACCAAGTCAAGCATTAGGATTCCGTTCTTGGCCACGATGCCGACGCCAATGATGGCGCCGAGAAATGAGACGATATTCAACGTCGTTCCTGTCAACCAAAGCGCAACCACCGTTCCAAACAGCGCCAGCACCGCCCCGAACACGATGGCCAGCGGTTCGCAGAACGAACGAAATTCAATCAACAGAACGGTGAACACCAGCAACAACGCCATCAGCAGGACGCAAAGCAAATTCATGAATGACTCCTGTTGCTGTTGATAAAGCCCGCCGTATTCGATTGTTCCCGGCGGCAGCGTTTTATCCGCGCTCAACTTCGCCTGGATGTCCTTCATCGCGCTGCCGAGGTCGCGCCCCTCCAACCGCCCGGTCACGATGACGTTCTGCCGCAAATCCTCGCGGTCCAGCTCCACTTCGCTCGGCTCCGTCTGAATCTCCGCGACCTGGCTTAAGCGAATGACCGCGCCGGTGGAAGCGCGAACGGGCAAATTTCCAATCGACTCGACGGAGCCGGCCAGGCTGGCATTCCCGGCGACGCGGATGTCAATACTCCGATCCCCCTCGATCACATGCGACGACGTTTTGCCAAGGATGGCGATGCCGGCGGCGTCGGCAATGTCCGCGACTCTCAGGCCAAAGCGTTGGGCCTCGGCGGGGCGCACGCGAATATTTATCGACGGACCCGTCTCGGTCAATCCCGGCAGGGTGTCAACCACGCCCGGAACGCTCTTGATCTCCGCCTGCACTTGCGGGGCGGCTTTTTTCAGCCACGCGAGGTCCGGGGAAAATAGTTTGACTTCGATGGGATCCGGCGAAAGCGAAAGGTCGCCCACCAAGTCCGTCAATATTCCCGGAAAATCCCAATCGATGTCGGGAAAGCGCTC
>DATBEI010000054.1:0-23663 GCA_036269595.1 Candidatus Sulfotelmatobacter sp.
TCCGGAGGTTCCTGTCGCAGTAACGGGATAGTTGCCGCTGGCGACAGTCGATGGCAGAGATAGCGTTACCGTCTGGCTATTTCCCTCAGTCACGCTAAATGGGGACGCGGGAGAAGTGGTCGCGCTTGTCGGCAGCCCGGCGAGCGTGACCAGCGCTGAGCCGTTGAATCCGTTCTGACCGGTGATGGAGACTGTGAAGGTTGCGTTCGACGTTCCGGCCGCACTGGTGATCGCGTTCGGGGACAGAGCGATGTTGAAATCCTGCGCCGCATCGATCGTCAGGGTTAGCGCGCTAGAATGCGACAGCGTTCCCGAACTCCCCGTGGCGGTAACCGTGTAACTCCCATTCGAGGCGCTCGCAGGCAGCGATAGCGTTACCTTCTGGCTGCTTCCTGCGGTCAGACTGAACGGAGAAGCTGGAGAAGTTGTAGTTCCCGCTGGCAAGCCGGAAAGCGTTACCATGGCAGACCCGCTGAATCCGTTTTGGCCCGTAGCCGACACGGTGAATGCCGCGCTGGAACTGCCCGCCGTGGCGGTTACTGTAATTGGAGACACGGCAATGTTGAAGTTTTGGCTCCCGCCTGTCTGTGTCGACGAGGCTTGGTTGCCACAGCCGGTCAGGCTTAATAGCCCGAAACATAAAACGATCACAAAACGAGCTCGGCCCACTGACTGCGGTTCATTTTGATCAGCTACCAACACAAGTCTGCCTTTCTCTTGAACGAGTCCCCTCGACTGAACAAGCATGGCGGACGCCATCTTGGCTTCAGTTTTTAATTTCTAGTCTATCTTAAAGTAACAAAAGGAGATACGGTGCAAAGTACAGGTCACAAAATGACCGATCAAGCTCCCCTTGGCCGATTCGAAAAGTCGCAATTATTTGCGCTCCGTTCCAGAAAAACGCCGTTTTGAGCAAACACCGCCTCCGCCGTCAAGTTGTGCTCAAGAGCGGAATTCATAGTTGTGTTTTCCGTCCAGCAGGTCCTGTAGCAGACTCCGGACCTCTTGCGCCGGCAGCTTGTCCAACTGAGTGCGCAACTCCTCCTGAGCGGCGTCCGCGGGTAAGGTATGCGTGGAGTGCTGCGGAATCTTGTTTTTTACCTTCAATCCCAGCGCCTGAGCCTTCTGGACTTCGGCTGCCAGCCCGGCAATGGTCGGCGCCTCAAATACGCTCCGCACCGGCAACTCCACTTCAAACATTCGCCGGATTCGCGCTGTGACCTGCAGCGCCAGCAAGGAATGTCCGCCGAGCTCAAAAAAATTCTGCTCGATGCCTACCTGCTTCACGTCCAGCAACTCGCGCCAAATCTCCGACAGTTTCGTTTCCATGTCGTTTCGCGGAGCGACCAACTCTTCCTGGTCCAGCAGCGGTGCGCTGCCTATGCTGGCTAGCGCCAGCCGGTTCACCTTGCCGCTGGGCAACTGAGGCACAGTCTCAATCTGCGAGAAACTGGTCGGCACCATGTGCTCAGGCAGTTTTGTGCGTAAATAGCGGCGCAGGTCTCCTGCTCCCGGCCTCGACACTCGTTCTTTCGCCACAACATAAGCCGACAGCTTCTGCTGGTCGGCGCTGTTGCCTGTGACCGTCACCACCGCCTGCCTCACCGCAGGATGCGTAGCCAGTACCGACTCGATCTCTCCGAGTTCCATGCGCTGGCCGCGCAGCTTGATTTGGTTGTCTAGCCTGCCCAGGTACTCGATATTCCCATTCGCGCGGAAACGTCCCAAATCTCCGGTGCGATAGAGGCGCGCAGACTTTCCCGTCTCTACGTTGATCGCAACAAAACGCTCCGCCGTAACTTGCGGACGGTTCAAATATCCTCGAGCCACGCCGTCGCCCCCAATATATATTTCGCCGGTCACATTCACCGGCACGGGCTTCTGATAAGAGTCGAGGACATAGATCGAAGTATTGGCGAGCGGCCGTCCAATCGGGACCGTGTTTTCCTCGTTTCCGCTGACGTGATACATCGAAGACCAGATCGTGGTTTCGGTCGGGCCGTAAACATTCCAAACCGAGCTGCAGCGGCACGCCAGTTGCTGGGCGAGATCGGGCGTCAATTCCTCGCCGCCGCAAAGAATCGTCAGGTTCGCTGCTCCCGGCCATCCCGCGGCGATCAGTAATCGCCACGTTGTGGGGGTGGCCTGCATTAGCGTGGCGCCGCTTTCGACGAGCAACTCCCCAAGCCGGCTCCCGTCGACAACATCAGCGTCGCTGGCCACGAACAGGCGCGCACCCGTGATCAACGGGAGAAAGATTTCCAAACCGGCGATATCGAATGACAGCGTGGTTACAGCGAGAAGAACATCTTGAGGGCTCAGCCCCGGCTCCCCCTGGATGGAATGAAGCAGGTTAACGACGCTCCGGTGTTCAACCGCAATCCCCTTGGGGCGTCCAGTAGAGCCTGAGGTGTACATTACATAAGCGAGCGAACTGGGACGCACCACGCGGTTCGGGTTCTCGGTACTCTCACTCGAAATTTCACCCCACTCAGAATCGATGTGAATCGCGCTCGCCCCGAAAACCTCGCGACGCTGGCTTCGGTCTGTGATTATCGTCTTTGGCTTTACGTCGGCGAGCATGGTGGCCAACCGCTCATCCGGTAATCTCGGGTCGAGCGGGACGTAGCCGCCTCCTGCTTTCAAGACCGCCAGCAGTGCGACTACCATCTCGGAACCGCGGTTCAGGCATAAGCCGACCGGCACTTCCGGACCCACTCCTTGCCGCGCCAAGTAATGAGCAAACTGGTTGGCGCGCTCGTTGAGCTCGCGATACGTGAGCTGCAGGCTCGGAGTCGCGACGGCAACAACCTCCGAAGAGCGCGTGGCCTGCGATTCGAACAATTGATGAATGCAAGCGTCGGGATAGCTCTGCTCAGTCCGGTTCCATTCGACTACGATCCGGCGCTCGTCTTCCGCACTCATCACGGGCAATTCGGACAAGAGTACATCCGCATCTGCCACTCCGTGTTCCAGCAATCGTTGCCAGTCCGCCGCCATCCGAACCATCGTTTCGCGATCGAACAGGTCTGTGCTGTAGTGGAAGCGCGCCAGTACTTCGTCCGTGCGTTCATCCAATTCCAGATAAAGGTCGTACTTGGTCGCACCCGTATCTATATCCATCTGGGTAAGACGCCACGCGGGGTCCACCTCCGGCATGGGAGGTTCGAGTGAAAACAGCGCCTGAAACAATGGATTGCGGCTGGGATCGCGGCCAATTTTTAGTTCGCGCACGAGGTAGTCGAACGGCACGCGGTCGTGATCGAGGACGTCAATAGTCCAATTACGAGCCCGCTGAACCAAGTTAAGAAAACTCGGATCGCCCGAAAAATCCGCGGGCACCACCACAGTATTCAGAAAATATCCGAGAAGCGCAGTTGTCTCCGGACGATTGCGCCCGGCCGTTACACTGCCAATCGGAATTCTTTCCTCACCCGAGTGACGATAGAGCAAGGCCGCAAAGCCCGCCAGCAGCGCATGAAACAACGACGCGCCTTCACGCCGGCAGAAGTTTCTGAGTTCGGTCGTCAGTTTGCCACTCAAGCGAAACGGATACATCGATCCGCGAAACGTCTGGCTACGCGGGTGCGGCCGGTCGGTAGCTAAATACACTTCCGGCATAGAACCGCTGAGTTTCTCGCGCCAGTACTCGACGTCTTTCGCCAGCGCCTCGCGTGTAAAAGTTCGGCGCTCCCACGCCGCGTAATCCGGATATTGAATCGCGAGTTCAGGAAGGGGAGAGGCCTCTCCCGCTGAATACGCCTTGTAGAGCGCGGCCAATTCCGGCAGAAATACACGATAGATGGCGACGCCATCGAAAATGATGTGGCTGAGAGTGAGGTAAAGGCGGTGTTCTTCGTCAGCCATGCGAATAAGGCGAGTGCGAAAAAGCGGAGTTTTTCCGAGATCCAGCGGAATCCGAGCATCGGCAGTTGCAATCGCCACCGCGGCCGCGTCGCGCTGCTCCTCCGGAATCGTTCGCAAGTCGATAACGGGAAGCGAAATCGAAAGCTGTTCGGTGACCTCCTGCCATGGCTGGCCATCCACGACCACGAAGCAAGTCCGCCAGGCCTCGTGGCGGCAGAGAATTTCATTGAAGCTGCGCTCGAGTGCGCCGACATCCAGCGGCCCGGAATAGTGAATGGTTACGGGCTCGTTGTAGAGCGGAACATCGGGCGCCATTTGCGCATGGACCCACACCTGCTCCTGGGCATGGGAAAGAGGAATTCGCTCGCCCTTAGGACGCGGACCAATGCGCTGAGTTTGCGTACCCGCGCCGACTTCGCCGCGCAGATATCTCTCCAGCAGTTTTCGTTTCGCGTCTGGGTATTCAGCGCCCATTTCGTTTCGTCCTTAATTCGCGAAACCGGGGTTTCGCGTCGGATCTCTGGGAGTAAACGCAACGGGCAGCGAAGTTAGTCCCCGCAAGCCGAGATTATGTCGCCACACTAGTGGACCTTGTGCATCCAGTCTCAACTGAGGCAGGCGCCGCAGAATCGTATCGAACGCGATTTGACCTTCCAGCCGCGCCAGCGCCGCTCCAAAACAAAAATGTGCCGCCCACCCGAAGGCTAAATGCTGATTATTTTTTCGTGCAAGGTCCAGGACGTCGGGGTCGGCAAACCGCTCTGGATCGCGGTTTCCGGCACCCATTACCGCAATGACGGCCTGACGCTTGCGAATGAATTTTCCGCCCAGTTCCACGTCCGCCGGGGCGAGTCTGGCAGTGTGCTGGCTGGGACTCTCGTAACGAAGCAATTCCTCCACAGCCGAAGGGATGAGAGAAAAATCTCCGCGCAAGCGATCGAGCGCAGCCGGATTCCGCAGCAGCGTCAGCACGCCATTGCCGATTAAGTTCGTCGTAGTCTCCAGCCCTCCGACCATGGTCACAATCAAGTTGGCAATGATTTCCTCTTCTGTCAGCCGCACGCCATCAATCTCCGCCGCCATCATCGCCCGCACAAGTCCTTCGCTATTGTGCGCGCTCTGTTCATGCATCGCTGAGCGGAAGTAAGAACAAAGATTTTCCACGCTGAGCAAGACTCGCGGAAAGCGATCGGGATTGTGCTGGAAGTTGCCCAGCATCTCCGCAAAATCCTGCGACCATTCCTTGAGTTTTGCGTGATCTTTAGCGGGCACGCCCAGCAATTCGCAAGTCACGATCGCGGGCGCGGGGCCGGCAAAATCGGCGATCACGTCCATCGACCCCGTGGCAACGAAATTGTCCAGGAGCGCGTTCATCACTTCCTGAATATGCGAGCGCAATTGCTCCACCCGACGGGGAGTGAACGCAGCCGACGCCAGCGCGCGCAACCGTGTGTGATCGGGAGGATCCAGAAACAACATCTGTCGCACCATGACCTCGGCAATTGGATTGAGCGCTGAAAGGTTCAACGCGCTCAGTTGCTCGGGCGATGGCGTGCGACTTGCGGAAAAATGATGTAATACATGCACGACATCGGCATAGCGGGTTACTATCCACGCGTGCAAAAAAGGATCCCAGTGCACGGGATCGTGGTTCCGCAGTTTGTGATACAGCGGGTAAGGATTGGCCAGCACCTCCGGATCGAGCAACTGGTAAAGGCTCAGCGCTCGATTTTCGGCAGGCTGTATCGACGGAGGCACGCTCGCCGCGGTCATGCTGAGATTCCGGGGAAAGATTCGAGGAGGCGTTGGGCTTCCTCGTCACTCATCTTCTGCAACTTCGAGTAAATCAAACGCTCGATCTCCGAAGAGATTTCCGCAATAGTGGGATGATCGAAAAGACCCCGCAGCGAAAGTTCCACTCCGAACCGTTGCTGGACCTTTGCAATCAGCTGCGCGCCCATCAACGAGTGCCCACCCAGGTTGAAAAAGTTGTCATTTCTTCCCACACGGGAGACCTTTAGCAATCCGGCCAAAAAGCTGGCCAACCATTGCTCAACTTCCGATTGCGCCGCTTGGAAGTGCTCCTCGTCGAGTTGATTTTCTGCTGTCGGTTTCGGAAGCGCCGTCCGATCGACTTTTCCATGCGGCGTGATCGGCAACTCCCGCAGGGCTACGAACGTCGAGGGCACCATGTAATCCGGGAGATGTTCGCCAAGAAACGCGCGCAACTCCGCCAGGTTCGGCCGGCCCTGAGCCGCGACTAGGTACGCCACCAGATTGTTTTCTTCCGCACCATTGCAGTAAGCCGCGACGTAGCTGCTTTGTATCGCAGGATGCCGGTTGAGCACCGCCATGATTTCACCGGGCTCAATGCGATAACCGCGAATCTTAATCTGCTCGTCCATCCGGCCCATGAATTCGATTTGGCCGTCGGGACGCATGCGAACCCTGTCGCCTGTGCGGTAAAGGCGCGCGCCCAGCCGCTTGCTGAACGGATCGGCAATGAACTTCTGCGCCGTCAGGTCGGGACGATTTAAATATCCTCGCCCAACTCCCGCGCCGCCAATCAGCAATTCTCCGGGAGTGTTACCCGCGACCGGATTCATCTGCTCGTCGACGATATGGATCTCAACGTTATCGATCGCACGGCCTATGGAAGGAACGCCTTCAGACTCGCCATTAACCCGAATTTCTCCTGACGTCGCCACCACTGTGCACTCCGTCGGCCCGTAGTTGTTGACCAGCGCAAAAGGCAGGCCTAGCCGCGGATACCGCCGGAGCGTGTCAGCGCCCGTCAGCAGAAATCGCAGCGCGGTTTCGCTTGGCCAGAAAAGATTCGCCATGGCTTCGGCCACCGCAGTCGGAACAAATGTGATGGTGATCCCCGTTTTGACGATCCAGTCGCGTAGCCGTTCGGGCGCCGGCCGAAGAGCTTCATCGACAACGTGTACACTTGCCCCTGCCGCGAGATACGGCCACATTTCCCAAACCGCCGCGTCAAAGCCCGGACTCGCTTGCAGCGTTGCCCGGTCCGCCGCAGTAATTTGAAATGCGCGCTGGTGCCATTCCACCAAGTTCTGTAAATTCGCGTGCGTAATCTGCACGCCTTTGGGGCGACCCGTTGAACCCGACGTGAAAATTACATACGCCGTACTCTCAGGACTGATCTGCGGTTCGGTTGAACGTTCCTGATCCCCAATCTCCGCCTGCTCGCCATCCAACACGATCGTTCGCCACTTTCCCGTGGGCAGTTTCTCGGCCACCGAAGAATGCGTCAGAACTACTGGCGCCGCACAATCCTCAAGCAGCATCGCGATGCGTGCTAGCGGATAACTCGGGTCCAGCGGCACATACGTTCCCCCGGCTTTCAACACGGCCAGGGCGGCGATGGCTAACTCGGGAGAGCGCTCCAGAAAAAGAGCAACTGGAACTTCGCAGTTAACGCCCAGCAACGCTAACCGGCAAACAAGTTGATTGGCGCGGCTATTTAGTTCCCCATATGTCAACTGCTTTTCACCAGCAATCGCAACTGCATCGGGGGCTGCTCTCGCCTGTCGGGCTACTAATTCGTGAATAAACATATCGCCAACCAGAGAAGAAGAGTTTCTGACGTAACGTGCAATTTCGCTGACTTGCCGTCACCTTTCGTTCTGTCGATCCAAGCTAAGCAGGTTGCTTTCCATCGATCACCCGCTGGAGTAAATTCTGCAATTCTGCAGACGACAGGCCGTCCAACTGCGCCAGTAAAGTCTCGCGGCTCACGCTCGGACTCCGTGGACGCCGCTGCAGAATGGGGGTGCGTGCCTTCAGGCCCATCGCCTCCGCTTTCTGTACTTCCATGGCCAATCGCGAAATCGTCGGCGCTTCAAACACACTTCTTACCGGCAATTCCACATCGAAGATTCGCCGTATTCGCGCCGCAACTTGCAGCACCAGCAACGAATGTCCTCCAAGTTCGAAAAAGTTTTGCTCGATCCCGACTTTTTCCACTTCCAGCAGTTCCTGCCAGATTTCCGCCAGCTTGGCTTCCACCTCATTCCGCGGAGCCGCCAGCTCTTCCTGGTCCTGCAAAGGCCGGCCGCCAACTCCGGCTAAGGCTGAGCGATTTACTTTTCCGCTGGGCAGCAATGGCAAAGCTTCCACCTGCCAGTAACTCGCCGGCACCATATGTTCGGGAAGTTTCGTCCGCAGATAACGCCGCAACTCTCCGGCCGATGGTTCTGCCTTAGCGGTGTCGTGCATTACCAGGTAGGCCGCCAGCTTCTGCTGCTCTCCTTCTCCGCCGACCATTACCACCGCTTCTTGAACGCTTGCATGCGAGTTGATCACCGACTCAATTTCGCCCAACTCAATGCGCAGACCTCGTAGCTTCACTTGGCTATCCACTCTGCCCAGGTACTCGATCTCGCCATTTCCGCGGAAGCGGCCCAAGTCGCCCGTGCGATACAAGCGCGGCGAAAGTTCCGGCGCCAGCCAGTTACTGACGAAACGGTCCGCCGTCAGTTCCGGACGGTTCAAATATCCCCGCGCCAGGTTGTCGCCGCCCACAAAAATCTGCCCGCGCATTCCAATCGGCACCGGATTTCTGTACTCATCCACCAGATAAATTTGCGTATTGCTGATGGGCTTTCCAATCGCGACCGAGGATGCGAGTTTTCCTTTCGTAACCTGGTGGCAAGTCACGTCGGCCGCCACCTCCGAGGAACCGTAAATATTCAACAGCACGGCGTCTGGGAATCCTTCGCGGAAACGCTTTACCAGATCTACGGGCAGAACCTCGCCGCTGCACGTCCACAGTTTCAGGTCCGGCACCCGGCGCTGCAGGTTCGGAGCTCGATCCAAGAGCGTGCGCAACAAAGAAGGAACAAGCACGATACGAGTCACCCGCTCACTCGCGAGTAACTGCAACATCTCTTCAGGATCGCGCGCCGTTTCGTGCGGAACTATCACGTTCGGAATTCCGGCCAGCAATGGACCGAAAATTTCCCAGATGGAATCGACAAATCCCAAATTTGTTTTCTGGCAGCAAACCTCTCCCGCCCTGAATGGGTAAGTTCTCCACATCCACGAGAACCGATTCATCGAGGCGCGATGCGTTCCCTCCACGCCCTTCGGCGTTCCCGTCGAGCCCGAGGTGTAAATCACGTAAGCCCGTTGATCGCTGGCCACCGATCGCGAAGGATTGCTCGTCGGCTCGCCGATTGCACCATTGCCGTCGTCACAAAATAGGACGTGCCGAACATTTTCCGGCAAGAGGTCCTGCAGGGAAGAGCGCGTCACCACGCTCGACAGGGAAGCGTCTTCAATCAGGAACTTCAACCGCTCCGCTGGATACGCGGGGTCGAGCGGCACGTAGGCTGCGCCGGTTTTGAGCACACCCAACAGCGCCGTAACCATTTCCGCCGAACGTTCCAGACACACTCCCACCAGCGAGGATGTCCCGGTTCCGTTTTCGACAAGTCGCTGCGCGAGTCGGTTGGCTGCGTCGTTGACTTGCCGATACGTCCATTTCGTGCCCGCGAACGACAACGCTGTCGCATCGGGAGTGTGCTCAACCTGCCGTTCGAATGCGCTGGGGATCGTTAAGTCTCTTGGATAATCCGCGCCGGTTCGGTTCCACTCTACGACTATTTGCTCCCGCTCCTTTGGACTCATCAGCGGAATTTTCGCCACTGCCAGATCAGGATTCTCCACAACCCCGTTCAACAGCCTTTCAAAGTGCTCCAACATCCGCTTGATCGTAGAGGATTCAAAGAGGTCAGTGTTGTATTCGAACTGGCAGTGCAGGTCGCCCGCTTCCCACATGACAACCGAAATATCGAATTTCGCGATTCCAGCCTCGAACGGCATTTCCTGGACAGTCAATCCCGGAATGTCAAATACTTGTTGGGGAATATTCTGGAAAGTAAACAACACCTGGAACAGCGGATGGGTGTCCAGCGAACGCTGTGGGACTAATTCCTCGACGAGTTTTTCGAAGGGCAGTTCTTGGTGCGCGTACGCCTCCAAAGCAAATCCACGCACCTGGCGAACCAAATCCCGAAAATTCAGGTTGGCCGAGAAATCTCCGCGAAAAATCAATGTGTTTACGAACAGGCCGATCATGTTTTCCAGATCGACGTCGTTTCGTCCGGCGATCGGAGTTCCGATCAGGATGCTTTCCTGGTTGGCGTAGCGCCATAGCAAGGTCTGAAATGCCGCCATCGCCACCATAAACAGCGTGGAGCTCTCGGCCTGGGCGAGTCCCTTCAGTTTTGCCAGGGTCGCGGCAGGAATGTCTAACTGTTCGGTGGCGCCATTCCAACTGGCTGTGGTGGGCCGCGCATGGTCCAGCGGCAACTCCAATAAGGGCTGCGCTCCCGCCAGTTTCCGCTTCCAAAAATCAATCTCGCCAGAGAGCACGTCACCGCTCATGTACTCGCGTTGCCACTGCGCGTACTCCGTGTATTGCAACGGAAGTTCAGGAAGGTCTGGCGCCTCCTCTTTGGTGATGGCCGCATAGGATGTCGTTACTTCGCGGAAGAGCAAAGCGATCGACCAGCCATCCGCAATAATGTGATGCATGGTAAGGACGAGGAAATGTTTTTCCGGTTCCAGTCGAACCAGCACTGGCCGGATGAGCGGCCCTTCCTTCAGGTCAAAGGGCTTGCGACCTTCCTCAGCAGCGATGCGCAAAGCTTCATCCTCGCGCTCACTGTTAGGAAAACTTTCCACGTCGACAACCGGGATTTCCACTTCTGGTTCCGACAAAACGATCTGCCGGCCTTCCCCTTCAACGGAATCAAACACCGTACGCAAAGCGGCATGGCGCTCAATCACCAGCTGAAACGCACGAGTCAAGTTATCCACATTCAGCGGGCCCAGAATTCGAAACGCGCGAGGCAGGTTATACGCCGCCGTCCCCGGATCAAGCTGATCGAGAAACCACAGTCTCTGTTGTGCGAACGAGGCTGGGAACACGGATTGGCTCATTTTGTTCGTTCCTTAGAGGCTGGCGTTTCGGGCGAGGACAACATTGACTGGGCGGCTTAAATCAGGGACATCTGGAACTTGTGGCAAACAGCCGCTTCAATGCGCCACCGACCCACCTCTCAGCACATTGTTTAGTGTATTGCCCGGCTGATCTTGGTTCCAGATTCTGGCTATCGCTGTTCCCCATGTCTCGCATCATTCAGCAGCGCTTCAACCTGAGGAAGGCCAGAGATCAGCAGCCACAAGACTATGCTCCAAACGCTGCCTGAGGAATATAGGGGTTTCACTGTATTCCGCTTTTCCCCGCTTTTGCCATTCTTATATGCGCCCGCAGAGGGGGCCAGGTCCGGCGCCGGGACAGGCTTATATTGTCCTATTCGCCAATTTGCTTTCAAGTATATAATTGCCCAAAATCGGGCTCGGGTGGCTCTTCTGGCCGTCCCCCTGAGTTCTGAATTAGACCAATCATCCCCCCTCAAGATGTGGGCGTTGTTTTAGGATTTCAGATGTCACTATCGTCAGCTGTCCCATGGGTTCGTGCAGTTCGTGCCCGGCTTATCTTCTCTTACGTCCGGTTCTCCGTAAATTGCCCTCAGCCAACGTTAGGCAAATGTTTGTCTGCGCGATGCGGCTTGTTTTCCATTAATGCGGCGGCCTGCGGGTCCGAAGGGGAATAGACAACATGCTTTCCGGAAGCCAACCTCTCGGGACCGATCACGCGAAGCGTCTTGCCGATTTACTCGCCCAGGCAAGTCCCACGGTTTACTCCGCATCTCTGGCGCAGCAACGTTTGTGGTTTCTTCAACAATTGCAAGATCGAAGCGGGGCTTACAACGTTCATCTGGGATTGTGGCTGAGAGGTTCGCTCGATCTCAATGCTTTACAAGCGAGCGTTCGGGAATTAGCGATCCGGCATGACAGCCTGCGCACAGCTTTCCGCCTTCAGCGGGATACGCTGCAGCAGGTGGTGGAGAGCGAGAACATCTGCAACCTCCCCATCACGCTCAGCGATGTGAGCGGCGCGCCTGATCCCACCGCGGAGGCCTATCGACTTGCCCGCCGCGAAGTTGAAGAACCCTTCGAATTGAGCGAGGCGCCGCTCTGCCGAGTGCGGCTGTTCCGCGTGACGCCGCTGGATCACGTTTTTCTTTGCACCATGCACCACATCATTACGGACGCCTGGTCCGTGGAGATTTTCGCGCGCGAATTGGAGTCGCTCTACGCTGCTTTTTCCCGCGGCCAATCGCCCGCATTGCCTCCGTTACCCATTCGCTATGGAGATTTTGCCGAGTGGCAATTGGAGTGGTTCAATACCGGCCGAGTCCAGCAGCAACTCGCTTACTGGAAAAGCAAGCTTGACGGCGCACCCGCTTTGCTCGATCTGCCCACCGATGCTCCCCGCCCAGAGGAACAAAGTTTCGAAGGAGCGGTTCAGTCGGTCCCCATTTCCAGCGACATCGTAAACGGAATCAAGAAGGCCGCAATTCGTTGCGAAGCTACGCCCTTTATGGTGGAGTTGGCGGCATTCAAGGTCTTGCTTCACCGCTACGTCAAGCACGGCGACGTAGTTGTGGGAATTCCGGTCGCAGGCCGCAACCAGGTCGAAACTGAAGGACTGATGGGATTCTTCGTCAGTACATTGGTCTTGCGCGATGACCTTTCTGGCAATCCAACTTTCGCGGACGTTGTGGCGCAGGTCAAGGAAACGATTCTGGGCGCATTCTCCAATGCCGATGTTCCATTTGAAAAAATAGTTGAGGTCTTGCAGCCCGAGCGCAATCTCGGTTTCAACCCGATCTTTCAAGTTATGTTCGCCACGCTCAAGGCTGCAGTTCGATCGCACGAGTTCGGCGACCTGACGGCCTTTCCCTACATTGTGAGCGCGGAATCGTCGATCTTCGATATCAGCTTGACGCTCATCGAAGACATCGACCAACAGTGGTGGGCACAGATCGAATATAACCGGAACCTTTTCGGTCAAGAACGCATCCAGCGTATGCTGAGCGACTATACTTCCTTGCTCGAGGGGGTTGTCGCCGCTCCGGACGCGCGCATCCTGGCTTTACAGGTGCCCAGCGTGCCTTCTGCCGATCTTCTGAACCTTGCTTCCGCAAACAGCCTCTCGAAAGAAAACAAAAATACCGCGATGGCGCCGGTTCCGAAACCGCTTGTCCGCCGGTTCGAGCCTACTGATCGCGAACAGAAACTGCTGGTTGAAATCTGGAAGCATGTTATCGGTATTCCGGAAGTCGGGATTCGCGACAGTTTCTTCGACGTTGGCGGGCACTCGCTGATGGCCGCTCGTCTCGTCGCCCACATTCACCAGATCACAGGCAAACAGATTCCGGTGTCGGCCATTTTCCGCGCGCCCACTATCGAAGCTTTTGCTCCCTTCTTGCGCGTGGATGCTGTCGTCCCTGAACCGGACCCGCTTCTGATGAAGCTCCAAGACGGCGATGACAAAATGCCTTTCTTTGCGATCGCGGCACCCGGGGTCGACACCTTTGGCTGGGCCCTGTTGGCTCGCCACTTGGGCAAGGATCAGTCCGTGTACAAGGTGCAAGCCTCCGGCCCCGTCATTCTGGACCGCCCATTTAGCAAGCAGGAGTTGCAGAGGCTTGCTCAGGAGTGCATTGCTGCGATGCGATCGGTGCAACCGCATGGGCCCTACTGCCTTGGGGGAATGTGTGAAGGCGCGTTGATCGCGCAGGAAATGATCCTTGAACTTGAATCGCAGGGCGAACAGGTTGGCTGCTTCGCTATCTTCGATACGTGGGTACTGGAGAACTCGCAGATCCGCTTTCTGTGGGCGATTGACTATTACAGCCACAGATTGCGGTTTTTCCGCAGGCTTTTGTGGCCGGAGAAGATCGCGCTCATGAAAAAATTTGGCCAGCGCCTACTGTTGAGTGCAGGTAATCGGGGAGACTCTCTAAACACGCAGTGGGGTCGGGCGTATTGGCCCGGCGGAGACTTTCTCGAACCGAGCTTCCAGGCTCCAGTCCTGCTTTTCAAGCGTGCCAGGCAGCCCTATTACTATGTGCGCGACCGCAAAATGGGCTGGGGACACCGTTCCAGCGGCGGCGTCGAAATCTGCGAGCTAAACTGCGGCCACGAGGAGTTCTTGCGGCAACCTCAACTCGGAATCGTCGGCCAACTGCTGGCAAACAAGCTGCGGGAAGTCAGAGATCTCGACTCCCAGCCAACCCAGCCGGCGGCGTCGCACGACGTCTATTCAATGCAACCCATGACGAAGCCTTTGGAAGCACATTGAACAAAGGGGATTCAGCGATCACCGGGCGCGCTGAGGCCGGCTTGGAGGCACCCGTGGCGCGCTCTCTTCTAACGCAACCTGCGGCCGCCACCCATGATCATCACGACCCTTCCATTCGCATTATTCGTCCGCCCGCATTTTCCTTCGGCACGATCTTCAGCGGTTTGCGGAATCTCGCTCATTATTCCGACCTGCTCTGGGTTCTGAGTCGTTTTCGGCTCAAAGTTCGCTACAAGCAGTCCATTCTGGGTTGGCTCTGGGCGATCTTTCAGCCTCTCGCCTTGATGATCATCTACACCATCGTATTCACGCGGGTGACCACAGTGGCCACCGGAGGCATTCCTTACCCTCTGTTTGTCTTGTGCGCGCTACTGCCGTGGATTTTCTTTTCTACCTCGATTTCAAGCGCTGTTCACGGCTTGGTTTTGTATCCAAATCTACTGACCAAGATGTATTTTCCTCGCGAGATCATACCTTTGTCTTATCTCGCCGCCGGCTGCGCGGATTTTCTCATGGGCTGCTTGATCCTCGCGGCGTTCATGGCCTATTACCGGATCTCGCCAACATGGAATGCCTTGTTTGCGATCCCTATCGTAATCGTGATCGCCGGATTCGCCGCTGCCGTCGCTCTTCTTTTCTCAGCGATTCACGTTCGCTTCCGCGATATTGGCCTCGCCCTGCCCCTCTTGCTGCAGGTGTGGATGTTTACCATTCCTGTTGTCTACTCGATTCAATCTGTTCCCACGCGCTACCGAAAGCTTTTCTTGCTCGATCCTATCTCTGGTCTGATTGAGAATTTTCGGACGGTATTACTCCGCGGTGAACGGCCTGACGTCGCCAGTCTCGCACTCTCAGCCGCAATCGCATTCGCGTGTCTGGCCGTCGCCTATGCCTATTTCAAGTCTTCTGAAGCCACGATGGCCGACGTTATTTGAAGCGCGGATCGACATAACGCATGATCGACATCAAGCTAGATCGAGTCTCGAAGTACTACAAACTCCGCAGTTCCGGGAATGCGCCGAAAAGCTGGCACTCCGCTTTTACCGGCAGGCGCTCGACTCCCATGTGGGCGCTTCGGGACGTCAGTTTTCAAGTCGAACAAGGCGAGGCACTCGGCATTGTCGGACATAACGGCGCCGGCAAGACCACCATCCTTAGAATTCTTTCCAGCATCACCACTCCCACTCATGGCGAGATCACGGTTCGAGGGAGATTGGCTGCGCTGGTCGAAGTAGGATCCGGCTTTCATCCTGAACTCACCGGACGCGAGAACATTGACCTGCACGGCGCCATGCTCGGGATGCGCAGTTCCGAGATCCGCCGGAAACTCGATAGCATCATCGACTTTGCCGGGGTCGATCAGTACATCGACGTGCCGGTCAAGCGATACTCTTCGGGAATGTATGTGCGATTGGGATTCTCCATTGCCGCTCACCTCGATCCCGACATTCTCTTGCTTGACGAAGTTCTGGCCGTCGGCGACTTCGCTTTTCAAACCAAATGCCTTGACCGTATCGCGGAGCTGCGGCGCGCTGGCCGCACCATTATCTTCATTTCTCACGACTTGGCTGCCGTCTATCGCCTCTGCGACCGCGCTTTACTGTTGCATCATGGCCGAGTGGCAGCGGAAGGTCCGCCTCGGCAGGTGATCGACCAGTATCAGCAAATGACCTTTGCCGCCGATCCCGATTCTCCCGTCCTGCCTGAACATCTGTCGGCCGCGCAATGTACCGGAATTTCCTTTTCGGCACCCGGTTCTGCTGCAGGCGTTCGCACCGGGCATCCGATGGTTGCGCGCCTCGGTTACCGCATTCGCCAGGCTCTGTCAGGGGTCGTGTTTCGAATCTCGCTCTATTGGCCCAGCGGCTATCTTTGCGCTCAGCTCACAACAGACTCGTCGCAGGGTGGTGTTCGCCTTGAGCCCGGGGAAGGCGTTGTCGAGTTCCAGTGTCCGGTGCTCCCGGTGGTGCCTGGCCTTTATCGCGTGGACCTCTCCATCGAATCCAACGGTCAGGAAATCGATCTTCGCCAGCGTTGCGCCACCCTCAATGTCGCCACAGGGAAGCAAGCTTCCGGCGATTTCTACATCGAGAACTCCTGGAAATTGACCGAGGGCGGCACGCCCGACGAGATGGCCCGTCACTAACTCAGTCTTGAGAACAAACCGGCGAAAAGAAAAAGAGCCGGAATTATCTCCGGCTCTTCTCTTCTAAAGCAATGTGTGAACGTTACGAACTCAGTAGTGTGGTAACCAGGTACCATTCAACGCCGCTGACACCAATGTTCCAGCGTAGTTATTGTCTGTGGTTGCCGATGTCGTGAATGTCATCCCATATCTCCAGCTGGCCGGAGCCTCAGGATGCACGCCAACCAGAATCACCCATCCGTTTCCAGACTTACCCTCTGCGATCGCCGGTGTTCCGTCCGGATATTTAGCAACGATGCTGCCCCAGTGGCTGAATTGCGGACCGTCCTGCCAGTATTGATCCATCGCGCCCGAACTGGGGGTGTAAATCATGACCGATTCCTTGCCTATCCCTTTACCCGCGTCGGCGTACACGTTGAACCACACTCCATTGGTGAGATTCAGGCCGTTGTAAATGGAATACCCGCCAAAGAATCCGCCAGCGCAAATCCCCAGGTAATGCATCCCCCCGTTTACGATCGCATTGTGCACGTTCGTGGTGGCGGTTCTGCTCAGGTTGTCTCCAATCGTGATCGAGTTTCCACCCGGTACGACGAAAAGCTTGAAAGTTAACAACGTGGCCACGCTCATGGCATTGAGCTGCGCCGAGTTCACAGTCGAATATCTCAAACCTTTTGCAGAAAGTATCGTTTCCACCGCCGATACGTCGCTCGAAATTGTACCCGTCCCGTTAAACAGGAGCACCGGAACGGCTGTGGTCGTAGACGCAGTGGCCGGCGCACCCGTTGTGGAGTCAGTCGATGCCGCATCGCTCGTGCCCGTTGCGCTCGGCGATGTGGTCGTTGACGCTGCCATTGTAGTTCCGCTAGACGTGGTTCCTGAAGTTGCAGGAGCCGTTGTCGTCGTTGTGGATGTTGCCGAGCCGTTCGTTGACGCCGACGGCGTCGGGGAGGAGGTCGTCGTTGTAGACTCCGTTGGTAGCGGCACCGGCTGCGCTTTAGCCGCAGTGCCCAGCGTCGAACCAGGTGTGCCGCATGCGGTAAAAACCATTGGGACAACAGCGATCAGCCCGAAAACTATCGCTCGTTGCAGATTATTTGCAGACAGGGGAAATGAAACCACGGGTACCTCCTAAAAAAATTAGTTTTGGGCTGCAGGGAACCAACTACTCGGCAAAGACTTACAGGGCTGCCGTTACTATTCGAACGAGCCAGAGGTTTGCTTGAATTTTTAGAGTTTACGCAGAAATGCGAAAAAAGAAAGTCACAGAAGTACATGGTTTCCTGCACAAAAATACGTGGAAACCCCTCTGTCTCTCAGGAGACAGGTTTAACGAAGGGGATAACCAATGGCAAAGCCGGGAGGTTGCCCGGGGTTAACTATAAACAGTTGAAAATAATAGCGTTATATTTCCTTTTTGCGTCCCGCCGCTTTTTCGATGAACTTTCGGGCTTCCTCAACCGATAGCTTGCTGAGTTCGAGCAAAAGCGCCTCGCGCGTAGCCTCCGCCGTGTCTGCATGGGGGCGCTGTTGCAGAATTCGGATTCGCGCCTTGTGTCCGGTCGCTCGGGCCTTCTCCAGTTCCACTGCTAATGCCGCAATGGTGGGCGCCTCAAAGATGTTCTTCACCGGCAATTCCACTTCGAAGATGCGGCGGATGCGGGCCGTTACTTGCAGCGCCAGCAGGGAATGCCCTCCCAACTCGAAGAAGTTTTGTTCGATCCCCACCTCTTGAACCTGGAGTAGCTCTTTCCATATCTCCACCAGATGGCGTTCCGTTTCATTGCGCGGATCGACCATCTCGGCTTCTTCCCTCAGCCCGATGGCCAGCGAGGCAGCAAGCGCACCTCGGTTTACCTTGCCGCTGGGAAGTAATGGCAATCGTTCCACGCGCCAATACCCGGCCGGAACCATATGTTCAGGCAACTTGGTTCGCAAGTAGCGGCGAAGTTCGCCGGCGGAAGGAGTGGCCTTTGCATCGGTCACGACTACATAAGCGGATAACCTCTGCTGTTCACCCTCCCCGGCAACGATCACGACAGCTTCGTGGATGTTGGCATGCGCAGCCAGTACCGACTCGATCTCTCCCAACTCAATGCGCAAGCCGCGCAGCTTCACCTGATTGTCCACGCGGCCCAGATAGTCAACCTCGCCACTGGCTCGAAAGCGGCCCAAATCTCCAGTGCGATATAACCTGGAATTCTTATCTGGCAGCACCCGATGTTCGACAAACTTCTCTGCCGTTAGCTCCGGACGGTTCAAATATCCGCGCGCCAGGCCGTCGCCGCCGATGTAAACCTCTCCCGTGATGTTTACCGGAACCGGATTGCGGTTTGAATCCAGAATGTAAATCGAAGTGTTATCGATGGGACGGCCGATCGGAATCGTGCTTTCCTCGCGTCCGCTCACGCGATACACCGTCGACCAGATTGTCGTTTCAGTCGGGCCGTAAACATTCCAAACCGAATCGGCGCGAACGGTGAGTTCTTTTGCCAGTTCTGGCGCCAGCGCCTCCCCGCCACAAAGGATCTTCAGATCGGGAGAGCCCTGCCACCCTGCACCCAGTAAGAGCCGCCAGGTGGCAGGTGTGGCCTGCATAAACGTAATCGCCTTTTCGCTCAGCAGATCTCTGAGCCGGTTGCCGTCGATCACATCTTCCGAACCGGCAATCACCAGGCGCGCGCCCGAAATCAGTGGAAGATAGATCTCCAGGCCGGCGATGTCGAATGACAGTGTAGTAACCGCGAGCAACACGTCGGCCTGCGTCAGCCCCGGTTCGCGCTGCATCGAACGCAGCAGATTTGCCACACTCCCGTGCTCAATCGGCACTCCCTTCGGCTTACCGGTCGAGCCGGAGGTGTACATCACATAGGCCAAAGTCTGCGAACTACTATTCTTCTCAAGCCGCTCAGTACTCTCCTGCGCGATGATGTTCCAGTCCGCATCCATGAGGATCGGGCTTGTCCCAAGAACAGCGCGCTGCAATTTCGCCTCGGTAATCACGAGCCCTGGCTGGGCATCTGCCATCATGAAGCGGATCCGGTCCTCAGGCACCCTCGGATCCAGCGGCACATAGGCGCCTCCGGCCTTGAGGATGCCAAGCAATGCAATCACCATTTCAGCGGTGCGATCGAGCGATATGCCCACGGCAACTTCCGGTCCGACGCCTCGCTTCCTCAAATGACGAGCGAGTTGATTCGCCCGCTGGTCCAGTTCGCGATAGGTCAGTTCCGTTCTGCCCGCGACAACGGCGATTGCGTCGGGCGAACGCTCCGCCTGCGATTCGAAAAGCTCGTGAATGCACGGTTGCTGCTCTGGGGGGATATTGGTCGCCGTTCGATTCCACTCCAGCAGGACCTGCTCCCGCTCCTTCGCGCTCATCATCGGCAGTTCGGCACAAGCCAGATCGGGGTTCTCGATCGCGCCTAATACCAGTCGTTCGAAGTGGCCGAGCATTCGCTCGATCGTGGGGTGCTCGAAAAGGTCGGTGTTGTATTCAAACTGGCAGTGGAATTCGCCATCCTCCCACACCTCGGCGGTGAGATCGAACTTGGCGATGCCGGTCTCGAAGTCCAGTTCCTCGATGGTGAGTCCCGAAATTTCAAAGATCTGCTTGGGAATATTCTGGAAGATGAACATCACCTGGAACAGCGGCGGCCGGTCGAGCGCGCGATGCGGCACCAGTTCTTCGACTAGCTTTTCGAAGGGCACGTCCTGATGCATGTAGGCATCCAGCGAATAAGCGCGCACCCGCCGGATCAGATCGCGAAAGCTTAACTTGCTTGGGAAGTCGGTGCGGAAGATCAAGGTATTCACGAACAGCCCGACCAGTTCTTCTATTTCCATGTGGTTGCGCGCTGCAATTGGCGTTCCGACCAGAATGCTTTCTTGTTGCGTATAGCGCCACAGCAAGGCCTGGAATGCCGCCATGGTCACCATAAAGAGCGTGGCGTTCTCCTTCCGCGCCAGCGCCTTCAACTGTGCCAGGGCCCGGGCACTGAACGTGATTTCCTTTCTAGCGCCGTGCCAGGTCTGCATTGGAGGGCGACTGTGGTCCGTTGGCAGGTCAAGCAAGGTCTGCGCTCCGGCCAGCGTGTTCCTCCAAAATTCGATTTCCTTCTGGAGTACCTCGCCGCTCATGTATTCGCGCTGCCACTGCGCATACTCGGTGTATTGAATCGAAAGCTCGGGTAGGTTCGGTTCCGTGTTCTCTAAGAAAGCTGCGTAGGTCTTGGTCACATCGCGAAACAGGCGGGAAATCGACCAGCCGTCGGCAATGATGTGGTGCATCACCAAAACCAGCATCCAGGTTTCCGGATCAAGGCGCAGCAGTGTCAGGCGAAGCAGCGGGCCTTCCGACAAATCAAAAGGTTTCATCCCCTCTTCGGCCGCCATGCGCAGCGCTGCGGATTCGCGTTCTTTTGCGGGCACGCCGCTCAGATCGACGACTGGAATCTCGACGTCGCGGCTCGACAACACTACCTGCCGAGCTTCACCCTCGATGGAGTCAAAGATGGTCCGCAGTGCGGCGTGCCGCTGTACAGTCGCCTGAAAGGCACGCGTCAAGACATCAACGTGAAGCGGGCCGCAGATCCGGAACACGCGCGGGATGTTGTAGGCGGCGCTGCCGGGCTCAAACTGATCGAGAAACCAGAGTCTTTCCTGGGCAAAGGAAGCGGGGAATGCGGTGCGGCTCATCGAGTGGATCCCTTAAAAAGGGTTGGCGCGCTGGCTGCCGAATACTTTAAACCCCAAATTTGATGCTCATTGTCTCACAAAAATTCGGTCTTCATTTGGCTTTCACGCCAGCCTAGAATTTTATCCGCCAGCCAGTTCCTTGCACGCATAAGGCCGCAACGTAGCCATCGCCCGCCGGAATCTCTCGCAACGTCCAGCGCGCGGCTTCAGCCGGGTCTGGGCGGGTCGCAAGCAACAGGCTCGACTCCTCCGCTCCCAGCGAAACGTCAAATTGGTGCAGAGGAAGTGACAAACCGGTTCCTTCCGCCTTGATGTAGGCCTCCTTCCGGGTCCAGCAGCGGAAGAATCCCCGATAGCGCTCTGCCGGCGGCAGCAGCGCGAGTTGCTGCCGCTCCTGCCGGGAAAAAAAACGTCCGGCGATGGCCTCGTGATCGAAGTTCTCGCGAATGTGTTCCACATCCACCCCTGTCGCCCGTCTCTGGGTGAAGGCCAGCAGGGCAACTTGCCCAGAGTGAGAAACGTTGAACTCGACGTTTCCGTCAGGCCCGCAATTCAGCCATGGCTTGCCGTTCTTGGAATAGCGGAATACCAATTCTTTGGGATCGGAATTCACATAGCCGCCCAGGATCATCCGCAAAAGCGCTCGCGTTGCGGTATACCGTTGACGATCTTTGGTGAAATGAAAGCGCGCCGCCCGCGTCCGCTCGTCCGCCGACAAAATCGGCTCCCATCTTTGTTCTACCGGGGCAACTTGCGCAAGTTCGACCCGCCAGACGTGCACTTCGTCCGCGGGAAGCGCGATTGGCGTTTCAAGTCGAAACGCAGCATCGCTGATATTCAGTGAGTGGTTCACCCTGCCTCAGGCGAACTAGTTTACTAGCGCGCCGCCGAAAAACTCAGGTCTCGATCAAGATTTGAAAGGGGCGCGGCGCGGCTGCAGCCGCGTCGCAAATCCAGCAAATCGTTCGCGCCTTTAGGCCCGGGGGATTTTCGGTTCAAGAAATGAGTTTTCAGCAGCCTGCTACCGCGTCGATTCCGTCATCCGGATATGGGGTTCAACCAGGGCAAGCAACTGATCTTTCAGCAAAGGTCCGCTCGCCAGCAGGCCCGATAGCAACGGATTGGGCCGGTTGGCCATAACGTCTGTTTTTTCGAGCGTAGCAACAAATCCCCCCGCACTTTTTACCAGCGCCACCCCCGCCATGATGTCCCATTCGTTTTTGGGAGTCAGAGTGAAGGTGACGTCTGCGCGTCCCGCCGCAACCAGCGCTAGTTTGTAGGCTACTGATCCCATCGGCTGAATGCGAAAGCGGCCATCCTCGAACGGTTTCCAGTCGCCCCGTTTTACCTCACTCCGGCTTGCCAGGATCAGCGCTCCCTCGAGCGCAGTACGCTGGCTGGCGCGGACTGGCTGTCCGTTGTAGAGCACGCCGGCATCGATCGCTCCCAAAAAGGTTTCGTGGGTCGCCGGATTATAGATTCCTCCAGCCACAGGCACGCCGCTTTCCACGCAGCCGATGGAAACGCCAAACTCGGGCAGCCCGATTACAAATTCGCGAGTCCCGTCCAGCGGATCGACAATCCATACGCGCTCCTTGTCGAGTCGTGAAGCACTATCGGCAGTTTCCTCCGAGAGCCATCCCTCACCCTCGCGTAACAGGTTCTCGCACAGAACTGCGTCTAAAGCGCGATCCGCCTCGGTCACCGGATCGTGCCCAATCTTGTATTCCGTCTCGATTGCCCCCGGCGTGAAGCGTGCGAAGACACTGCGGGCTGCGTCCAGAGCCGCCTCAATGCGTTGCAGAATTTCGGCGTAGGAAGAACCGCGTATTTTTTCTTGGATCATCGACAACGCCGTCCGCATTCCTCGCTATCAAGCCCACAACATGCGCGCGCCGGTAATCAGCAGCAACGCACAGAGCAGCCGGCGCAACCACAGCATGGGCACCCGCATCGCCAGGTGCGAACCCAGCAGCCCGCCGGGGATCGATCCAATCAAAAGCGACGCCACCAGTCCCGAATCCACGTTGCCCGCCTTGAATTGAAGCAACCCCGTCACGCCAAAAAGTACAACCGCATGCGCCACGTCAGTCCCGACATTGATCTTGGGCGGGAAACTGTAGAACAAGAGAAGCAGCATCATGATGATGCTGCCCGAACCGACCGAAGTCATGCCCACGACGAAACCCACGGTGAGGCCGATGATCGCCATCCCGGCGAAACCCTTCATGGACGGCGCACGATTCGCGATTCGCTCTTCGATTCGCTTCTGCAGGAGCAGCATCGTTGGAATCACAATGAGCAGCACGCCTACTGCCGTCTTGATAAAAGTATTCACCCCGTTTCCGTAGAGGAGACGGATGTAGATCAGCAGCTTGACTCCAGCGAAGGAGCCGGGAATGCTTCCCAGGGCCAACGCGAGGACAACCTTCCGCCGGACCGTTCCATTTTTCAGGTGCAGCAGTCCGGCTGGGATTTTGGTGAAGAATTGAAATAGCGCGTCGGAACCGACTGCCACGAGAGGCGAGTAACCCAAGCCGAAGATCAGAATCGGGAGCATGAGAACACCGCCACCCACCCCGGTCATACCGATGAGGACGCCCACAACAAATCCAGCCAGGATTTTGGCTGCTATCACAGGCATCATGATCGATTCCCCTTTCTTTACTCTCCAGCCTCGTTGACCCCAATGAATCCTTCTCGTTC
>DATBEI010000093.1:0-5356 GCA_036269595.1 Candidatus Sulfotelmatobacter sp.
CGGGGTAAGTCCGGAGTCGCGCAGGAAGTCGGAGGAAAGCCCGACGGCGTGAGTGGCCACCAGTTGTTCGCCTTCGCGCAGACGAAACCACGCGGCGCGAACGCGCGTCAGCTTTTTTAATTCCTCGATGGCCGACTGAACAACGTTGCCGTATTGCTGGGCAGTGAGCAGACTGTTGGTGATGGCTTGAACGGCGTAAAGCCTGCGAGTGCGCGCCCGCGCTTCCTCGAATACCACGAGCAGCATGCAAACGCCGAGAGCAATCTCAGCCGCCAGGTAGGCCGTGTCTGGAATGCTGTCGGTGAACGATGGCCAGGAAAGATGGAGCAAGGGCAGGCACAGGGCGATAAGCCATGCAGAGGGTTCCCAGCGTCCGCGACGGGCGCGAAGCAGGGCCAGCGCAGCAGTCAGAAGGATGAAGCGATAACTCACTTCAACGGCGAGGCGCAAGGGCAGGGAATCGGACCATAACAGAACTCGAACTCCGCCCAGACCGACCAGCAAGGGCGTGATCACCGTCAGGGGCAGGAGAAGATCGCGGTTGCGCGTGTAAAGCAGGATGGCGCCCGCCAGCAAACCGGCGGCGAGCAGGAACGTGGTCTGCACCACAACCAAATCAAAGGGCGCAGGAATTTTCGCGGCGAAGCAATGCTCGGCGAGGCGCGAGGCTACAAGCGCGAGCCAGCCTACGATCCAAACCTTCAGATAGTTTTCACGGAAGGTGCGCAGGGCAAGCACGGTCGCGCCCAGCAGAATCAGCAGCGCCAGTTCTGCGGTGGAGGGCCGGGCGAGGCCAAGCCGGGTAGCCGTATTCCAAATCGACCAGAGGTATGCGTTCATCGCAGTGCGGACGTACGTCTTCCTTGCTTGTGAATATCATGTCCCGAGGGATTCTCGATGGAGTTTCGGGACCTGAATGATTACTTTCGGCATCTCGCGAGTGGGTTACAATCGCCGATAGACTTTCGTGTAACCCCATGCCAGATCGCATTCTTGTAGTTGACGACGAAGAACCGATTCGGGAAATCGTCGCTTCCATGCTGACTACGGCCGGATACTCCTGTAAACAGGCGGCTTCTGGAATGGAGGCGCTCGCCGTTTTGACCTCAGGGGAAGAGTTTGAGCTGATGCTTTCCGATCTGATGATGGCGGATCTCGACGGCATTGGATTGCTGGAGCGGACCAAGGAAAAGTATCCCGACATGCCGGTTGTGATGGTTACCGCGGTGCACGATATTTCCGTTGCGCTGGCGGCGATTCGGAACGGGGCATACGACTATCTGCTGAAGCCGTTCGAGCGTGAGCAACTGCTCAATACGGTGAGCCGCGCGCTGGAGAACCGGCGGCTGAAAGTGGAAAACCGGACGTACCAAACGAACCTGGAATCGCTGGTGAAGGCGCGCACCGATCAGTTGCAGGCGGCCATGTCAAGCCTGGAGCGGTCGTATGACATCACGCTGGAAACGCTGGGCGACGCGCTGGATTTAAAAGATCGGGAGACCGAAGGCCATTCCAAGCGCGTGACTGCGTTTACCATCGCGATTGCGCGGGCGCTGGGCCTGCCGCGCGAGCAGATCAACACCATTGCGCGCGGAGCGTTCCTGCACGACATTGGGAAGATTGCGATACCGGATAAGATTCTGAACAAGCCGGGAAAACTCGATGCCGACGAGATGGCGATCATGCAGGAGCACGCCTACCACGGTTATCAAATCGTGAAGAAGATTCCGTTCTTGGCCGAGGCGGCGGAGATCGTGTACTCGCACCAGGAGTGGTTTAACGGCAGCGGATATCCGCGAGGGCTGAAGGGCGAACAGATTCCTCTCGGGGCGCGGATTTTCTCGGTGGCAGACACATTGGACGCGATTACGTCGGATCGAATTTACCGTCCGCGACAGACGCTGGAGGCGGCGAAGATCGAGATCCAGAAATGGGCGGGAAGGCAGTTTGATCCGGAAGTCGTGAAGGTGTTTCTCGATATGCCGGAGAATATCTGGGAAGATCTGCGGAACGAAATTCACAACCAGATCTACCGGGTGGCTTATTCCGCGGGAGCTAAAGGGTAGGCTGGCGAGAGCTTTTAACCGCAAAGTTCGAAGAGGAAGACCGCGCTGAGATCGCGGAGAGAAGCTTTAAAGTTGCAGAGAACAAACTGATTTTCTTTGCGTTCTCTGCGGATATTCTCGGCGAACTCTGCGGTAAGCTTTTGTTCTGACCCCTACCGCCCCTCCCCAATCTGAATTCGTCAGGCAGCAATTTCCTTCTTTCCCCCATCCAATAACAAAATAGTTAAATCGGGGGGGATATCCATGCCTAGCCGCGGGTTCCAAGTTTCCTATGCGTTAGTTGTGATTTTCTGCTTGTCGATGGTCTCCACATCGCTGGTTGCGCAGGACATGGCGCAGGATGCGCCGCCGCCGCAGTTACCGGGAAATGTTGTGCCCCAGGGAACGGTTTTCCTGATTCAGCTCACCGACCAACTGGATACGCGCACGGTGAAGGCCGGACAGCATTTTGAGGCGCGCCTGGCGGAGCCTCTGGTGACGGTGGATGGGCAGACGATTCCGATGGGGAAAAAGATTAAAGGGCATGTGAGCGCGGTGGAACCTGGATTTCGCACGCGGATGATTTTGAGCTTTAACGAAATCAATACGGGGCACGGATGGATGCCGTTGATCGCGACCGTAACGGGCGTTCCCGGAGAGCATGGCCTGCGGCAGATTGGAGAAGAAGGAGAAATCGGCCGGCAGGGTATGACCAAGGAGGAGATTGCCGAGGCGATCGTGGAAGGCGCGGGGCGAGGCGCCATGGAGGGGGAGAAATCGGGTGGCAAGCGCGGGGCCGCGCAAGGCGCAGGCGCCGGGGCGGCGGATGCGGCAGCCACGGCTTTTCAGTCGGCGCACGACTTGATCCTGGAGAAGGGAACTGCTTTGGAAATTCGCCTGGATCGCAACCTGGGGATTCCGCGCTAGGCAAAGATGGTTTTACGCTAGGCAGTCTTGTGATTGTGCCCAACGCCGGCGTTGTCGGTGTTGCCCATGTTTCCGAACGACTGTGTCAGCTCAACTAGATTGCCATAGCGCGTGAGATGAGGCGTTTGGTAGATTTTCTTGGTGGTCAACGGCTGCTGGGAGGGTTGTTTTCCCTTTACGCTAATCAAGCACACTGGTGCGGGGTATCCCAGTTGCCGCGCCGAGCATGAACCGCCAACGTATGACAAGGCTGCAACCTCCAATCAATCGCGCGGCACACTGATCGCGCGGC
This sequence comes from Candidatus Sulfotelmatobacter sp., assembly GCA_036269595.1. Taxonomy (GTDB): domain Bacteria; phylum Acidobacteriota; class Terriglobia; order Terriglobales; family Acidobacteriaceae; genus Sulfotelmatobacter. Next base: position 3,265 of record DATBEI010000093.1, read on the forward strand.
TTACGCTTACGTTCAATCCGGTCGAGCGCCTCAGAAGTTGCGCCATCATCGGGGAAGTGCAGCGCAATATCGAGAGGAAATGCGCGAGTTATTAATGGTGCGCCCTGAGAGATTCGAACTCCCGACCTTCTGGTTCGTAGCCAGACGCTCTATCCAACTGAGCTAAGGGCGCACTGTTTCAACTATTGCACTTTCAGTGGGATGGGAACGGACTGGCGAACGCTCTATCCCTGGACTGACGCGAACCGTTTTGAATCGACGGTCAACCGAGAAATCATTGTAACGTCTCCGCTGGCACACCGGCAACCGTCGCGACAATCCGCGTAGAAGCCGATTTCGCATTTTCAACAGGAGCTTGGCCCTCGTCTTGCCCATCGCGGTCAGGAGTAAAACTTTCTCGCGGCGGGCAATTCCTACCGGGCAAAAAACAGAGTCGCTCTTTATTTTGAGCGGTTTGCAAGACGGCATACCGCTTGCACTAGGAAAGAACAGACGAAGTGGCGCGCAACGGGGTGCTTCAGAGAATAACTTCGGCCAGAGGTTTTCTGTGAGCACCCCTTGCTTTAGTCTCCTAGACGCAGCGCTAGCCTTCCCCCGTTAAAGCTGAATGGCCGAAAGAAACCCACGGTAAAAACCGTGGGTTTGCCATTTGTGCCAGAACTTTCTCGAGGATTCGTACTCAGGCCAGAACTACGGGCTCCCGCACATCGATGCCGGCATTGCGCAAGAGTTTGGCGACGGCATCCTGCTTCAGGCGCGAGGCGTCGAACTCCACGCGCACGGTGCGCTGTTTCGCGTTGAATTGCACTTGCCGGATGCCGTAGACCTCGCGCATGGTGTCGATGGCGCGCATTTCGTTCTCGCCGGGAATTGCGCCGTAGTTGAAAACCACGTCCAGATAAGTCATGGGTTCAAGTCCTTCGATATGATGTTGGAACTCCGGCGCGACCACGCCGATGAATCTAATATAAAGCATGAGCAATCCAAGCAGTCAGGACTCGTGACTGGCGGCAAAGTATGACGACATCCCATCCAACGATATTGGAACACGACCCGGTTTGCGGGATGAATGTGAACCCGGCCACGGCCAAGCATGTGCACGAGCACGGCGGGAAGAAATACTTTTTTTGTTGCGCTTCGTGCCTGGAGAAGTTCAAGGCGGACCCTCCGAAATATCTGGATAAGCCGGCGGCGTTTCCGTCGAACCTGGTGATGCTGGGGGCGCCGGCTGCGGCGAAGCCGGCTACGGCTCAGCACGCCGGGAGCGCTCAGCCCATCACAATTCGTCCAGAGTCGAAGGCTGCCGCGGCGGCTCCGGCTTATGTGTGCCCGATGTGCCCCGAGGTTCGCGAAAGCAAGGCGGGAGCGTGCCCGTCGTGCGGGATGGCGCTTGAGCCGGACGTTCCCGTCGCTGCGACGCGCACCGAATATACATGCCCGATGCATCCGGAGGTTGTTCGTTCGGAGCCGGGGTCGTGTCCCATCTGCGGGATGGCGCTTGAGCCGCGCATTGTGACGGCGACGGACGAAGAGAATCCGGAATTGCGCGACATGACGCGGCGGTTCTGGGTTGGCGTTGTGCTGACCGTTCCGCTGCTGGCGATCGCGATGGGCAGTATGTTTTCGGCGCACGCCTTGATGAGCGTGTTGGGCGGCGCGCGGCTGCCGTGGATTGAGTTTGCGCTCTCGACGCCGGTGGTGTTGTGGGGCGGTCTGCCATTCTTCCAGCGTTTCTGGACGTCCCTGGTGAACCGCAGCCCCAACATGTTCACCCTGATCGGGCTGGGGACGGGCGTGGCCTATGTTTACAGCGTGGTCGCGACCATCGCGCCACAGATTTTTCCCGCGTCGCTGCGCGGTATGGGCGGATATCCCGATGTGTACTTTGAAGCGGCCGCCGCAATCACCACGCTGGTCTTGCTCGGCCAGGTCATGGAATTGCGCGCCCGCGGCCGCACTAGCGCGGCTATTCGTGCTCTGCTCGATTTGAGCCCGAAGACGGCGCGCCTGATCACTGGCGGGGCTGGCGAGGTGACGGAGAACGACATTCCGCTTGAAGACGTGAAGCCGGGGGATCGGCTTCGCGTGCGTC
>DATBEI010000097.1:0-13706 GCA_036269595.1 Candidatus Sulfotelmatobacter sp.
GGCCCCGCCATCATGTACTCCGCCAACACACTCGTCTACACCGCGGGCGCTCTGGCCTTCATGATCTCCATCAGCCCCTGGCTCACGCTCTACACTTTCCTGCCGCTGCCCGCCGTCAGCGTCGTGATCCAGACTTTCGGACGACGCATTCACGAGCGCTTCGAACGCATTCAGGCCATGTTCTCCGACATCTCCGCCCGCGCCCAGGAGAACTTTTCCGGCGCCCGCCTCATCCGCGCCTACGTGCAGGAAGAGCCCGAGATTCGCGCCTTCGAAGCCGAGAACCAGGAATACATTCGCCGCAGCCTCAAGTTGGTCCGCCTCATGGGCATGCTCTGGCCCACGCTCGAACTCATGCTGGGCTGCGCCGTCGTGCTGGTCTTATGGCTCGGCGGCCGCGAAGTCATTCATGGCCTCGCGCGCGTAACTTTGGTTTCGAATCTCGGAAACTCGCATCCCGCAATCAGGACCACGCTGTCACTCTCCGGGTCGATGAGCGTTGGCCAGTTTGTCGCGTTCAGCACCTACATGATGCAACTCACTTGGCCCATCATCGCGCTCGGATGGGTCATCAACATCTTCCAGCGCGGCACCGCGTCGCTCATCCGCATCAACGAGATCATGAGCGAGCAGCCCGAGATTCAGGATGCTCCCGGCCTGCAAGCAGCCAACAAGGACCATGAGATCACCGGCGAAGTCGAGTTCCGCGGCCTGAACTTTTCCTACGATGGCAAGCAAGTTCTGCACAACCTCAACCTGCACGTGCCTGCGGGGACCAGTCTCGCCATCGTCGGGCCAACCGGTTCCGGCAAGACCACGCTGGTCAGCCTGATTCCGCGCATCTTCGATGCTGAGCCGGGAACAGTGTTGATCGACGACCGCCCCATTCGCGAATACCCGCTCGCCACCCTGCGCAAGAACATCGGATTCGTGCCGCAGGAAACGTTTCTGTTCAGCGACCGCATCCGCGAGAACATCGCCTTCGGCGTCGACGTAGCCACCGACCACGACATTCACAATGCGGCGAGCGCAGCCAACATCGCAGCCGACATCGAGAGCTTTCCCGAAGGGTACGAAACCATGGTCGGCGAGCGCGGCATCACGCTCTCCGGCGGTCAGAAGCAGCGCACCGCCATTGCGCGCGCCCTAATCCGCAATCCCAAGATCCTGATTCTCGACGATGCGCTCTCCAGCGTCGACACCCACACCGAAGACAAGATTCTCAACCACCTGCGGGACGTGATGCGCGGCCGCACCACCATCTTCATCTCCCACCGTGTCTCCACTGTTCGCAACGCCGACCGCATCGCCGTGCTCTACGGAGGACACATCGTCGAACTCGGCACCCACGACGAACTTCTGGCCTTGAACGGCTACTACAGCGACCTGTATAACAAGCAATTGCTGGAAGAAGAACTGGAAGAAGTTTGATGCCTTTGACGGTATCGAGCGCTATAGTCTTGGGGCAACGATGCTGCGCATTAACACTGAGGAGATTCTCGATTCCGACGCCTGTCCTCCCGTCGAGGTCGAAACCTCCCTGCGCGACTTGTGCCGCATCAACCGCTGGTTTGGCGGGGTCGCCACGACGCGAAAGCTGATTGAGTGCGTCGCGGACGCAACTGGAGCGAAGAGTTTTTCCGTGCTCGAAGTCGCCGCCGGGTTTGGCGAAGTATCGAAGATGGCCGGCCGGCAGCTCGAACGCAAGGGAATCTCGCTGAACATCACAGACCTTGATCGCTTTCACACGCACCTGGTTCGTGGCAACCGGGCCGTGGTGGCCGATGCGCTCGCGCTTCCCTTCCACGACAATAGTTTCGATCTTGTCAGCTGCAGCCTTTTTGCGCATCATCTGGAGCCCGCCGAACTTGCGAACTTTACGAGCGAGGCGCTGCGCGTGAGCCGCTGCGCCGTCTTGATCAACGATCTCGTTCGCCATCCTATGCACGTGGCGCTAGTCTACGCGGGCTTTGCCGTGATGCGGAGCTACGTCTCGCGGTTTGACGGTTTGGCGTCAGTGCGACGAGCCTACGTTCCACACGAGATGCGGCACATTCTGTCGTCGGCATCCACACCGCCGGCGAAGATCGATATCTCGCGGCACTTCCTGTTTCGCATGGGCGCGATTGCGTGGAAGAAGAGCAATTGATGATTGTTGATTTTTGATTTCCGATCGTTGATTGAAGAACTGGGATTTCCGAACGTTCGGTTTTCAATCGACAATCAAAAATCAGCAATCAACAATCCACGTCAGCGGACGACCAGCACTTCCCTGACGTTATCGCGGGCGAGGAAGAACTTGATGGAGGCAAAATCGCGGAAGAGGGTTTCAATATGACGGTTGTTGAAGACGCGCTGCAGGCGGAACCCGTCGCCAACCGCGGTATGCACCGCTCCTGTATTTCCGCGTCGCGTCTCCCGGCGCAGCACGATGGGCTGCATTTCCAATGTCTCTTTTCCCATGATGTGAAAGCGGTAGCATGGCGAATCCGGGCCCGCATCCTTGGTATGGAAAAAGGCCAACATCATTCCACCCGGCTTTAACACCGACCACAGGCGTCCCATCACCGGACGAACCAGACTTTCGTCCAGGTAGTCGGGAAGATTCCAGCACAGAACGATGTCGAAATGGGCCGCCGGGTAAACCAGGTTGTCAGCAAGAAAGCGGCGGCTGTCGAGGATGACATTCCCCTGTTCATCCTTCGTCATCAGCGTCGGATCGGTCGAGGACACGAGAAGATCTTCGCTGTAAATCTTGTGGCTGCGCTCGGTGAAGAAACGAATGTTCGAAGCCGAGGTGGAACCCAGGTCCAAAACGCACAGCGGAGTATCGGCTTCCCACACGCGGGCTAGCTCGCCAAGACTACTCGACCGTCGGGTCAGTTTTTGGGCAGCGTGGGTTGTGGTCGCTTCTGCCCCGCCCGAAGAGCCTCGAAAGAGCTTCATGAAATTATGAGTGACAGATGCCATTAGAACGGTGCGACGCAGCGCGCCAAGGCGCTGCTGCCCCATGATTTTAAATCGACCTCTAAAACCAACACTTTATCTCAACTCACCAATCCCGGGACAGTTACTTTCCTGCCGCCTTCTCCGCCCGGCCCTGGATGTCAATTTTACCTTTCAAGTAAGCGCCTTCTTCGATCGAAATCCGCTGAGTCGAGATATCCCCATGCAGCACCGCCGACTTCCGCAATTCCACGCGGTCGCTGGCTTGCACGTTACCCTCGAGTTTGCCGTGCACAATGACGACTTTAGCCTCGACTGAAGCCTTGATCTGGCCGTTGGGTCCGACCGTAAAACTATTACCCTTCAGCGAGATACTGCCCTCCACCTGACCATCGACGTAAAGATCTTCGCTGCCAGACAATTCGCCCTTGATGACCACCGACTTGCCGATCTGCGCCAAATCTGCCGACAACGGAGCACTCATGGATGTTCTCCTTGGGAACGGGATGCTGCACTAACGAGTTGAGTGGAAGCAAAAGACCGGGACGCGCCACTTCTTTCGACTATACCCAACAAGCCGATGATGCGGCAAGCGCAGTACTTTGGTAACACTAGAAAATACACGCTTAAGCTTTCACCGGAGATACCCGCTGCAACCCCGGCAGCCGATTGCTACACTAACCGTAGCATGAGTTCCGTAAAGCAAACACGACCGTCCATCCCTCTTGCCGGACGCTCTTGCTTAGTGCTAATCGCGGCGTTGTGTGCCGCCGCAACCGCGCTGCGGGCTCAAGAATTGGACGTCCCGCCCAACGAACTCGTGAGGCTGACGGTTGCCAATGAGGTGGCCGCGGCGAATCATCCCGATGTTCACCATATGTTCCGGTCGCGCCGGCAAACTCCAAAAGGTTCGCGGACTCGCATCTATGTCGAGACCAACCAGGCGCTGGCGGGGATGCTGATCGCAGTCAACGATCAGCCGGTAAACGCGCAACAGCAGCAGGCGGAGAACGATCATCTGGCCTGGCTTGTAAATAATCCCGATCAACTCCACAAGAAAGCCGCGCGCGAGAAAGAAGATGAAGACCGAAGTTTGAGCATCGTGAAAGCCTTGCCCGTGGCTTTCACGTACGAATACGCGGGCACGGAAAATAGCGTACCGGGATTGGGGGCAGCCGACGATCCGCTGGTGAAATTGAAGTTCAGGCCCAACCCCTCATATATTCCGCCGACCCATGTCGAGCAGGTCCTGAAAGGCATGGAGGGGGTGCTGCTGATCGATTCGAAAACCAAGCGGCTGGCCCGCATCGATGGCACACTATTTCAGGAAGTCACCTTTGGCTGGGGAATTCTTGGACATCTCGACAAAGGCGGCCACTTCGTAGTCCAACAAGGGGACCTGGGCCTGGGCGATGGCGCATGGGGCGTGACCAGAATGAGCTTGAATTTCAGCGGCAAAATATTAATGTTCAAGGGCATCAGCATCATGTCAGACGAAGTGCTGAACGACTTTCACCGCTTGCCGGACAAGCTGACTTTTGCCGAGGGCGTGCAGATCTTGAAGACGGAAGAAGAAAAACTGGCACACAACAATCACGCTGGGAGTTCTAACGAAGCGCGGAACCATCCAAGCAACTGATCGTCACTTCGGGCAAAGCCGCGGTGCGTGAAACTCCCGCCCAGCGCTCAACGCAGTTCATTATCCACGCAGGGTTTCTTTCCGCACCGTAAGCTTCTCGATCAAATCCGATTGAACACGGTATCCGGTGCCGGGTTGGTCGCTGATGGCGATCATCCCTTGGGGAGAAACCTGCACTTCCGGATCGATGATGTCTTCTTTCCAATATCGTTTGGAAGCGGAGACGTCGCCGGGCAGGCTGAAGTTTTCTTTGGTGGAAAGCGCAATGTTGTGGGCGCGTCCGATACCGGTCTCGAGCATTCCGCCGCACCAGACGGGAATTTTGTGGGCTTGGCAAACATCGTGAATTTTGAGAGCTTCAGAAAATCCCCCCACCCGGCCAACTTTAATATTGATGATGCGGCAGGCTCCGGTCTCGACGGCAAAGGCGGCGCTGCGGGCGTGCACGATGGATTCATCGAGACAGATCGCGGTGCGCAATTCTTTTTGCAGCCGGGCGTGGTAGTAGATCTCGTCGTTCCACAGCGGCTGCTCGATCATGAGAAGGTTGAACTGATCGAAGTTGCGCAGGTGTTCGACTTGGTCGAGTGTATATGCAGAGTTGGCGTCGCAACTTAACGTGATGTCGGACCAGCGCGAGCGAATGCGTTCCAGCACATTCACGTCCCAGCCATGCTTGACCTTGATTTTGATGCGGCGGTATCCGGCGGCAAGTTCGGTCTGGATTTTTTCCAACAGCTGCTCAACCGAATCCTGAATGCCAATCGAAACGCCGCAGGGAATCTCGCGGCGCGTGCCGCCCAGCAATTTCCATAAGGGCTGCTGCTTCTGCGCGGCTTCGGCATCCCAGAGCGCGTTTTCGAGAGCAGCCTTGGCCATATGGTGCGCGCGAACCTTGGCGTAAAGAGCCGGGCAATCGCGGGCGGAAGCGATCTGCTTACCCAGAAGTGCGGGGATCAGATACTTCGTCAACGTCGGCCAGGCGGTTTCGATCCATTCGCTGCTGTAGAAGGGATCTTCACCGGCCACGCATTCTCCCCAGCCATCGACGCCGTCGCAGTGCACGGTGACCAGCAGGATGCGGCGGCTGTAAGTGCGTCCAAAGCTCGTCTCGAAAAAGTGGACGAGCGGCATGTGGATCTCGCGAAGCGTGATGGCTTCAATTTTCATAATTCAAGGTTTCAAGGTTTCAACGATTCAAGGTTTCAAGGACCTATTGAGCATTGAGCAATATAGTGGCGATATCCCCTCCATATACCTGCGACCAACTCTCCTTCGTGATCCTTCGTGTCCTTAGTGGTGATCAGCTCTTTTCGACCACAAAGGACACAAAGGTACACGAAGGAAGGCAACGCGGAGTGTCACTATATTCTGCATTGTTCAATAGGGCGGATCAAAGGCTCTTGCATCTAAACCTTGAAGCTTTGAAACCTTCAACCTTTGAAACCTTAATTTACTCTGTTGATGCGTACGACCAGTTTTCATCCCAGTGTCCTAGCAGGAACTTGCCATTACCTTGGGAGTCGCGCTCATAGCCGATCACCGCGAGGCCGTTGGCGAAAGATCGCAGAAACTGTTCCCGGTTGCGCTCCTGCACTTGCTGAGCGCGGCTGCGCGTTTCCGGCGCGGCTTTCCAGTCATAGATCTGCGCGGGCACTTCGATGCTGGACTCGACCTTGGCGGAAGGCTTCTTTCCAGTCGCTAACAGCGTTTCGACTCGCTTGGACTTCAACCACCATTCGGCAATGAGGCGATCGCTGGGCAGGCCTCCCTGCAGCGGCGACGAGGTAATGCCGTACTGGTTGATGTTATAGCGGCGAACGATTGCGCCGAGCTTTTCAATGTTGAGATAAGCGTTCTTGATTTCCAGCGGGTCGAAGGTCCATTCGATGAGTTCGATGCCGCGCGCGAGAGCGTCTTCACGCTGCATCAACTTGAGGCGGCGTCCGAGGCCGCTATTGCGATGGTCCTGGCGAACGGCCAGCATGTGCGAGTGAAGGTAAACGTGGCCGGTGCGGGTGCCTGGGACAGAGAGCGCGAAGCCAACCATGACGTTGCCATCGAAAGCGCCCATCACCTGGCCTCCGACTTTGTCGGCAACCACGAACATGCGCAACGGAACCAGTTCCGCATCGCTGAAATTCCAGACTTCCTTTTGCAGCGCGACGCAAGCGCGGAAGTCTTCGATGCCGTGACAGCGGCGCAACACGACAGAGTCGGCGGTCACGCTGGCTTTTCCTCGCGCTTCGATTGCTGCCACAAAGACTCCAGTTCGTCCATGGAGGCTTGGTCGGCGGTGCGGCCGGATTCGTGGAGACGAGCTTCCATCCACTGAAAGCGGCGCTTGAACTTGCGGTTGGTTTTGCGCAGCGCGGATTCGGGATCAACCGAAAGATAGCGCGCAATATTCACCAGCACGAAGAACAGGTCGCCAACTTCTTCTTCAAGTCGGGCTTGAAGAGTTTCGGGGACGGCTGCGCGTCCAGAACCGGCGATGCCGCGGCCTTGCGGACGTGGCCCGGGCGGCGGAAAATCTTCAAGTTCCTCGCGAAGTTCGCCAGCCTCTTCGTTCAATTTGTCGAACAGGCCTTCGACGTTGGGCCAGTCGAAACCGACGCGTGCGGCTCGCGAACTGAGCTTCGACGCTTCCATCAGAGAGGGCATGGCCGAGGAGATCCCCGCCAGCACGGAATTCTCATGGGGCTGAGGCGGGGCGTCTTTCGCCTTCGCACCATCTCGTTCTCCGGCGACCTGTTGGCGCTTCTTTCTCTCTTCGACCTTGATGGCTTCCCAGTTGCGCAGGACTTCGGAGGACGTCTCCGCCTTGATGTCGCCGAAGACGTGGGGATGGCGGTCAACAAGCTTGGTGGAAAGACGGTCGAGCACATCGTCAATGGAAAATGAGGACTGCTCTTTCGCCATCTCGGCGTAAAAAAGAACTTGCAAGAGCAGATCGCCGAGTTCGCCGGCGAGTTCGGCCCAGTCGCGATTGTCGATGGCTTCGAGGACTTCGTAAGTTTCTTCCAGGGTGTAAGGCTTGATGGAATCAAAAGTCTGTTCGCGATCCCAGGGACAGCCGCCTGGTGCGCGCAGGCGTTCCATGATCGCAACGGCGCGCTCGAAACGTTCTCCGGTGGTGGACATTTCCGCAACCAATGTAAATGACGGTGAAGGTGAGAGGCAATGCGGCCGCGGCATTCAGGCGGCCGTTCACACGAACATGGTGGCGCGCTCGCGGGCGCTACAAGACGTTACTTCGCCAACCGCAGGCTAAGAGTTCGCATCCTAGCGTTACCGCATTCTTCCGCTCATTTGCTGGCGCACGTTTATCAAGCCCAAATTTAATAAGGAGAAAAGGAAATGGCGACTAGTACTCTTCAAGGAAAGAAAGTAGCAATTCTCGTTACGGATGGTTTCGAGCAAGTGGAATTGTTGGAGCCGCGAAAAGCGCTCGACGAAGCGGGCGCGACCACGAAAGTTGTCTCTCCCGCTGGCAAGAAAGTTAAAGGATGGAATCACAAGGAGTGGGGCAATGAAGTTCCGGTTGATGTCGCGCTCGAGTCGGCGAAGGCGGAGGAATTCGACGCTTTGCTGCTGCCCGGAGGCGTGATGAACCCGGACAATCTACGCATGGACCCGAAGGCGGTCTCGTTTGTGAAACAGTTCACCGACGCGGGCAAGCCAGTGGCGGCGATCTGCCACGGGCCGTGGACACTGGTGGAAGCTGGCGCGGTCCGCGGACGCACAATTACTTCCTGGCCATCGCTGAAGACGGACCTCAAGAATGCGGGTGCGAACTGGGTCGACAAAGAAGTTGTCAGCGATCAAGGCCTGGTAACCAGCCGCAAGCCGGACGACATCCCGGCCTTCAATCGGGAGATGATTCGCCTGTTTGCAGAGGGACGCGATCAGACGGGGTCGCTGCGCAAGACGGCATAACGATTTTCTAAAAGTTGATTACCCGGCCGCGGTGTCGGCCGGGTAATTCATTTTCAGTCCCCGCCAAATAGGTTACTTTGGGCACCATCCCCAGCAAAGCTATCCTGTGAATCAGGTCGCAAGCCCTGTGGACTATCGTGACCTACATTTTGTTGACGTGCGGGCGCAGAATGGAAGCAGGTTGAGTGTGTCTGCGACCGTTGCAGCACTTCCGAGAGCCTCTCGAAGTTCTCGCATCTGATTTACACACATGAGTTTAAGCGTAAAACCTCGACCTAGCGTGGATGGGCAGCATTTCCACGTGGTGGTGATTGGCGGCGGCATTAATGGCGTGGCCGTGGCGCGGGAGTGCGCCCGCGCCGGGAAGCGGACGCTGCTGGTTGAGCAGAATGATTTTGCCTCGGGCGTGACCAGCCGGTCGACGCGGATTATCCACGGCGGCCTGCGCTATCTGGAGCACGGAGAGATTGGGCTGGTGCGGGAATCGGTGCGCGAGCGGGAACGGCTGCTAGGCGAGCGGCCGCATCTGGTCCATCCGGTGCATTTTCTGTTTCTGCTCAATGAGCAGAGCGAACGCAGCGCGATGAAGGTGAGAGCTGGACTTTGGCTCTACCAGCGTTTCTCGGGAAGGAAATCGGGAGCCCTGAGCGAGATGGAATTGAAGCGGGTGGAACGCGCGCTCGATGCCGGCCACCAGTGGTCGATTTTCAACTATGAGGATGCGCAGTGCGAGTTTCCTGAGCGCCTGGTCGCTGAGTGGATGCTGGAGGCGGCCGAGGCGGGGGCGGTGGTGCGCAATCACTGCGAAGTGCTGGCGGTCGATGTGTCGCAAGGGCGGGCTCGGGGCGTTCTTCTGCGCGACCGCATCACGGGCAAAGACGCGCGCGTGGATGCGGGCTGGATTGTGAATTGTACCGGACCGTGGGCGGACCGCATCTGCCAGCGCTCCGCCATTCGCACTAGCAAGCCCATGCTGGGGGGAGTGCGGGGTTCGCACATTGTTCTGCCGCGCTTTTCGGGCGCGCCCAGCGTTGCGCTGTACACCGAAGCCGCCGACGGCCGGCCGATTTTCGTTTTGCCCTGGAATGAACAGGTGCTGGTGGGAACGACCGAAGTCCCAGATACCGGCGATCCGAGCCGGACGGCGCCCTCCAACGAAGAAATCGAATACCTGTTGCGCAGCGTGGCGAAATTATTTCCGAAGGCGAAGATTGCAGCGCACGACATCAAGTATGCATTCGCGGGAGTGCGTCCTCTACCGAACTCGCCGGGAAATAAGGCTTCGGCGGTGACGCGGCGGCACTTCTTGCACGACCATACGGCGGAGGGGGCGGCGCGGCTGATCTCGGTGATTGGCGGCAAATTGACCACTGCCGCTTCGCTGGCGCGGGAGTGCGCGCGAAAGATTGGCATCCCCGTTCCCGAGCCGACCATGCTTGCACTGGGGCCACAGGGCTCGCTCGATCCGATGCTCGATCAGGAAGTTTTGGAGATTGCGCGGGCGGGGGCGGTGAGCGAGGAAACGGCTCGCGGCATCATGGAGTGGCACGGGCAGCATGCCATGGACATTGCCCGCATGGCGCTGGTGAGCGCTGAGTTGCGTGCGCCAATATGTCCGCATAGCTCGCACATTGTCGCCGAAGTGTTAGAGGCCTATCGCAAAGAGTATGCGGTCACGCTCGGAGACGTACTATTGCGGCGCGTTCCGGTGGCGCTGGGGGCGTGCTGGTCGGAATCCTGCAGCCGCGAGGCGGCGCTGCGCATTGGCGCGGTGTTGGGTTGGAAGGAGCAGGATTTGGGAGCGAACCTGGAAGCATTTGAAATGGAACGCACAGCTTTCATGAAGAAACCCGCGGGCGGGACTTCCGCTCTGGAAGCAGCCGCCGACTAACTCACCGCCTTTTTCTCGAACTGACGCAATCCGACAACCAGCAGCAGTATGTCAAAGAAAAGCAGGGCCAGAAGCACGGCCGGGATCGACAGGTGCGCGAACTGCGGGACCAAGGTTGCGCGCAGGCCTTCGCTGGCATACACGAGCGGATTGATCAGCACAATTTTCTGCAGGATGGGAAACGGCTTCAACGCGCTCCACGGATAATAAGTGCAGCCGAAGAAGATCATCGGCGTCATGACCATGCTGAACATCAGGCCAATGTGCTGCTGATTGATGCTGCATCCCAAGGCCAGTCCTCCGCAGGCGGAGAAGCCCGCGACCAGCAGAATCATGAGTGCGAAAGTGAGTGGAGTTCCTACGCTGATTTGAACGCCACGGCCGAGCACGAGCCATGCAAGCGGGAGCACAACCAGGCCAGCGACGAGCGCTTGCAGCATTCCGGCGATGACCTTCTCGATCGCCAGCCATCCCACGTCGATGGGTGCGAGCAGGCGGTCTTCGATTTCTCGAGTCCACTGAAATTCTGCGATCAGCGGCATGGCTACCGCCCAGACTCCAGTAAAAACCATGCTGATGGCGATGATGCCGGGGAGGAGGAGACTCTTGTAGGCCTCGGGCATGTAGCCGCTGCCGACCATTACTTTGCCGAAGATGAAGACGAAGAGCAGGGGCTGCAGAAAAGTCTGCATGAGAAGTTGAATCGCGTTTCGGCGCGCCACGTGGGCGTCGCGCGCCAGCATTGCGCCAAAGGTCTTCCAGTTCAATCGCGCAGGCTCCTTCCGGTGTGGTGCAGGAACAAATTTTCCAGACTTGGTTCGAGGATGTGAACGTCGGACAATTCCGCGCCAGAGCTTGCGGCCAACGTAGCGATCTCTGGGATTAGCGAACCGCCGCGGTCGGCGTAAACGTCGGCGCCCGTCGTATCGGCAGCGCGGACCTCGCGCACTCCCGCCAGTGCCTGCAATCGCTGCAGCAATTCTGGAGTCTGTTTGCCGAAGCGAAGGCGGAGAAGGAATCCGCCGGGGATCGAAGCCTTCAAATCCGTCGGCGTACCGACGGCAATCACATGGCCGTGGTCAACGATGGCGAGGCGCTGGCAAAGGGCGTCGGCCTCTTCCATGTTGTGCGTGGTGAGCAGAACGGTTTTTCCCGCCTGATGATATTCGCGAATAATCTCCCACAGCAGAATGCGAGTCTGCGGATCGAGGCCGGCGCTGGGTTCGTCGAGAAACAGGACTTGCGGATCGTGCATCATGGCGCGAGCGATGGAGAGCCGCTGCATCATGCCGCCGGAAAAGCCGCGCACCATCTGGTGGGCGCGCTCGGTCAGTTTGAATTTCTCGAGTAGAGCATCAGCGCGCTCGTTGCGCAGTTTCGATCCGATTCCGAAATAGGCCGCATGGAAAACAAGAATTTCGCGTGCGGTTAGTGAAAAGTCCAAGTTCGGCCGCTGGGGAACCACGCCGATCAGGTGCTTCACCAGGGCTTGTTGCTTCCAGACATCGTAATCGCCGATCCAGGCTTGGCCCGAGGTAGGACGTACGCGGGTGGTAAGAACTCCGACCGTAGTGGATTTACCCGCGCCGTTGGGACCGAGCAGGCCGAAGATTTCTCCGGGAACAACTTCGAGCGAGAGCCCGTCGAGTGCGGGAATCTGGTTCTTAGGCTGCTTTGCGCCCTTGGCGTCGGCGCGAGCAATGAAGCCTCCGGCAGCGCCCAGAGGCGGAGCGGAGCTATAGACCTTGCGCAGATCCTGGGTACGAATGCCAACAGCCATGGAGAGCGGTCCTCGATCAGGTGAAAATTGGGTTTCGGCAGTATAGCGCAGGAAATGGACGCTTTAACAATGACATCGCGTTGCGAGGACGGGATGCGCCTTCGACAGACTCAGACCAGCGCTTTCGCAACGGACCGGCAAGATGCCGGCGCTATTTTGGGACGGCAAGGGTGCGGCAGAGCAGGCTGGTATTGTCGGAGATGATGCCGTCTACCGCGGAGTCTGCGAGACTTCGCATGTCGGCCGGTGCATTGACAGTCCAGACGAGAATCTTCTTTTTCGCGGACTTCAACTGGCGCAGCAGAGCCGCGTCGACAAGCTTGCGATGAGGAATTACAAATTCTACGGGGAGTTCGCTCCAGCGACGAAGTTGCGCCCTGGTCTCGCAGATGAGACCCAAGGGAACGGTTTGGTCGATGGCGTATAAGTCACGCAGCACTGGGGCCAGAAACGAAGAGACGACAAATCCGCGACGCGGGAGATGCTGCTGCAGCAAGGTCCCGGTGATTTTTTCCAATCCAGCAACTTTGAGTTCAATGTCGAGAAAGGCGCGGTCCTGATAGCGCGCGAGAACGTCCTGCAATTGCGGTAATGCAGATAACCGCGTGGATGATGCTCTAACGATCTCGACGGTCCCCGAGCGCGGATCGTGACAGACGACCGGGCGCCCGTCGGCGGTGAGGCGAACGTCGAATTCGAAGCCGTCGCAGCCGTCGGCCAGGGCCCGATCAAATGAGTCCAGGCTATTCTCAGGGATTGACTTCAGGGCGCGCGCGCCGCGGTGACCGAGAAGCAGCGGGCGCGAGCCGTGGCGTGTCATACGCGGAGGAATCAGTCAAGGTCGAAGTCACGAATCGGCTTCCCGGTGTCGGGTGTCTCTTTGGCCTTACGCAGGGCTTCCTGGAATTTTTTCTCGAGTACATCAGAAGCGTTCTTCTGAGCTTCGACCGACTGCTGGAAGATCGACTCGCGGCGGCTGTCCTGCTCACGCATCGCCTTGGCGGCAGCCTCCATGTCGCTGAACATTTTCGGCTTCACAGCCGCGGTGTGAGCAATGACTGCCCGAGTCGCGGTGTCGATCTTGAGCACAGCGCTGCAGCAGGGACATGTCACTTCGAAATTGGGATCTTTCTTCGCCATTTGAGCGAATGATACCGCAAAACGGGAGAGGGGGGACAGTTCTCAGTTCTCAGTTCTTAGTTCTCAGTTCTCAGTTCTCAGTTCTTAGTTCTTAGTTCTTAATTCTCGGACCGTTTGGACCTGACACAGGTTCGGGCAAGATTATCGCTCGGTAGCGCCGATCCGATTCGCAGGGTTTACTGAGAACGGAGAACTGGGAACCGAGAACTGCATCAGTGCCTGAGCTTGACGGGGAAAATGTGAAGCAGACTAAGCATTTCCCATCCCAGCAGGAAGACGGAGAGCAAGACCACCATCACGGCCAGGAGTTCGCCAAAGGTGAGACCGCGGCGGGTAGGCTCAAGGCGGCGGGCGGCGAGACTGAGAATGTT
>DATBEI010000106.1:0-3866 GCA_036269595.1 Candidatus Sulfotelmatobacter sp.
GTTTGAAACACGCGGTCCGACGATTGTTTCATCGACGCCCATACCGGTATTATCGACCGAAAATCGCGTGTACGCAATTGTCCTGACAAACCGAAGACACAAAACACTTCTGATTTACCGCAGAGCGGTTTAGTTCAACGGCTGACATGTGTTGCAACACATGTCAGCCGTTTCTGCGATTTGTACAGTGCCTGGAAAGAGAAACTGGATGTTGTCCTGCGGCAAGAGCACCGGGCCGGGGAAAAACTGTTTGTAGATTGGGCGGGATCGACAGTTCCCATCTATCATCGCGAAGTGGGCGAGATCGATTCGGCCTCGCTGTTCGTGGCGGTGATGGGCGCATCGAGCTACACCTTCATCCACGCCACGCGAAACCAGAATCTGTGGAACTGGGTGGATTGCCATGTGCGCGCCTTTGAGTTCTTTGAAGGCGTTCCAAGGTTAGTGGTTCCGGATAATCCGCGCACCGGCGTGGATCGCGCTTGCCGGTATGAGCCCGACCTGAACCGCACTTATCACGAGATGGCCGAGCACTATGGCGTGGCCATTATGCCAGCGCGTCCTTACAAGCCGCGCGACAAGACTTGCGTTTCATATTGCACCTTGCGCTGATGTGGCATAGGTGAAACTCGGCGGCTTTGCACCGCGGCCGCCATGGCCCTTTGTAATCGTAGTATCTTCGAGTGGTTCGTAGAGGCTGCGCTGATCCGAACCATAAGAATGTTTGCGGAGGAGGCCTTGCCGTTCCCAATCATGCACCGTGGTCGCAGAGACGCCCAGCTTGCTGGCCATCTCATCGGCTGTCAGGTATCCTTTCGCACGAAGGCGGCCGAAGTGGCTCTGAAGACGATAAGCGCCGCGAGTCCAGGCTACTTTCTTCAATGTGAAAGGCTGATTCTGCCAAGTCCTATGTCCATCGCGGTTGAGAATCTCGGCAATTTCGCGATCACAGTGATGATCGAGCAGCCGATCGATTTCCGCGACAATGACAGGCTTCACTTTGCGGATTTGTGCGATCGGCACCAGCCGGGGCAATGCAAGAGTTCGAGTGGCTCCTCCACGCAGACGAACCTGCGCCGTGATGACAGTGGTTTTTAGCAAGGTGACATCCTCGATTAGCAATCGCAGCATGCGCTTGCGCTCGCGCGGTTCTACGGAAGGGTCGCTCCATAACCGGGGGAAGTCGCGAGCAAGCGACAGAATCTCCTGCCGGGTCTCATCATCGATGCGCCGGCGTTGCTGCCCGCCTTGCCGCCCATATTCTTCCTGGGCAGTCCCGTGAATCCGTAGTTTGTCATTCCATTCCGCCTCGAGTGCATCGGCTACCAGCCGGTTGGCCGGGTCGACGCTCATGTATCTCCGGCGGGTGAGTTCGGCTTCGTAGCGGGCACGCTCAACACGCTGTTGCCGCAACGCATCTGTCTCAGCAAACCGCGCTTCCACTTCCTGCTGTACCGCGAGGGCTATCTCCAAAGTGAGCGGCTGTACGAGTTCGAGGAGTAAATCGCTGATGGCGGGATCGACCACCTTGCCGGGCACGCTCTGGCACACTTTGGCTCCTGCGCGAACTGCGTCTTCCTGGCACACGTAGGTCGGCACTACGCAGCCGTTCTCTGCGTTGTAGCGCACGCCCATACGTGCGCCACAGATCCCGCAGATTACGCGTCCCTGCAGCAGCGCCACTCCCTCGCGCACGGGACCGAATCTACGCTCGTTTCCAAAACCCAGCGCGTTTTTCAGCCAAGCGCTTCTGATTGGTCTCAAACCGCTCCCATGTGATGTAGCCAGGATGCATGTCGCGGATCACGTGCAGCCATTTCTCCCGGGGTATCTGCACTTGGTTGTACTTTCCATCCGGCTTGCGTACAGTCCGAGTGCGACCGTAGACGAACGCCCCAGCGTAACGGGGATTGTGCAAGATCTGGATGATTCTGGAATGCGACGGCTTGCCCCAGTGCAATTCACCTTTGTTGGCCCCGGCGCGTACACGGCATGGGAAGAGAAGGTTTTGATCACGGAAGAGACGAACTGTCTGCAGAGCGGAGCCCGTTCGTTCGAACGTCTCGAACACGAGACGCAGAGCGGCGCGCACTTCTAGGTCAGGATCAAGTGTTATGGTCCCATCGGATCGGTAAGTGAGGCCAATGGGCGGTCCGATTTCTAACTCACCCCGGCGCGCCTTATTCAGGACGCCGCCGCGCATTCGCGCTTTGAGGACATGTAGTTCAGCTTGGCTCAGTTCTCCCTTTAAGCCGAGCAGAAGTCTGTCGTTAAAGGCAGATGGATCGTAGATACCGTCCTCGTCAAGAATCAACGTGCCAGCCAAAGAGCACAATTCGATTAAACGATGCCAGTCGGCCGAGTTCCGCGCCAGACGCGAGACTTCCAGGCCCAGAACGATACCCGCTTTACCGAGCGCCACCTCGCTAACAAGCTGTTGAAATCCATCCCGTCCGGCAGATTGCGACGCTGACTTCCCCAGATCGCAATCAATGATGTGAATACGTTCCTGCGGCCAGCCGTGGGCAATGGCGCGGCTGCGGAGTGCGTACTGACGCTGTGTACTCTCGGTATTCTCCAACACCTGGCGAGGCGTCGACTGGCGAATGTAGAGGTAAGCGTCACGTTCCAGGTGAGCAGCCGTGACCTTCAGTTCAGGCATGACAACATTCCTTTCTCCTGCTCAGAATGAGTCCAGCGATAAGCCGGACCAGGTCGCTTGCAACCTCGGAGGAAAACTGCGATTTGGTTGCAGGCAATGGAGTTGGTGTAGGCAGAATGGTATCGTCTCGCTCGCGAGTCCAAGCCATTAGCCCGCGGCGAAGTAGTACCGCGCGCCCGCCGCCACAACCATTCTGGTTCGAGGGTTGGAGCAGGTCGCAAACGTAAAACCTCGTAGGCGTATGCTGCTCCTTCCCAAACAGAGGGGCTCACATTCGATCCAGTGGTTTTTTTTTGCCACGCCGCAGAGCGCGCTCGAGACTCCGCCGGTGAATCGCAATCCCGAAGTGTTCTTTGACCGACTGCACACATTGCATAGTTGTGAGCGTGGGTTGCGATTCCTTGAGCTCTCCCACATAGTCGAGGACTTCGATGGACACTTTGTGGCCGCCTTTGGGGCCACGCTGTTTTGGCAGCAGTCCGGCGAGCCCGGCTTGGTTGAAAGAGGCCTGCGATTGATAGAACGTCGGACGCGATACTCCGAAGATCGTCGCTGCCTCGAGGATCGACATTCCCTCGATGCTGTGACGCCTTAGCATCTCGTAGCGGACCTGTAGAAGATCCCGGGAATCGAAGAACTGATTTTCTTTGAATAGCGGGTCTTTGACGGCATCGGCGTGGGGATTGAGTGTGCCGCTTCGTTGGAGTTCCAGCGTTTTCTGGTCGGCTTTCTCGCGTTTGGCCATCAGCAGTGGTCCGGCACTGTATGTCAATATAATTACGCCTATGCAGTCTGCGTGTCAACAGAATTCGTAAAGCAATGGCCCAGTCAAAACAAATGACTAGTTCTATTAAATATGTATAGCGGACCCGAGTACCTGTCTTGCCGACAAACGCATGCGGCGTATTTTCTTTTGCATATGCGGCGGAATAGCCTTTACACATTCTCATCGCCTCTGTCCGGCCCCCGGTGCCGATCGAGCAAGTTACGAAGCTTCAATAAGTCGTCTACACGAAACGCAGACCGGCCGGCGGAGACACTGGCGAATGCGTCGCTCTCCACCACGTCTGTGACATTGGCAGGGAAGGACTTCAATTCACCCTCCCCGTTGTAGTAGAAGACACGGTCTTCACCCCAGTTGGTGCGCCGGACAACCAACTCATGCTCGGCTCCCTTCAGTGGATGAAACGGATGGGTGATGCGG
>DATBEI010000127.1:0-18138 GCA_036269595.1 Candidatus Sulfotelmatobacter sp.
AGATGACAATTTAAATTTATTTGCGAATTTGCGGGACACGATACTAGGGATGCGACAACACGCTTACTGTCTTGGCGTTATATCGTTCGCCATCGAACTCCGCTTGAATCTTGACGTCTGTTCCTTCCCGCAAAAGGCCAAGCGTGTTGTTATCCAACGACGCAATGGAGAGTTCGTGCACGGCCTGGTCGGTATCGTTCGATACCGCAACCACTCGCGAGCGCAAGTCGACCGCGACAATTCTGCCTTGGAAGGTAAAAGAGTTTCCGCGTTCCGCAAGAATCTCAACCTTGGTCACCGTATTTTCTGCGGGCGTAAACCATAAATGCACTAAGGTTCCTTCGGACAATGCTTGCGGTGAAGACGCTTGGCCGCGATTGACTACTGTCGTGTTGCCGGTGACGCGAAATGAAACGCTTTCCGGGCTCAATGGATCGCGCAATATCAGTCGCGATCGAGTCGCGTCATAGCGCAACACCTGCCCATTCATTTCCGCCGCGGTGGATGGTCCAGTGCGCACCGTTACCGCAAATAACTTCCCGCTCTCCATCACGGTATCAACCGAAACTACCGATCCCGTCGGAATGGCCGCCCAGTCTGTGCTCTTCGTCGATGCCGTAGTCGCATTGCCCGGCAGAAGCTGAGTACGCGGATCGAAGGCTATCTTTACGTCCTTGCCCCCAAAGGCGCGCACCACTATCTGATCGTGGATCGGGTCCAAATGCTTAAGCACGCCGCGCACCAGCCCGATCTTTTCTTCGGCCTTGCGAGCCGACTGGGGCGGGATATTTGGGCCCTCAGCCTTCGGTTGGTTGTTATTGGCGGTGGGGGAAGCCGGTGTTGCCACCTGCGCCGATGCGCAGCCGGCTACTAGCACGATCGACCAGAGGAGTCTTTTCATCGCCGCTTTGATGCTAATTCAAGAGTAGACGGACGCTTAGCGTGCATAGGGTGTTTACTGTAGTCAACTGCGCCCTGGTTTTCGGCATCCTAATGTCGGTGAGGTGTGGATTGAGCAAGTTCACCAAATCTTGTGTTTTTCCAGCGGTGCTGGCATTGCAGTTCGCGGTTGCGGCAGGCCCCGGTTTCGCGAGCGACTTGAAAGTACCGCTTCCCGGACGCGGCGTCGCAACGCCCGCCCAAAAGCTCAACCGCGAAGGGGTTGCGGCCCTCAAGCACGGCCATCATAAGAAAGCCAAACAGCTTTTCTATAAAGCCTACCTGCTCGATCCGGAAGACCCTTTCACTCTGAACAATCTTGGATACATGGCCGAATTAGACGGCGATGCCGACCGCGCCCTGCGTTACTACGCTCTGGCCGCGAAGCAGCACACCGATGCGGTCATCGATCAATCCAATGAAGCGGCCCTGAAGGGAAAACCTCTCCACGATGTGTTCCGCCAGGTAGAAGATTCCGATCGCCAAGTCAGCAAAGTGAACGAAGAGGCAATCGTTCTGCTCCAGGCGGGGCATGTGATTGAAGCCAAGAACCTGCTGCAGTCGGCGCAGCCGCGTTTTCCTCACGATCCTTTCCTGCTCAACAATCTAGGCTACGCTCTCGAAACCATTGGCGACATCGAGGGGGCGCAGCGAGCCTATTCCGAAGCCGCCAGCTTGCATTCGACGAAAAAAGTGATCGTCACTCCCCGTCTGAAGTGGCGCAACCGGCCGATTAGTGAAGTGGCCGCCGCCAATGCACTCGCGGTGAGCGAGTTGATCGCAAAAGGGGAAGGCCTGGAGGCAGCCACCGCGCGGCTTAATTTACGCGGTGTGGCAGCGCTCAACGATAACCATCCCTCGGAGGCTCGCGACTTCTTCCTCCAGGCCTATCAACGCGATCCGCGAAATGCATTTACCTTGAACAATCTGGGCTACGTCGCAGAGATGGCAGGCGATCGAGAAAGCGCCCAAACCTACTATGAAGCAGCTCGGTCTGGCCGCGACGCCAATGTCAAAGTAAGTTACGCTACTCGGCGCGACGCCGAGGGGCAAAAGATCGACAGGGTAGCCGACGATAACCAACTGGACGTCGAAGCCACGCTTAAGGCGATTCAAGAGACGCGTCGGCGCCAGGCTCGTCCCGTCGAACTGCAGCGTCGTAACACCTCGAATCCTGACCAGGATTCGACGCCTGTGCCGCCAGTCGGAATGCAGGCTCCCGCGCTTCCCAACCTGCCCCCGCCAGGTTCTGAAAAGAATCCTCAGCCTCAGCAGCCCCAAGATCAGCCGCAGTAGCAGGGTCGACCGTCCTTCGCAAGCGTACGTCGTAGAGACGTAACGTGCTACGTCTCGCCCGGCATTAGGGTTGCAACGTTGCTAGTTGGCGGATTGTCGGCTCGTTTGAGGAATGAGAAAGATTGTGGTCTCTATGCGGATGGCGCTTGGATCTCGTCTTCGTCCTTCCAGCGTTGAATCTTCTCGCCGACGCTGCGTGCCAAATCTTCAGGCCGTTGGAATTGGCCCGCGCGCCGCAGAGTGGCAGCTAACTGCAAAGTCTTGACGCGTTCCTGCCGGCGGAATGACCGTATGTAATCGCGCACCACCTGCGGCATGCTCATCGCCACCCCCGCCGCGTGACTCTTCCATGCCATTTCTTTCAGATCTTCCGGAGAATTCAGCGCAGTGATCAGCTCCTCAACCAGGCTGTCTTCATCGCCCGGCGTGAAAAACCGAATGGCAATCCCCTCATGTTCGGCGAGATCGCGAAAATCCTGAATGCCCGAAGCAATCACCGGCACGCCATACTGCGCCGCAAGGTGTGCTACCCCGCTGGACCCGGCCGACGACGTATAAGGCATTACCGCCAGGCTGGCGTTGCGAAACAAGTCGGCAATGCCCTCCTCCGGTACATAGCCCAGAAAGCGGATGCGGTCGCTCGCGAATCGATCCGCCATCGATTTCACATAACCCGGAGTCTTCGGATGATCTCCGCCGCCAATCACCAATTCGGTGTTGGGAATTTTCTGCGCTACGCGATTGAAGGCCGCAATCAGCAATTCCAGGCGCTTATACGTCCCCCACTTTCCGAACGCCAGAATGCGATGCGTCGGATTTCCCCTGCGAGTGAAATCGGGCGGATCCGGCTTGCCGGCAAAAATTCCATGCGAGCGCACGCTCACTTGCCCGCGTTTGTATTTTTCATCCAGGGTGCGGCGATACGCGGGCATGAGCACGGAAAGTGAATTCGCGCTCAACAGCAGGTGCGTAGCCAGCCAGCCTCCGGCTTTATACAGCCGCTTGTTGGAAACTGCCGCATCCTCGAGATCAACTGTCTCGAACAGCTGATGCAAAGTTACGTGCGAGTGCACGCCATTGAGCCGCGCCATTGCGGGCGCCACCAGTCCGAGGATCGCCGAGACCGGGCTATCTCCGAAGCTGGCGAAACCCAGGTTGAACCATGCGACCTCCGGTTTTACTTTGCGGATGGCGCGCACCAAACTTGCAAGATTTCCGTTCCTTCCGAATCCCCAGCAGCGTATGACATTGAAGCCGGGTAACTCCTCGGCCGGTGTCGGGAGGTAATCTCCCAACACCGTCAGCTCGATGCAGCTTTCTTGCCGAAGTTGATTCGCAACGTGGAAACCGTACTCATTGAGCGCATGACGACTGGGCGGAAACGAAGTGATCAGCGCAATTTTCATGGTTCGCTCGAACGCAATACCATGTCTCTGGAAAGCCGCCCAAGAAGATGCAGATAATGCAGAGCTACGGTCGCGCTGGCCTTGCTTTCGCCCGCTTGGCGAAGGCCGAACTGGTAGGCAATCTCGCGAGCGCTATGGATCCGCCCACGAACCAGCACTTCCAGCAGCAGCTTGAATCCGGTGGTCTGGAAACTCAGGCCTTCAATGCAGCGGCGATGAACAATGAAGAATCCCGACATCGGATCGGTTACGCCAAGATTCTTTTTTGAGATCAGCGGTGCTGCCGCCAGCGTGCTCAACTTGGAAACTGCTGCGCGAACCGGATTCCAGCCCTTTACGCCGCGCTCCTTCGCATAGCGGCTGGCAATGGCGATATCCGCCTCTTCCGCCGCTTTGAGCACTTCCGGCAACAACTCGGGCGGATGCTGCAGGTCGGCGTCAATCACGCCCAGCAGGTTCGCTGGCGATTGGCTCCATCCATACAGCACCGCCCCGGCTAAACCGCGTTCTCCCTTGCGGGAGAGTACTCGAATGCGCGAGTCTCGCTGCGACCACTCGCGAACCTTTTCCACCGTTCCATCCGTGCTTCCGTCATCCACCACCACGATTTCATAGTCATAACTGGTTTGGCTGAGAGCTTTTGTTACCGCAGAGAGCAGGTTGTCGATGTTCCCTGCTTCATTCAGAGTGGGGACGACTAGTGCGAAAGTATTATCGGAAACACCGGGTATCATTCAGGGCCTCGCTTTTAAGTAACTCGCGTAAGCCTTGGATGGCCGCTAAACAGTTGTGGTTGGGTCGTTTTGCCGGCTACAGGAAGATCGTTGGGGAACTACGGGATCGGCTCCCGCAAACTCCGTGATTCCCTTACTGGGCGCTGGGTTTAGAACTTTCGAGCGCTGAACGTGCATGTGAATTTCATCGCGAACATCCTCGGGCGATCCAGGAGAAATCACGATCAGTTGCGGAACCAGTTCTCTCAAGTTCAGAAAGTTTTGCTGATTCTTGCGGACGAAGACCAACGGGTATTCAGGTTTTCGCGCGAACGCTGCATCCGGATTAGCGTCGATGATAAACGCCAAATCAGGAGCAGGCGCCTGCTTCAACAAAAGTTTGGAGTAAACGCGCGCCAGCGAGGATTTCGAATAAATGTTCGCCACCTGATCGTAAACGTAACGATCAAAAATCACGACATCGTAGCCCTCAAGGTCCGGATTGGCCAACAATCGATGCAATCGCACCACGTCGAGAATATAAAACCCCGCACGGGCGGTCGATAAGTACCATTTGCGAATGTGCTTGTTGTTTCGCGGAACAAATATTTTTGCGTCGGCGTTGGATTGCGCTGCGAGCGGAACGGGTGCAGTACGTTGACCCACTCCACCGCGCATTCTCGAAAAAACCGCGACGTTATCCCAGAAAGTGAGCAGTAAAACGCGCAGGCCCTGATTCTCCAGGTACGTTTTCAGGTAGTCGATCTGCGTGCTCTTACCCGCTCCATCAATGCCCGAAAAGCTGATCAGGAACGGACGGTTCGCGAAGGGCGCGCTCGCGTCGTGGCCGGATTGTGAAACATCTGCAGTCATGGGCGAGCAGCAGCCGCACCCGGCGGGCGCGCCGGACTTGCCTGCGACAATCCAACAACCGTGCCGACAGCAATTCCGGCTCCAGCTAAGATGCCAAGCTTGATTAACAAAGAGCGATGCCCGTGCTGCCGCGGCGGCGCCACCGCAGCGCCCGAAGGCTGCGCCACGGGAGCTCCCTTTACCGTGGGGGCCTTGGCTCCGGCAGTTCCCGAAGGGACTTGCGCAGATTCTTGAGCCTGGGATTGCGCCGGCTGCGATTGCGGCGCATCCGGCAAAGCATCGTCCCTTCTTTGCGTGGCGCTGCTGCTCGATTGCTGCTGCTCACTTGCCAGGAGCGGTATCTCGCTCGATATCACAAATGCCCCGGCCAACAGGACAACCGAAATGCCTTTTGCATATCTGCAATGGAACGGATTCATTTACGCACTCCGCGGCAACTGGAATTGGCTCTCGATCTGATCCTGTGTCCCATTCGCGCTGGTCCCGGAAGCCGTCTCAGGATAGGCGAGTGCTTCTTCTACTGTATTGAACACGGGAACCAATGAAGGAATACGGGTTACTTCAAGCAACACTCGGTTGGCGCGGGACCCCGCGACGAAAAGTATCTGCGTGTCCCGGCCCGCGACTTGCGCCATACATTCCAGCAGCAAGTCGACATCTTCGTGAGTTAACGCGGGACAACCAGTCAAATCGATAATTGCCGGTGAGCCGGAAACGCGCAACGCACTCAGCAAAACTTTTCGCTGGGCGCGGCGCAGCGCGGGACGGGTCCCACAGGGAAACGGCAAAATGTTCACAAACGCACCTGCAACCACGGTTGACCGGCGACAGCGGTGGAACCCATCCCCCAAACCGGGGCTTGCGTGGCTTCCGCCACACCTTCAACTGGAACCTCGCAGGAAGCTGGTTTACGCACTTGTCGTCGGGCAATACGACTTCCCAAGCCCGCAGGCCGCAAGTCGACCACTGTTCCCCAACCTAGATGCTCCAGATAACCTCCGTCCACCACTCCATCCTGAATGAGGATCCCCGGTGCCAGGTAGGTCTGCGGCATAACCGTGGAACGTTCCACCGTAGTTCCGCAATCGACCACGCAATCTCGTTCCACCGAGGCAAACGGGCCAATGGTCGCGCCAGCGCGGATAATTGTCCGCTCTCCAATATAAGTCGGGCCGACCACGCGCGCTGAATCGCAGATCTCGACGTTTTCGCCTACCCAGACGTTTTCACGGATCTGCTTCCCGAAGGGCCGCATGGCGCAAGCCCCGGTCAGCGCATCTCCAACCAACTCCTGTCGCTCGTTGGCTGACAATATCCTTTTCGCATATCCGTTGAATTCGTAGGGCACGCGACCGTCTTGGGTTGAGTCAAACGGATTTTCGGTTTCGCCCGCGGTCGCACCCAAAGCGAACTGATCCAGCAGGGAAACCCCCAGCTCACCTCTAGAGTCACGGGCCTCGGTTATGGGATTGCGTTTTTCACAATGAAAGCGGAAGAAATCTCTTAAGTCCATCTCCGCATAGGAGTTAAGCTTGATAACTAGAAGCCGTTTTACTCCCTGGCGGACAAATCCAGCCAGCTCCGAGCGGGTCACAGTTCCGTCACGGCGGCCAGAAGTGAGCCAAAGGCTCTTGACTCCGACCTTGCGAATCCGCTCCATCCAAGACTTCAACACATCGTTGCCTACAATCGGCGTCCTGGAACAATACGCCGGCCGCGCAGTCTTCACGGCCTCATCAGGCTGTAGCTCACGGCTCGCTGTTACATCTTCCCCGCCCGGAACTACCACAAAGGCTCCCAATTCCACGGTCTTACTCCCTTTCCAAGTTAGCCCCAGAACGCTCTCTGTAGGCTTTCCTCCCCTTTTCCTCTCGTCGCGCCCTGCTTGTCGGTGCGCAATTGAGAAGTGAGGGTGAGATGTCAGGACATCCTTTCAAAGATGTCCAAAGAAATCCTACTGCTCCCTGAGTGACGGGGTAATCAGTAAAAACCTCTAGGTATAAGGGGCTCTTTAACTTAGGCGGGGTAATTTAAAAACCTAGGCGCAAAAAACTGCACTTCCGATAAGTCTTAGTACTTCTCATTCTTTTTTCTGGCGCGCATGCCTTGAGTCAATACAGTGTTCTCAGTAGAATATTTGAAACCCATCCAGAAAGCCTGTAGGACGCGTTACAAAATAAACCCTACGATTGGAGTCATCAGCGAAATGCGAAAATTCATCCTCATGCTGGCATTGTGTTCGGGCCCCTTGGCCCTCGCGAATGTCTCAGTTTCCGCCCCAGCGAACGGGAGTACGGTATCCACGTCGGTTCAATACGTTGCGAGCGCTACCACTAGTTGCGCCGCCGGCGTCTCTGCCGTCGGAATCTATACCGCACCCGGCGATTTAGCCTATAGCGCTCCAGGACACCAGCTCAATACGGAGTTGTATCTAAACCCGGGCACATACCACACTGTGGTTCAGGAATGGGATAACTGCGGAGGTTCGAGCACCGCCCCCATCACGATTTACGTTGGCGGATCCGCGGGGGGGCAAGTCACGGTCAGCGAACCCAAGCAAAACAGCACCGTGAGCACGGCCGTACAGTACGTCGCCTCGGCCACCACTTCGTGTTCCAGTGGCGTTTCCGCGATCGGTGTCTATTCCGCACCCGGCAAGTTGGCTTATACGGCGAAGGGTTCGCAACTCAATGCAGTGCTCAACTTTACCGCCGGCGTCTACAACACGGTCGTGCAGGAATGGGATAATTGCGGTGGTTCGTCAACGGCCCCCGTAACCATCACTGTCAGCGGTAGCGGCGGTGGCTCTGGAGGCAAAACCTTCACCAACCTCCACTTGAACGCAGGCTGGAATGGATCGGCCCTTCTCCCTCCATCTTATAACCTGTGCGGCTACTGCTCGCCCTCCGGCCCGCAGACCACCTTCTCCATGGTCCGGAACATTTCGTCGCCGTCTGTCAGTGGAGCCTCCACGAAGATGTCGATTGGCGGCCAGACCGTCTACTCTGACGGTTTCTGGAACAACAAGCTGATCGGTGACTTCTCCACTCAGGGCTTGCCCGACACAAACAAAACCCTGATCCCCACCCTGCACAACTTCACCTACGATGTGTATTTCTACGGAAATAACATTCCTGCGTCGCAGGCGTTGGAGTTTGACATCAATCAGTTTGTGGGCGGCTACTCCTTCATCTGGGGGCACGAGTGCCGCATCATGGGCGGCAATGAGTGGGACATCTGGGACAACCCGGGTCAGAAGTGGCATCCCACCGGCATTCCTTGCCACCCGCTTAACAATGCCTGGAACCACTTGGTAATTCAGGTGCAACGCACTTCAGACAATCACCTGTTGTTCAAGTCGATCACGCTCAACGGCGTTACTTCCACTCTCAATTACTACGAGAGCCCCACGCCGACGAGCTGGTACGGCGTGACCCTTAACTACCAGCAGGATGGCAACTACGCCCAGACTCCTTACTCGATCTGGCTCGACAAGCTGAATTTCACGTATCAGTGAACTGCAGACTGCCCAAGGCAAAAACGCAGCCCGTCAGGGCTGCGTTTTTGTTTGCTCAATTTTTAATCCTAAAAATTCGAGGCAGAACTTAGCTGGCCTTCTTTAGGGATTCGGAACTAAGGAGATTCACGGACGCATTTCTCTTTCCGCCCGCTTCCAATCCCTGGAAACTTCTCACCGCATCGTCAGAGGTCGCGAATGCTTGCAATACGCCGGATCCAGTCATAACCTCAAGCACCGCTTGGGCTTCGGGAGAAAGAGCCGCCAACTTCAGTTCGCCCTCAAGGGTTATTGCGACTTCCGAACAATGCATCATCATCTCCACGCCCGCTCGATCCAGAGCTTGGACGTTAGAACAATCGAAGACAATTCGAGGCTGTTCGGCATCGAGCAGCGGTTGCAGGTCTTGCATGAATTTTTCGACCTCAAGCGCATTCACCTGCTCCGGCATTTCCATAATCAGTACAGGCCGACGGAATGACATTTTTTCACTCCTTTGAACATCGCCAGCGTGATTTGGGAGTCCCTTGAGACCGCCGGTTCAGCTCGAACCGACGGCCTTACCTGTAGCTACTTCGCCGTTAGTTTCGCCAAGCTCAGCATTCCCGATCCCTGATTCTTCGAGCGACGGCGAATCTTGGTCTTGGGGAAGAGCAAAGAGCGCATTTTCAGCTTCGCCTTGTGCAGTTGCGACTTCGAATTGCCAATCGAGCAATCCAGCAGTTGGGCGATTTCATGATGTTGATAGCCTTCCACTTCGTGCAGGGCAAAAATCGTGCGGCAGCCTTCCGGCAGTTCTTGCAGGGCACGGCGCAAGGCGATGCGGTCAACCACGCCGGATAGATCGGGGTCGCTCTTTCCAAAATCGCGGTGCAGGGAAGGAGATTCAGAGTTGACGGGCTCATCCAAGGAAACTGTCGGCGGCGACTTACGCCGGCGCAGCTTCATCAGAACGGTATTAACCGCAACTCGATACAGCCAGGTTGAGAAAGCGGCGTCGCCGCGGAACGAACTGACCGTGCGGAAGACTTGTAGGAAAGCCTCCTGCGTCAAATCTTCGGCTTCAGCGACATCCTTCGTCATGAGCAAGCACACCGAATAAACGCGATTCTTGTGTTGCTGGAACAGCGTTGCAAAGGCTTGCTCATCGCCAGCCTGGGCGCGCTTGACCAGGTTAATCTGGGAGTCGTCGCGTCCCTTTACCCGGGCCGCGGGGATGACGGTTGCTTCTGTCGCAGTGATCGCACAAGTTGCCACGTTTGGTCTCCTTATCTTTCAGGTACCGGAATTTCGCTCTTCGTTACTTCCGCGAGCATGGTCAGCTTAAGAAAAATGCAGACAACCTTCTATCGGGTCACATCTGTAAACGCCTGCAGGAGACGCTGTAAGCCCTTAGTGTTTCTGGGTAGACGCGCCAAGATCCACGCCAGGCGTGGATCTTGGGCAGTAATTGCGGTAATCGGAACAAATTTCACCCTGCGTAGGGCGCCATACCGATTGACATTTCACTGATCAGTACAGGTGGAATTCCACCTCCACACTGATTTGTACGTCTACCGGCTTCCCATCCTTCAAAGCGGGCTGGAAGCGCCAGTTCTTTACCGCCTCAAGCGCCTTTTCGTCCAATCCCATACCCAGGCCACGGACAACTTTGAGATCGCGCGGATGCCCAGAGGAATCGACAATCAGCCACAGCACGCAGGTTCCTTGCTTCTTCGCTCTGCGAGCTTCTTCGGTGTAGTCGGGATCCGGAGAGGAAATTGCCGTGGGGGCTGAGATGCCGCCGCCCACTTTGTAGACTCCCCCGCCAATGCCGCCGCCGCTGCCGACTCCAACCCCGGGTCCGCGGCCCACGCCCACCCCGCCGCCCGAGCCTGAACCAATGCCACCGCCCGAACCCGTGCCGTTGGAAGGCGGCGCTCCCGGCATTACGACCGAGGCTTGAGTCCCGAGGTTCAGCATTTTGTTTTCAGCCACATGAATCTGCGGGGGAACGACTACCGTCGGCTCGACGGCGAGTTTTGGGTGCGAATTCCGCAGAACAATCGCCGGCGGCGTTATCTGCTGCATCGCCAGCTTCGGCAAACGTCCCTTTGGAGCCTCAATCTTATCGTGATCGCCTCCACCGCCGCCGCCGCTGACCACCGTCTTCGCAGTCGGAAGCGCGTAAGTCTCTGGGGAAGGGGCAATCAATGTGACGTGCTCGTGCTCAGCCACCTTTTGCACCACTTGCGGCGCAAAAAGGGCGCCGCTTACCAGCACTCCAATCACGACGATGTGAATAATGGCGGAAACCACAACTCCATTGGCGCGATAATTATTGTATTGACCCCAAATGGCATCCGGAGCCTGCGAACTCCGCCTGCTGTATTGCGGACGCACAGCACGCGGACTCGCTTCGTAACGGGTTCTGGCCAAGGGTTTGGGTACCATCTCCAGGGTAGACTCGGCGGAATTAGGACTCGACATTGGCAGCGCTCCTCACAAAGGTAAAACGGTGTTGACCTGGGAAATAGATGCGAAAGAACAAAGCTGGGTTTGTGCAGCCTGGATCCTCCGGCATTGACGAAGTTGGCGACTTTTGTTGACGGATGTCCATACACACTCTGTGAAATTACGTTGAGCTACCTGTTACCGAAAACAAATGGTGGGATGTAGCGGAGTCCCACCATTTGGGCAAGCCACCAATTTCGTGACTGGCTAACCTCGGGATGCAAAAATCAGAGCCTTCCGGCCAGAAGCAATACCAGCACGACTACCACGATCAGTCCGAGACCGCCGCTCGGGTAGTAACCCCAAGAGCGGCTATACGGCCAAGTGGGTAATGCGCCTAGCAGCAGCAGAATCAGCACAATCAAAAGAATCGTGTACATTAAGCCTCCTCAGAAATTTCACTCCCGTCTGCTTGCCAGCCCGGCGAACCGGGCCGGCACTCGAAACGGTTAGTTGAGCCCTTGGTTCCGGCTCGACTCGCGGCTCTGGCCCGAATACTTCCGGACAGCTGTCAGGAACGGCGCGCTGGCTTCGGTCGGTCGCACCTTCCCGCTTAGGATTTCCGAGAACGGTACGAAACTCCCATAGAGCAAACGAGTTTCGTCCTTGTCTTGGCTGATCGCGGCTCCGCTCAAATCGATGCCGGCAAACAAGCCGCGCGCGCGGGAGTAAGTGAGCACTTCGGCGTTCATTTTGACGTCGGTGTCAGCTGCCGCATCGCGCCCCACCGGGCCCGCGGCTGCGGAAGCATCAGCTCCCAGCTTGAACTTGCTGGAAAGCATGTGCTGCATACCTTGATCGTTGGTCACGATCATGACGAGGTCGATTGCCTGGCCGCCCAGTTGCAGACCCCAGCTTCCGCCCGTAATGGTGATGGGTGCAGGTGCGCTCCACCCCCTCTCCGTACGGCAGGTGGCGACGCCTTTCCCGTGATTTCCTCCGAAACCGATGGCAATCTTTACCATCGAGGGGATCACCGCCACGCACTTGGCATTGCGCATAACCTTGTCTGGAATAGCTTTATCGGGAGTGGCCATGATTTCGTCCAAAACCCGGGCGGAGGCCTCGATGCGCTTCGTGATGTCTGACTGATCCCGATCCGCGGCCCAACTCACGCTCATCATGCAAAAAACGCTTAACATCAGCAGACATCCGGCTAATACCGAAGAATTTCGTCTCATTGGATCTTTCCTGTTCTGTGCTCTGTTTGAGCACCTTGTCGATCGGCATGCACAAACTTGTTTGCGTGTACAAAGCTAGCGTCTTGCGGGGGTAGCCGCTATCCAGCGGAGGCAGTAAAGCACCCTAAAACTTTCCTGAGAAATGGCGTGCTGACTACGACTTAGTTCGCTAATCAGGGTTTTCCCAATAAGTCATACAGGATCGCCTGTATTGCGAGTTCGAGCAGAGCCAAATAGTCTGCAATCTCTACTCGACACAACGCCCCCCAAGCGGGTGCCGATCCTCTGGGACGGATCGGCACCTGCTCCTTCCAAGCAGGTTTCCCCCAATACAGAAAAAGCGCCCGCCGAATACAGCGTCTTTCGGATGCCATCGGTCATTTGTTTGCCCGATGCTAGCGGTGATCCATTCCTCAGGAGGAAACCACAATGCTTTATTGGGCGTTAGTATTTCTCGTTATCGCGCTGATCGCCGGGGTTTTGGGTTTTACCGGAGTTGCCGTGGCGGCAGCCGGCGTCTCGAAGCTACTCTTTGTCGTCTTTCTGGTTCTGTTCCTGATTTCGATCATCGTCCATTTGGGCCGGGGCAGGACGGTTTAGAGTAACTCGTTTGCCTGTTACACGACGCAGGGTCCCTGGGATCCTGCGTTTTTTATTGGCTCTCCCCGCGAAGGTTAAAAATAGCGGCCTTCGGCGGGGCGGGATTCGTCGCCATTCTTGCTTACCCCTTTCGATGCAGTATTCGTCTCCGCGCAAAAACAGGGCCCGCTCAGAGAAACTTGGTACAGAGTGGCCCTGTTTCCAAAACCGGTTCGCGAACGATTATCGAGAGGAAGTTGCCCTCTGGTGTTTCACTTCCAGTTCGTTCACCACTTGCTTCACATTGGGCACCTGCTCGGCCAATTTCTGCACCGACCCCCGGCGGTCCTGCGAGGCAACGGTTCCTTTCAACGTAACCACACCGTTATTCACGTCGTAACGCACGTCATTTTTCAGGTGATGCTGCACTAGCATCGCGTCCAGATTTTTGCCGATGCCTGAGTCGAGGTCGGAGTCAACTTTTCGCGCGTCGCCTTCGTCGCCATTGGGGCGCACGCCGATCTCATTGGACACAACTTCAGTGCCCGCAATCGACTTGGCTATCGATTCCGCTCGTCCCTTATCGTCGTCGGTCTTGACTTTACCGCCCAACTTCACCACGCCTTTGTCGCGGTCCTGGCTTACGCTCACATCGTTGAGCCCAGCCTGGTCCAGAGCGTGCCGGATGTTTCCCTCGACATCTGGCGCTTTTGCGTTGTCCGTGCAACCCAACATGGCTGCGACCACAATCGTTGCCAATGCAATTGAAACTTTTCGAACTGATTTCATAGATCTCCTTTGTGTGGTATTGCTTCTTCTCATCCGCTCGCTGCCTGTTTCGGGCGGAGACCACCATCCATGACATACAGTTACTTCTCAATTGGATCTTCCCGGGGCTGTGCCGGTTGAACAATCGAATGGAGTCAGTAGATTCTTCGCGGAAACTCGTAATGCGGAAGGAAGACGTAGGGAATATCAGGTAAGCGGATGCGGCAGCCAAGGATGGCTTCCAAGCCGGTCAAACTGCAAAGTCCCCGCGAGGGCCACCGTGTGCAGTCACTCTTCAATCGACAGAAGACATGGCCGCCGCCTATGCGCTTCATCGAGACTAGCCATCCGCCGCTCGTACCCGGAATCGGTGAAACTGTGTACGCGCGGGCGCTCAATCGCGTAAGAATTCAGCAGAGCTCTGGCCACATTGCGCCTCGCAGAACGTTTTAACGCTTCCTCTATGCCGTGCATCCAATCTCGACGTCATGGGATTAGGACTGCAAGTAGCGTGGTTGTTGATACTGGGAATTCCGGTCGCCTGCATCGCCTGGACCATCACTCACGAAGAAGTTTTTCGCGAGCCTCGCCAATACTGCCAGAAGGAATGTGCCCAGTCTCGCTCCTTCCTTCGCCGCAAATTCTTTTATTTATTTACTTGTGAGTATTGCTTCAGTCACTACGTCGCGGCGGGATTGCTCCTGATCGTGCGTTACAAGCTGCTTTATGAGGACTGGCGCGGATATCTTGTCGCGTTTTTTGCTCTCGTTTGGGTCGCCAACCAGTACATGAGCATCTACAACCGACTGCGTCTCGACATTAAACACGAACAGGTTGAAATCAAGGCAGACGAAAAGAAGGTTGACGATGGCAAAGCCGAGCCGCGAAAAATGGAGCGTCGCCCCGCCGCCTGAGAAAGTTCACATGTCGAGCAAATTTAGACCGTGACGTGAATTCGTTTATCCTGCCGCTGCGATGGGATCACAGCTTCCACAATTGTGCCCGGGTTGGCGTTGGCGAGTCTCAGGCTTCCGCCCAGTTCGCTGACGCGTTGGCGCATTCCGCCGATGCCGACTCCCACACTCTCCGGCCTCAACTGGACCACCTGGTCTTCAATACCTTTTCCATCGTCGCGCACGGTCACCTTGATGTTCCCATTATTTTCTACCAGGGCGATGGACCCGTTGCGCGCTCCAGAATGCCGGAACATATTGGTCAGGGCCTCCTGGATAATGCGGAAAATCGCAGTCTCCAGTTCCGGCTTGAGCCGGCTGAGATCGGGAGGATCGACTTGCAACCCGATTACGATTCCGCTCCGTTCCGAAAGCCCCTCCAGATACCAGCGAAGCGCAGAAACCAGCCCGACTTCATCCAGCAATGGCGGATGCAGCAAATGCGAAATTGTGCGCACCTGCTGGATGGCGCGATCGACCAACTGGCTTGCCTCCGCGGAGGCTTGCTTCATCGAGGGCGACGTATCTTTAGACAGAATTCCGTCCACAATCATTTTGGCCGCCGCCAGTTCTTGTCCCAAGCCGTCGTGAATCTCGCGGGCGATGCGGCGGCGTTCTTCGTCCTGCATGGTCATCAGTCGGCCCGACAGGCGCCGTAATTCTATGGTTCGCACGTCGACCATCCGCTCTAATTCGATGGCATTGTGGCGAATCGACTGCTCCAGCATTTTGCTGTCATGAATGTCAGAACATGTGCCATACCACTTCACGATGGTTCCGTCGGGAGCGCGAAGCGGGACCGCTCGTGCTCTGAACCACCGGTATTGCCCGTCAAATCCCCGTATGCGGTACTCTGACTCGTACATCTCTCCCGATTGCACGCAGCGCAACCACTCCGCTAAGCTTCGATCCTTGTCATCGGGGTGGACGTATTCCAGCCAGCCGAACGCAATTGCGGTTCCGGCCGACGCGCCCGTGTATTCGTAAAAGCGGCTGCTGATGTATTC
This sequence comes from Candidatus Sulfotelmatobacter sp., assembly GCA_036269595.1. Classification (GTDB taxonomy): domain Bacteria; phylum Acidobacteriota; class Terriglobia; order Terriglobales; family Acidobacteriaceae; genus Sulfotelmatobacter. The sequence goes on from DATBEI010000127.1 coordinate 15,726, forward strand.
TCGGCTCCCATCGGCCTGCCGGCTGAAAATAATGTCGGGCGCAGTTTGCACAATGGCATCGAGTTCCTGATTTCTCTGGGCGAGGTCGCTGTTCAACTGCTCCAGCGCTTGGGCTTTTTGTTCCAACTCCAGCGTGCGATCCCCGACTCGCTGCTCGAGTTCATTATTTAACCGCTCCAGTTGCAGTTTCTTGCGGTGTAATTCCGCGAACACTTTTACCTTCGCCCGCAATACTTCTGGCACAATCGGCACGGAAAGATAATCCACGGCCCCGTGCTGGTATCCCTTCAGCCGGTCGAGGTCGGTTAAGTGCACTGCGGAAACGAAAATGATGGCGGTCTTCTGAAAGCGGGGATGCTGGCGAATGATCTCAGCCAGTTCGAAACCGTCAATCTCGGGCATGCTCACGTCCATCAGCACGACCGCGACATCCGTTTTCAGCAACTTTTCCAGGGCTTCCTTGGCGGATGTGGCTTTAATCAGGTTCTCGCCCAATTCCCCAAGAATGGCCTCATAGCTGAGCAGTTTGCCCGCCTGGTCGTCCACCATGAGGATGTTTACTTGTTCGTGAGCCGTCATCATTCTCTCAACGCGCCATAGTATTTCTGCCGCACTTCGTCGTTCTGATTATTTCAGACCCCGCTCACCTGTGCAGCCAAATGCGCAGCGCCGAGAGCAGTTGCTCGGTGTTGACTGGCTTAGCCAAGTATTCCGACGCGCCCGCTTCCAGGCACTTTTCGCGATCGCCCTTCATGGCTTTCGCGGTAAGGGCAATGATGGGCAGCCGTCGGAAGGATGGATTTTGCCGGATGACTTGCATGGTAGCGTATCCGTCCATCTCCGGCATCATGATGTCCATCAAGACGATCGCCACATCCGGAGTCGATTCCAACATCGAAATCGCCTCGCGTCCGGTCCCCGCCGTCAACACCTCCATCCCGCGACGTTCCAGAACGCTGCTGAGCGCGAAGATGTTGCGCATGTCGTCGTCCACCACCAGCACCTTCTTCCCCATCAGTGCCTCGTCGGAACGATGCAACCGGTCCAGCATCTTCTGCTTTTCCTCCGGAAGGTCGGCGACCACGCGATGCAGGAAGAGCGCCGTTTCATCCAGCAACCGCTCTGGCGACTCCACTCCCTTTACTACGACGCTGCGCGCCAGCGTATGCAAGCGCGCGTCCTCTTCTGGAGACAATTCCTTGCCAGTAAACACCACCACCGGCAAGTCGCTCACCTGCGGAAGATCGCGCATCTTCTCCAAAATATCGAAGCCAGTCATGTCAGGCAGGCGCAAGTCGAGTACCACGCAATCAAACGATTCCTTGCTGACTTGCTCCAGCGCCTTCGCGCCGGTGTCGACCACGGTGACGTCAATGTCGTCGTAACCCAGCAGTTCGCGAATGCTCAACTGCTCGGCAGGATTGTCTTCCACGATCAGCAGCCGTTTTCGGCGCGGCGCGACATAGTCTTTAATGCGCGACAGCGCCATCTCCAGTTCCTCCGGATTCGACGGCTTGGTCACGAACGCAAACGCGCCTCGCGCCAATCCATGACGCCGGTCTTCGTCCAGGGTCAGCATTTGCACTGGAATGTGCCGCGTCGCCGGATCCTGTTTCAGATGATTCAGGACGGTCCAACCCAACATGTCGGGCAAGAACACATCCAGCGAGACTGCGGAAGGATGGAACTCGCGTGCCAGTGCAAGCGCCTCCGTTCCCCGCACTGCCACCAGAACCTTGAACCCCTTGTCCCGCGACAAATCGCAAAGCACGCGGGCATAGTGCGGGTCATCTTCCACGATCAGCAAGATCGCGTCGTCTGGGTGCAAGTTGTCTCGGTCGTCCTCAATGTGCTCCGCCGGACGCTCCGCGACCACAATGTTCGACAGTTGCAGCGGGGTGGCCAGCGAGGATGCTTTCCCATCCGCCAGTGTCAATCGCGACGCAGTCGGCCCCACATAGGTCAGCGGCAAGAACAGCGTGAACGTGCTGCCCTGGCCCGGGATACTGCGCAGCTGGATTTCTCCGCCCAGAAGGCTGGCGAGTTCGCGGCTGATCGCCAAGCCCAATCCGGTTCCTCCGTATTTCCGGCTGGTGCCGGCATCTGCCTGTTGAAAGGCCTCGAAGATGATGCGCTGTTTGTCGAGCGCGATTCCAATGCCGGAATCGGTGACTTCGAACGCCACCACCGACGCCGCCCCGCTGAGAATCGGATGATCTTCGCTCCATCCCTTCTTCGCCACCGAAACGGCAAGCCGTACCGAACCGTGCTCGGTGAACTTGAACGCATTCGACAACAGGTTCTTCAGCACCTGTTGCAAACGCTTGGAGTCGGTCACCAGGCTGCGAGTGAGTTGCGAATCGGCCTGTACCTCGAACGCCAGCTTCCGGTTCTCCGCTTCGTGCCGGAACGG
>DATBEI010000146.1:0-6678 GCA_036269595.1 Candidatus Sulfotelmatobacter sp.
CTATGGCACCGGATCGAAACAGCGGCAAGAATTCACGGCTTTATCTGCTGAGCGCGGTGCTTGTGTTTTGGTGCGTCGCGATCTGCGGGCGGCTGGTTTATCTGCAGATTTTCAGTTATGGGCGGTTCGTGAAGCAGGCGGGCCACCAGCAGCAGCGGGCGATTCCGCTGGCCGCCAAGCGCGGTGTTATTTACGATCGCGCAGGACATGAGCTGGCGATGTCGGTGCTGGTCGATTCCGCGTTCGCGGTGCCGACTGAAGTAAAAGATCTTCCTACCGCGGTTTCCCTCATTACGCGGATTACCGGCGAGGACTACAACGTGGTGCTGGCGGACTGCCGCGTGCACAAGACGTTTTGCTGGGTGGCGCGCAAAGCGGACGGCGAAACTATCCAGCGGATTAATTCGCTGAAGCTGCAGGGCATTCATTTCCAGAAAGAGCCGAAGCGGTTTTACCCCGCGCGGGACTTGGCGGCGCAGGTGCTGGGCTCGGTGGGCATGGAGGATTCGGGCCAGAGCGGCATTGAACATGAGTTTGATGACGAACTGCGGGGACGCGCGGGAAAGATGTTTATCTCGGTGGATGCGCGGCGGCAGTGGTTTGCCGATGTCGAGACGCAACCGGACCCGGGCGACAATCTCGTCCTGACCATCGACAAGAATATTCAGTACATCGCGGAAAAAGAGCTCGACCAGGCGATTCACGATACGCAGGCGATTGCGGGAACGGTGATCGTGGAGAACCCACATACCGGCGAGATTCTGGCGCTGGCGAACCGGCCGACGTTCAATCCGAACGCGCGCAAGCAGATTACGCCGGGGGCGCTGACCAATCGCGCGGTGAGTTATGTGTACGAGCCGGGGTCGACGTTCAAGTTGGTGACGATTTCGGCGGCGCTGGAAGAAAAAGTTACGAACCCCAATGAGCTGTTCGATTGCCAGATGGGCGCAATCGTTTATAACGGCATGCGCATTCGCGATTCGAAGCCGCACGGGATTTTGCCGGTGTGGGGCGTGCTGGCGGAGTCGAGCGACGTGGGCGCGATCAAGATTGCGCTGCGGCTGGGCGAAGACCGGTTCTACAAATACATTCGCGCGTTCGGTTTTGGGCAGCAGAGCGGAATTGAGTTGCCGGGCGAGACGCGCGGGCTGACTAAGCCGGTGAGCCGGTGGTCGAAGGTATCGATTGCGGCGATTTCGATGGGGCAGGAGATTGGGATTTCGCCGATTCAGCTGGCGGGACTGATCTCGACGTTCGCGAATGATGGGATTTGGGTGGCGCCGCGGATCGTAACGGGAGAGGTGCAGCCGAAAGGGACGCCGCAGACGGTGGCGTTTCATCCGGGGCCGTCGCATCGCGTGATCTCTCCCTATACGGCGGCCGAGATGCGGTCGATGATGCAGAAGGTTGTGCTCGAGGGCACTGGTCGGAAGGCGATTCTGGAAGGCTACTCGTCGGCGGGAAAGACGGGGACGGCGCAGAAGGTGGATCCCGCGACCGGAGTGTATTCGAAGACGAAATATATTGGATCGTTTGCGGGATTCGCGCCGGTGAATAATCCGCAGATCGTAGTGGCGGTGATCTTGGACTCGGCGGTGGGACTGCATCAGGGCGGGCAGGTTTCGGCGCCGGTGTTCCGGCGGATCTCGCAGCAGGTGCTCGAATATATGCACGTGCCTCACGATCTGCCGCTGGCGCCGCAGCACCAGTTACTGCTGGCTCAGGCGAAGATGAAAGAGAAGGACCTGGAGGAGGGAACGCCGGATCATCCGGGCGAGACGCTGGAGACGGCGGAGGTAAGCGGAGGTTCTTCCGAGTCGGCGGAGCCAAGTGTGGCGCGGGCACCCCTTCGGCAGGCTCAGGGCAGGCTCCTGCCCGCGAATGCGGAAGCCACCGGCAACGTCGTAAACGCGGCGGTGCGAGAGCCATTGTCGACAATAGCGCCGGGATCGATTGAAGAAACTCCGGCAAAGACTTTCGTTGCGCCGCCGGCGAAGTTGCCGACTAGTGGGACTGTGGTGCTCGACGTGGAGCAAGGGGGAATCGAGGTACCGTCATTCGTAGGCAAAACGGTTCGCGGCGCAGTTGAAGCTGCGCAGGACATTGGCTTGGAACTGGATGCGGTGGGCAGCGGCGTGGCGCGGCAGCAGACTCCTGTTGCCGGAACGCACGTGGCCGCGGGGGCGCGGGTTACGGTGCAGTTCGGGCGGTAAATCAAAATCTCCACCACCAAGGACACGAAGGTACACGAGGGAAAAACGAATCAAAATCTTCAAGCAGTACCTAGTGACGAGTCCCTATTCCTGTGCGGAATTGTCATCCTGAGCGAAGCGAAGGACCTGTGTAATCCTACGCACAGGCAGAATACATAGGTTCTTCGCTTCGCTCAGAATGACAAGCACAGACACGAAGGACGCTCAGTCAAAAACTTCACCACCAAGGACACGAGAGTGCACGAAGGAACATCTAAGAAATTCCTCGGCGCTCTCTGCGTGCTTGGTGGCGGAGCCTCCGGTTTGACCCGCGGAAAAAGCGCGTGATACGGTAGTCAGTCACATACCAATTGGGGCAGGGCCGGCCACGGACTGCTGATTGAGGGCTAATTTGTCTTCGGTGGAGGCGACGCCTGCCGGCGTCACAAGCAACATCCGCAAAACTGCTTTGAACGCGGTCCATCGCCAGATGGGCGCGAAGATGGTGGAGTTTAACGGCTGGGACATGCCGGTGGAATATCCCGCGTCGATCGGCGGCGGGATCATCAACGAACACATGGCGGTGCGCACGGGCGTGGGAATTTTTGACGTCAGCCACATGGGCGACATTCGGCTGGCGGGGCCGCAGGCGTTGGCTGCGGTTCAGCACATCTCCATGAATGACGCGTCGCGGCTGGCTGTCGGGCAGGCGCAGTATTCGGCGCTGCTTTATCCCCGGGGCACGTTTGTCGACGACGTGATTGTCCACCGGCTGGGCGAGGACGAATATCTGCTGGTCATCAATGCAGGGACGCGGGAGAAAGATTTTGGCTGGGTGCGCGACAACACGCGGCAGTTCGAGTGCGCGGTGGAAAATCTTTCGGACGACTTCACGCAGATTGCGATCCAGGGACCGAAGGCCGTGAACTTGCTTCAGAAGCTGACCGACGCGGATTTGAGCGCGGTGAAGTTTTATTGGGTGTCGCGCGGCAAGCTATGCGGGTTGGACAATATTTTGATGGGGCGCACGGGATATACGGCGGAAGATGGATTCGAGATTTACATTCCGGCGGACGAGGCGACCAGCGCGCGCGTGTGGTACGAGATTCTGGCGGCGGGCAAGGAATTCGGCGTGGTGCCGTGCGGACTGGGAGCGCGGAATACGTTGCGGCTGGAGGGCAAGCTTCCACTCTACGGACACGAAATTTCCGATACCATTAATGTTTGGGAAGCTGGGCTGGATCGCTTCTGCAAGATGGACAAGCCGGAGTTCATCGGGCGCGAGGCTCTGGAGAAAGCGAAGGGGGCGGGCATCAAGCGGACGCTGGTGGGCTTGGAGATGACGGATCGCGGGATTGCGCGGGATGGTTACAAGGTGCTGGATTCGGGCGGCCGGGAAGTGGGATACGTGACGAGCGGATCGCCCGCGCCGTTTTTGAAGAAGAATATTGCGCTGGCGTATGTGCCGGTAGAGTTGGGCCCGGTGGGCACGGCGGTGAAGGTGGAAATTCGCGGGCAGGGCGTAGGCGCGGTGGTGGTGCCAACGCCGTTTTATAAGCGGCCGAAGAAAACGAGCTAACCACAGAGGGCACGGAGATTTTGCTAGAAGCTAGCAGCTAGGAGCTAGAAGCTTTCATGGCTTACCCGACAGATCGCAAATATACGAAAGAGCACGAGTGGATCCAGGTCAACGGGAACTCGGGCACTATTGGAATCACCGACTACGCGCAGCAATCGCTGGGAGACATTGTTTTTGTGGAAACTCCCAAGTTGGGCGCCGAGTTGACCGCTGGAAAAACGTTTGGCACGGTTGAATCGGTAAAGGCGGTGTCGGATTTGTTCGCGCCGGCGTCGGGGACCGTGACTGAAGTCAATGCGGATCTGGCCACTTCGCCGGAGCAGGTGAATAAAGACGCGCACGGGGCATGGATGGTGAAGATCACGCTGAAGAATCCGAGTGAAGTGAATGGGCTGCTCTCGTCGGCGGATTATGACAAGTACGTGGCGGAAGAGGCGGGCCACTGAGGATCGACCTCGGACATGGAATGCTGCGTTTTCGGTCTGACGCCGCTTTTGCGCATTTCACTGCTCCTCTCGATGAATTTTGCACTCAAATCAAACGAAGGCCGGGACGCCTCAATCCAAGTGACCTCGAGGCTCATCTAAAGAATTTCTATGCGCTATTTACCTAAATCTCCTGCCGACCGGGTAGCCATGCTGAAGGCGATTGGACTGCGTTCGGTCGACGACCTGTTTGCGCCGATTCCCGCCGAATACCGGCTGAACCGCGACCTGAAGATCCCGCGGCAGATGGCGGAATCGGAAATTGTGGAGTTCTTCCGGCAGCGTTCGCGCGATAACGGCGACGGCTACACCAGCTTTCTGGGGGCTGGCGCTTACTTTCATTACCGGCCGGTGATTATCGATTCGCTGATTTCGCGCGGCGAATTTCTGACTGCGTACACGCCCTATCAGGCGGAGATTTCGCAGGGGACGCTGCAATCCATTTTCGAATTTCAGTCGATGATTTGCGAACTGACCGGGATGGAAGTGGCGAACGCGTCCATGTATGACGGGTCAACGGCGGCGGCGGAAGCGGTGATGATGGCGGTGCGGCTGACGGGACGTCGGTCGGTAGTGGTGGCGCGCAGCCTGCATCCGGAGTATCGCGAAGTGCTGGCGACGTATGCGACGCATCAGGGGATGCCGCTCACGACGGTGGGTTTCAATGACGACGGACGCGTGAACCTGAAAGAGCTGGAGAAGTGGATTACTCCCGAGACCGCGTGCGTGCTGGTGCAATCGCCGAATTTCTTTGGCGCGATCGAGGACGTGGATGCGGTGGCGGAGATCGCGCACAAGCACGGAGCGATGCTGGTGGTGTCGATCGCAGAAGCGGTTTCGCTCGGAATCGTCGAGCCGCCGCGGCAGGCGGACGTGATCGCGATGGAGGCGCAGTCGTTCGGCGTGCCACTGGGATTCGGCGGGCCGTACTGCGGCGTGATTGCCACGCGCGAGAAATATGTGCGGCAAATGCCGGGACGGCTGGTGGGACAGACGGTCGACAAGCAAGGCAAGCGCGGATTTGTGCTGACGCTGGCGACGCGCGAACAACACATCCGGCGCGAGAAGGCGACCTCGAACATCTGCACCAACCAGGCGCTAGTCGCGCTGATGGTCAATATTTTTATGACGGTGTACGGCAAAGTCGGGCTGAAGGAGTTGGCCAAACAGAATCTGGCGAAGACGGCTTATGCCGCCGCGAAGTTCGCGAAGCAGGGGAAAGTTTTGTTCGACGGCACGCCGCGGTTCAACGAGTTTGTGGTGCAGACCAGCGAAGATCCGTACGCGATCAACGGGCGATTGCTGGGGCACAAGATCGTCGGAGGATTGCCGCTGAAGAAGTTTTATCCCGAACTGGGGAGCGCGGCGCTGTGGTGCTGCACGGAGTTGACCACGCGAAGCGCGATTGATATGGCGGTGGGGCTGGTGGCGGAGAGCGAGCGTTCGGAGCGGTCGGCGAAAGAGGAAGTGGAAGAAATGGCGCGATGAGTCCCGGATCCCGAAATTCGTGCCCTCGTTGCAACGGCAACGGTGAATGCAGTCAATGCGGAGGAACCGGCGTTAACACGCATTTAAACGAAACTGAGCCAAAATGCCAGGAATGCGCCGGAACGGGGACATGTCAGGAGTGTAATGGATCCGGAAAGGCATTCTTTCCTGGGCCGGAGATTCAAGATCTAGGACTCGATAAGTTATGAAGCATACGACCCGCAAGGCTACGCGTCACGTCAATCAAAACGAGGGGTTGATCTTCGAGAAGTCGTCAGCCGGAAAAGCTGCGTGGAAGTTGCCGCCGCTCGACGTGCCGGAGGTCGATACGGCGAAACTTCTTGGACCGTCCGAAAGAAAGGATCTGGGCAACATGCCGGAGGTGAGCGAGATCGAAATCATCCGCCACTTCACGCGCATGTCCACGTGGAATTACGCGATTGATTTGGGGATGTATCCGCTGGGCTCGTGCACCATGAAGTACAACCCGCGTGTGAACGAGGCGGTGGCGCGGGTGGAGGGAATTGCGAATGGGCATCCGTACCAGCCGGAGAAAATTTCGCAGGGCGCGCTGTACATCATTAAGACACTGAGCGAGCAGTTGATCGAGATTACGGGGATGGATGCGATCACGCTGCAGCCCGCGGCCGGCGCGCATGGCGAGATGACCGGGTTGCTGATGGTACGCGCGTATCACCAGTCGAAAGGGAATGCGCGCAAGAAAATTCTGATTCCGGATTCGGCGCACGGGACCAATCCGGCGACTGCCGCGATGGTGAATTATGCGGTCGAGAATTTGAAATCGGATTCGCGAGGCATGGTCGACATTGCCGCGCTCGAAGCGCAGATGAATGAAGATGTGGCGGCGCTGATGCTGACCAATCCGAATACTCTGGGCGTGTTCGAACAGCAGATTCACAAGATTGCCGACATT
>DATBEI010000190.1:0-13139 GCA_036269595.1 Candidatus Sulfotelmatobacter sp.
CACGTTAAGATAATTCGTACACGTCTTCTCCGCTATTACTCCTGTAATTTTTGTGAAGCCTTTCCACGCGGGCAGAGTGTGCGACCCCGGGTGCAGCGCAGATATCTGCCTGCGGATTTTTCTGTAAATTTTCCTGACGGAGTTGGCATTGAAAAGAGGCAGGACTGCGGTCATTGTGGGCGCCCAGTGGGGCGACGAGGGCAAGGGGAAGATCGTCGACGTGTTGTCGGAGAACTTCTCAGTGGTCGCCCGTTACGCCGGCGGACACAATGCCGGACACACCGTCATCATTCACGGCAAGAAATTTGTTCTGCAACTGGTGCCCTGCGGGGTGCTGCGCGCTGGTTGCCGCAGCGTGATTGGCAATGGCGTGGTGCTCGATCCCATCGCATTTCTCAAAGAGGCGGGAGCGCTGCGCGAAGCCGGAGTGAAGATCGATGGCCATCTATTCGTTTCGAACCGCGCGCATGTGATTCTGCCCTACCATCGCATGATTGAACTGGCCGCAGAAAATGCTCCCGGACGAGTGAAGATTGGGACTACCTCGCGGGGCATTGGTCCGGCTTACGAAGACAAGATGGGGCGGCGAGGGCTGCGAGTCGCGGACCTGCTGGATCTGCAATTGCTGAAGAAACATATTGAAAACGCGGTGCGCGAGAAGAACATGATTGCGCACGCGCTATTTAACACGGAGCCGCTCGACGCCGACAAGATGTATACCGAATACGCGCAGGCTGCGGAGAAGATCGCGCCCTTCGTGTGCGATACGGCGGTGCTGCTGAACCAAGCGCTGAAAAATGGGGAGTCGATTTTGTTTGAGGGCGCGCAGGGGACAATGCTCGACATTGACCATGGGACTTATCCGTTTGTGACTTCATCGAGCGCGACTTCTGGCGGTGCGGTGATTGGCACGGGCGTGGCGCCGAATGCGATCGATTCGGTTATCGGCATCACCAAAGCGTATTGCACGCGCGTGGGCGAAGGGCCGTTCCCCAGCGAAGATAAAACCGACGAAGGCGACAAGCTGCGCAAGCGCGGCAACGAATACGGCGCGGTGACGGGGCGCCCACGACGCACGGGCTGGCTCGACCTGCCGCTGCTGCGCTATTCGGGAATGATTAACGGGACCTCGTGGCTGGTGGTGACCAAGCTGGATGTGCTCGACGAACTCGCGGAGATTCCGGTTTGCGTCGGCTACAAGATCGACGGGAAGACTACCGATGAAGCGCCTGCGCAAGCCAGCGGCTACGAAAAGATCGAATGCATTTATAAGAAGCTGCCCGGCTGGCAGACGTCGACGGAGGGAATCACGGAGTATGCGAAGCTGCCGAAGGCGGCCCGGGAGTACTTAACGTTCGTGGAGAAAGAGGCTGGAGCGAAAGTGGGAATGATTTCGACCGGGCCGGACCGCAGCCATACGATTGTCGGGGAAGAGTTCTTTTCCGAGTTGAAGGCGGCCGCAAAAAAAGCTTAGAATCGCCTCCCCGACCGACCAGTTAACGGGCAAGGAGCGAAAAGATGGTGGTATTGGCAGTGACCTGGATGGCGAAAGTGGGGCACGAAACCGAGGTAGCCGCACTTTTTGAGAAGTTGACCGAACAGTCCCGGAAAGAGCCGGGATGCGCCCTGTACCAGGTGCATCGGCATAAGACGGAGCCGCGCCGTTTTTTCATCTACGAGCAATACAAAGATGATGCCGCACTGGAAGCGCATCGCGCGGCGCCGCATTTTCTGCAACACGCCCGCAAGGATTTGCCTAAGATCGCCGAGCGGGTGGAAGGGAATTTGTACGAGCCGCTGGGGTAGAAGCAGATTATTTCTGATTCGTAGATTCAAGATTCAAGAGCGGCAAGCGTCTGCCGTGCCTCGCTCATGATTCCTTTCCAGATATTGTCTTCCAGCCAGTTGCTGATTCCACGGTGGGGATCAGACAAGAGCTTTTCGTGATCGGCAAAGTAGTTGTTGAAATGAGCGAGGGCTTCAAGCTCGTGCGAAGAGAAACACTGCCGAAACACTGGACTGTCGGGCAAATAAGAGTCATCGAACCACTGGCAGAGCAATTCAGACGGGATCGATATCCCGGGTACTCTTCGCTCGTATTCCAGTTGCATTTCCGAGGAAGAAAGTAGTCGCAGCACATGAACGATTCTTGGACGAAGATTGGAAGTCTCGGCCATTACGAAATTCCTCAACGCATAATCCTGATCTACACTGTGTGTTCGGATTATTTCTTGTCCACCATCAACTCGCCGCCGGAGGCGTAACTTTCTTTCGAGACCTCGTGGAAGGCGACGATGATCCCTTCCCGCCGCGCGCCGGCATCTTCTACTAGAGCATCGGTAATCCGCTTCGCAATCTTGCGCTTCTGATCGGCGGTGCGGCCTTGCAGCATGGTGATTTGGACTAGAGGCATAGGGATCCTTCGACTCCGTGGCCGTTCGCTTCGCGACCGGCCACTCCGCTCAGGATGACACTTGCGGCGGCGCTACTTCGCCAATTCGTATCCTGCAAAGAAGAAGCTTAGCTCGAAGCGGGCGGTATCTTCGGCGTCCGATCCATGAATCGCGTTGTGCTCAATGTTGCTGGCCCACTTTTTGCGGATGGTGCCTTCCTCGGCTTGGGCCGGGTTGGTGGCGCCCATCAACTGGCGGAGGTCGGCGATGGCGTTTTCCTTTTCGAGCGCGAGGACGACGATCGGCCCGCTGGACATGAAGTCGGTGAGCGTGTTGAAGAAGGGGCGCGCGGCGTGCACGGCGTAAAACTGCTCGGCTTGATGCTTGGAAATTTCCAGCATCTTCATAGCGAGAATGCGGAAGTTATTTTTTTCGAATTGTTCGATGATGTCGCCGACCGCGTTCTTGCGGACCGCGTCAGGCTTGATGATGGTGAAGGTGCGTTGCAGGGTTTTCATAGGGCGGTCGTTGGTCCTCGGTCGTTATTTTCGTAGAGACGTTGCTTGCAACGTCTGTTTGCCGGTGCGCCGGCAGACGTAGCAAGCTACGTCTCTACGCGTGCACTCCCAGCGCGGCCGCGAGTGTTTCGCCGATTGCGGCTGGAGATTTGGCTACGCGAATGCCAGCGGCCTCCAGAGCTTTAATCTTTTCAGCGGCGGTGCCTTTGCCGCCGGAGATGATGGCTCCGGCGTGGCCCATGCGGCGGCCGGGAGGCGCGGTTTGCCCGGCGATGAAGCCAACCACTGGCTTCTTCATATGAGCCTTTACAAACTCCGCGGCCAATTCTTCAGCGTTGCCACCGATTTCGCCAATTATGATTACCGCCTCGGTCTCGGGATCGCGATTGAACAGGTCGAGTGCGTCGATGAAATTTGTGCCAATGATGGGATCGCCGCCAATGCCGATGGCGGTCGATTGTCCAATGCCGCGCTGGGTGAGTTGATGCACCGCTTCGTAGGTCAGCGTGCCCGACCGCGAAACGATGCCGATCGATCCTTCTTTGTGAATCGATGCGGGCATAATTCCGATTTTGCATTTGCCCGGGGAGATGATGCCGGGGCAGTTGGGCCCGATCAGGCGCGAGCGGCGGTCTTGCAAAAATTCCCAGGCCTTGACCATATCGAGCGTGGGAATGCCCTCAGTGATGCAGACGATCAGGTCAATTTCGGCGTCGGCGGCTTCCATGATGGCGTCGGCGGCAAAAGGCGGAGGAACGAAAATGACAGTGGCGTTGGCGCCGGTCTTATCGGCGGCTTCGCGCACGGTGTTGAAAATCGGCCAGCCTTCGTGGGTTGTGCCGCCTTTGCCCGGGGTCACGCCGCCGACAATTTGGGTGCCGTAGGCCTGGCTGGCCTTTGCATGAAACGTGCCTTCGCGGCCGGTCAGGCCCTGCACCACGACCCGCGTATTTTTATCGACTAAGATTGCCATAAATAAACTTCCCTCACTTCCGACCTCTCATGCCGGCCCCGGACGAATGCGTCCGGGGCTACATGTTCATCTCCACTCAGTTACGCCGGCGGTGCCTCGCGCTGCCGCGACTACTTTGTCGGCAGCATCTTTCATGGTGTCGGAGACTACGAAATTGAATCCGGAGCTCATCAGGATCTTCTTGCCCTCGTCGACGTTGGTGCCTTCCAGCCGCAGCACGATTGGCAGTTTGATATTGGTTTTGCGCGCGGCATCGACTACGCCGGTGGCCAGGGTGTCGACACGCAGGATGCCGCCGAAAATATTGATCAGCACCGCCTTCACATTTTTGTCGCTGAGCAAAATTTCAAAGGCGTGCGCGACTTGTTCGGAGCTGGCGCCTCCGCCGACGTCGAGGAAGTTGGCAGGCATGCCGCCGGCGTACTTGATAATGTCCATGGTCGCCATCGCCAGTCCGGCGCCGTTAACCATGCAGCCCACGTTGCCGTCGAGCTTGATGTAGTTGAGGCTGTATTTCGAGGCCTCGACTTCGAGCGGATCTTCTTCGGTAATGTCGCGCAACTCGCGCAGATCGGCGTGGCGGAACAACGCGTTGTCGTCGAAGTTGATCTTCGCATCCAGCGCGAACAGGCGTCCGTCGGTGGTGGTGATGAAAGGATTGATCTCGAGCAAGGAAGCGTCAGTGTCGAGAAAAGCCTTGTAGAGGCTGGAGAGGAACTGCACAGCGGGATTGATCTGCTGCGCTTTCAGGCCGAGTTTGAAGGCAATCTTCCTGGCCTGAAAGGCCTCGAGGCCCATGCCGGGATCGATGTGCTGCTTCAAAATTGCGTCAGGATTTTCGGCTGCGACCTGCTCAATTTCCATGCCGCCCGCGGCCGACGCCATGAAAACAGGCTTGCCTTCGGCACGGTCAACCAGAATGCCGAGGTAAAGTTCCTTCTCGATGGGAAGCGTTTCTTCGATCAGAAGGCGGCGGACGATGCGGCCTTCGGGCCCGGTCTGATGCGTGACCAGTTTCATGCCGAGCATCTTGGAGGCGAGGTCGCCGGCTTCGTTCACCGACTTGGCGATTTTCACGCCGCCGCCTTTGCCGCGGCCGCCGGCATGAATCTGCGCCTTGACGACAACGCCACTCGCGCCGGAGTTTAGTAGTTCGCGAGCGACAGCCTCAGCTTCGTCTTGCGAGGCGGCCATCGACCCGCGGGGAACACTCACTCCATATTTCTTTAAGATTGCTTTTGCCTGATACTCGTGGATTTTCATAAAAGAAACTCGTCAGCTAAGAAGGACCGCGCCTGCGGCGTCGCACTGGAAGCAGCAAACTTTTCATTTTATAGAAGGGCGGGGAAATAGGGCAAACGTCGAGCGGGTTTTTGGATGTCGTCCGTTCCAAAATGGAGCTGACCGAAACGGCGGCGCTGCGTCTTTTGTGAACTCGCGGCATCGAACTTTCTAGCAGGAGTGACTATTACGGCGAGTGTCCCAGAAGTGGAGGACAGGTGAGACTGATTTCGCTGAATGTCGGACTACCTCGGCTGACGATGTACAACGGCGCAACCATCAACACAGGAATTTTCAAGCAGCCGGTTTCGGGCCCGGTGCAGTTGCGCAGGCTCAACCTTGACGGCGATCACCAGGCGGACCTCTCCGTGCATGGCGGCCCGTTCAAGGCGGTCTATGGGTATCCGTCGGAACACTATGAGTTCTGGCAGCAGGAGTTGCTGGGAATGAAGCTTCCCTGGGGAATGTTCGGCGAGAACTTCACGACGGAGGGGCTTTCGGAAAGCGATCTTCATATTGGTGATCGGTTGGAAATTGGGACGGCCAGCTTGATGGTGCGCCAGCCGCGGGTGCCTTGTTACAAACTGGCCGCTAAATTTCATCGACCGGATATTCTCGCGCGCTTTTTGCGAAGTGGCCGCAGCGGTTTTTATTTTTCTGTGGAGCGCGAAGGGACGGTGACCGCGGGAGATTCGTTTGAGTTTCTGAGCCGCGAGCCGCAAGCCATCACGATCGCAGAAATGAACCGGCTGTTTTCTGAAGATAAGTACAACCGCGAACTGCTGGAGAAGGCGATTGCAACCTCGGCGCTGCCGGAAGACTGGCGCGATTATCTGCTGAAGCGAATGCCAGGCGCGACTGCGGTCGAGCGTTAATGCGGCGACCGGATTATTCGCACAGTCCTTCGATTCGCGACGTCGCATCCTGCGTTCTTCGCTCATGCCTTACAATGCGGCGAGCATGATTCTCGACGCCCTACATCGTATCGCCAACCACGCGCAGTCGCTGGGCCGGAACGAGGCCCGCGACGTGATGTCCGAAGTGCTGACGGGCAAGTGCAGCGATTCGCAGATTGCTGCGCTGCTGGTGGCGCTGCGGATGAATGGGGAAACGGTCGAGGAGATCGTGGGATTCGCGGAGGCGATCCGAGCGGCGGCTGCGCCGTTGCCGATTCGCGGTGCTGAGGCGCTCGATGTCAGCGGCACTGGCCGCGACGCGCTAGCGGAAGAATCACTGGCCAAGGAGTCGCTGGTCGACACCAGCGGGACTGGCGGCGACGCCAGCGGGACGTTCAACATTTCCACGGCGACCGCGCTCGTTAGTGCGGGAGCGGGTGTGCGTGTGGCCAAGCACGGTAATCGCAGCATCAGCTCCAAATGCGGGTCGGCGGACGTGGTGGAGGCGCTGGGCATCAACATTCAACTCTCGCCGGAGAGGGCCGCGCAATGCCTGCGCGAGGTTGGCATCTGCTTTCTGTATGCGCCGAATCTGCATCCGGCGATGAAGCAGGTGCAGGCGGTGCGGCGCGAGTTGCGCATGCGCACCATGTTTAATTTGCTGGGCCCGTTGACCAATCCGGCGCGGGCTTCGGGGCAGGTGGTGGGAGTCTATTCGCTGGATCTGGTGGAGAAACTGGCGGAAGCGCTGAGCATGCTGGGCCTGCACCGGGCGCTGGTGGTGCACGGGCTCGACGGACTCGACGAGATTACGATCACAGGGATAACGCGCGTGGCCGAGGCGCGTGAGGGATCGGTGCGATCCTACGAAGTGGAGCCGGAAGAGTTCGGCATGGTGCGCGCTGCGCTGCAGGACATTTCCGGCGGCGATGCGACGGAGAATGCGGCGATCATTCGCGCAGTATTGAGCGGAGAAAAGTCGCCGCGGCGGGATGTGGTGCTGCTGAATGCTGCGGCGGCGCTGGTGGCCGCCGGCAGAGCGGATCGGATTGCGGATGCCGTGCCGATGGCAGCGGAGTCGATCGATTCTGGCGCGGCGGCTGGAAAACTGGAGGCGCTGGCGCGCTTCACTTCTAGCGAAATAGGATAGGTAATTCACGATCACTGAGTGTTGGCGGTACTGTCATTTCGAGCGAAGCGAGAAATCTGCTTTGCGGCGCGGGACAGCAGATTCCTCGTCGCTCCGCTCCTCGGAATGACAAAGCGCTGCGGGTGTCCTCCGTGCGTGCGGGGCCTCCGTGCCTGCGGATGTCCGGTGCCCTGCGGGTCTCCCGTGCCTGCGGGTCTCCCGTGCCTGCGGATGTCCCGTGCCCTGCGGATGTCCTCGGTGCCTCCCGGGAACAGCAAGGTGAATGGGCTGACGAAAGTCTTACTTTGCCGGCTGTGTAATCTCGAACGTGTTATTTGTCTTGTTACCCTCCGGGACGCTGCCGTCGTTGACTATGATCTCCTGCGGCGCAGACGGAGTTTCAACGCGAATTACCGCTTTGTTCCTGGCATGGACTTCGAGGCGGCGCATAACTTCTCCGCCGGTAAACTTGATGATGACGGGAACTTCGCCTCCGGCGGTGCCCAGATTATCGAGGGTGATGGTGAGCATGAATGAACCGATCATAGTTTTGCGCGAGAACGCCGATTCGACTTTAAAGTCAGGCAAGCCGCGATCGCGATACACCCAATCGTCGAAGAACCATTCCAGATCGCGATGGGTTTGCGCGGCGATCAGGCGCGGCATGTAGGAAGGCTCTTTGTCCTGCTCGGGCTGGTAAGTCGCGATTGCTCTCTTGAGCGCGGGTTCGCCGACCATGTCGCGCAGCATCCACCAGACGTACATCGCCTTGCTGCGATACAGTTCCTCGTTGGTGGTATTCACCAGCGAGCGATTCACCTCGTCTTCAGAACGCGGAACTGTGGTTGATTGGGTCGGCTCGCTGAGGGCGAAGCGGTGCAGTCCCATGTAATCGAGCGCGGCGGCGCGTCCCTTTTCACTTTCCACGTAGAGAGCTTGGGCGAAATGAGCGAGGCCTTCTTCAATCCACGGACGAAATGAAAAGAACGCGGCATGCGTGAGTTGGTGGGCCGCGGCCAAACCGGCCACTTTTGAATCGCCGTTGCCGAGCGGGGTCAGCAGCAGCGCTCCGCTTTCGAAGTGTGCGGCGTAGGGATCAGGTAGTTCCACGGTTTGGGCCTTTTCGCGAAGCGGGCCGAACCAGTCGGAAATCAAGGGCGCGACTTTCTCTGTCGCGTCGGCAACGTTTGTTGCGCCGACATCATGACCGCGCAAGTACCAGACTTCAACTTCGCGCCTCTTGATGACGAGATCGTTGGTGATGATCAGAGTAGGAACGCCTGGGCGTGAAGGTTCAGAGACGCAGTCGGCTGCGACAATTTCTGATGCTGTCGCAGACTTCTTATCTACGCAGAGAATGTTATTGAACAAAATCCGCGGCTGCTCGCTGCTGTCCGAACTCGTCAGGGCGATGTGAATTAGGATTTTCGCGCCGGCTTCGCGCGCTTTCCACTTGCCTAAAACGTCGAACAGGCTGTTGCCTTCCGAGAGATTCGCGACGTCGGTTGCAATCGGATACCAGGCGACGTACCCCGCGCCGCGCAGGGCGGTGAATGCAGGGCCGATCTGGTCCCAGTCGGTGCTGTGCGCCATGCCCTCGGGCGTGCCGATGCGTGTGAGTCGCGTCGCATCGAGCGGGACGACGCCTTCGTATGCGATCTCTAACTCGACTGATGCTTTTGGCGCAAGCGCCTGCGGCAGAGTGACGATGGCTTCAGAAAGAGCGCCGGTGTGGTCGATGTCGGAGGTGTAGGGCTGGGTGACGAATTGCACGGCCTTGTCGTTCACTTTAATGGCGCGCCAATCGAGGGAGGAAGAGATCTGCAGGACAGCGATCTTTTGCGGATCGGGTGAGTCATTGCGCAGCGTGACTTTGCCGCGAACTCCGAGGCGATGTTGGTCCGGATCGATCTGGAGGTTCAATTCGTAATTGGTGAAGGTGAACGCCTCGCGGTCGAGAGCCCCGCATTTCAACGTTGCGGCGGCTAGCAGGCAGAGAAAACCCGCAGTGCGAAAAACAGATTTCATTGCGGGGAACCTCATTTTGCGTCCGGGGAAGCATTCTTCGCACGACGCTGGCGCACGATTTCAAATAGGACGACGGCCGCTGCCACGGAAACATTCAGCGACGGCACTTTGCCCAGCATCGGAATCGAAACCAGGAAGTCGCATTTTCTCTTGACCAGGTCGTGCAGCCCTTTACCTTCGCCGCCCAGAACCAGCGCGCAGTCCATGTTGTAGTCGAGCGAGTCGTAGGTTTGTTTAGCGCGTTCGTCGAGGCCAACCGTCCACACATTGTTTTCTTTCAGGTCTTCGATACTGCGGGCGATGTTGGTCACCTTAGCAATCGGCATATGCTCGCTCGCTCCCGCTGAAACTTTGGTGACGGTGCCGGTGACACTTGCGGACCGGCGTTCGGGAATGACGATGCCATTGGCGCCCGCGGCGTCGGCGGTGCGCAGGATCGCTCCCAGATTGTGCGGGTCTTCCACGCCATCGAGGACGACGACCAGGGAATATTCCGCGCGTTTGGCGGCGATGACGTCGGCGAGATCGTTATATTGCTTGGCCGAAGTGACGGCGACCACGCCCTGGTGCGCGACGTTGCCGGCCATGCGGTCGAGTTCGGAACGCTCGAGGAAGCGGACCTGGAGGCCGAGTCGCCGCGACTCTTCAATCAGGCGCTGCAGGCGGATGTCGTGGCGCTCCTTGGCCATGCCGATCCATTCAAAAGTGCGCCCGCGAGCTTTCAAGGCCTCGGTGACCGAATTGATGCCGTAGATGTAGTGCATGAAGTATCAGTGTATCGCGGCGGAGAGTTTTCATTCTGTGACTGACTTGTCATCGTGACTTGTCGTCGCGAATTGTCATTCTGAGCGAAGCGAAGAACCTATGCAGTCTTTCTGTGGGCTTGGTTCGAGACAAATTACATAGGTCCTTCGCTTCGCTCAGGATGACAAGATGCTCAGGATGACAAGATGCTCAGGATGACAAGATGCAGGATTAAACGAAAGGGTCACGCTCAGAGTGGACGAGCGTGACGATCTCTGCTGGCTCGGGCCGGTTCGTGTAATCTTCGTCGGCCGAGGCGTAAAGGACGGTGGTGCTGTCGCGATCGAGGATGAACGTGGCCGGAATCGGGAGTTCCCAGCTGTCGTCGCCATTGGTAAAAGGCAAGTTCACGAAGGCGCGCCGGTAGACTGCTTCCTGTAGCGCAGGCACGCGATACGTCAGGCCAAATTGCCGTGCGACTTTGTTGCCGGAGTCGGAAAGGAGCGGAAACCGCAGCTTGTGCTGATCGTGCATAAAGAATGACTGCTTCACCGTTTGCGAGGAGATGGCCACGAGCGACGCTCCCGCTTGCTCGATCTGCGGCAGGACGAGGTTCATCGCCTCCATCTGTCCGACGCAGAACGGGCACCACCGTCCGCGGATGAAGCAGATTACGAGGCATCCTTTTGCGAGTAGGTCCGAGGATGAGACGGGCTTGCCGTTGTGGTCAGGGAGTTCGAATGACGGAGCCTTTGCGCCCACGGCCAAGGTATTAGCCGCGATTTGGCGGGCCTTAAGTTCGGCAACGGCTTGGGCGTGAATGGACTGGGTCTCCGGGGGAACGTACTTGGCGATGAGTTGTTTGCGCTCAGCGAAGATTTCACGCAGCGGGCGGGCGTCGGTTTCTGATCTGGATTCTTCTAGCGAGCGCCATTTCATAATAAGGATTCAGAGATGCTTGCAGGGATCCTTCGACTGCGTTGCCGTTCGCTTCGCTCACGACAACTTCGCTCAGGATGACATGGCGGTTGAAGCATTGTCACCGGAAACTGAACACTGACCCCTGAACACTGACCCCTGAACACTGACCCCTGCACTGCTACATTCCCGGCAATTTCATCCCGGCCAGCCGGCGCGCGAAGCTGGGTTTGCCCATTTGCTTGAACATTTTTTTCATTTGCGCGTACTGGCGAAGCAAATTGTTTACTTCCTGCACGGTGGTGCCAGAGCCGCGGGCGATGCGTTTGCGGCGGTTGCCGTTGATTACTTCGTGGTGATGACGCTCGTGCATGGTCATCGAGTTGATGATGGCTTCCACACGATTGATCTGGCCTTCGTCCACATTGTCGGCGGCTTTCTGCAGTCCGGAGAATGGGCCGATCGAGGGCAGCATGCCCATCAGGCTCTTCATCGATCCCATTTTCTTGACCTGGCGCAACTGGTCGCGAAAATCTTCGAGTGAGAAGCCGTCGCCGGTGAGGGCACGGGTGGCCATTTCCTGCGCTTTCTTTTTGTCGATCTGTGATTCGGCGCGCTCGATCAGCGAAAGAATGTCGCCCATACCGAGAATGCGCGAGACGATGCGGTCGGGATGGAAGGGCTCGAGCGCGTCGTACTTTTCGCCCACACCAATGAACTTGATGGGCTGACCCGTGACTTGGCGGATGGAGAGCGCTGCACCGCCGCGAGCATCGCCGTCCATCTTAGTGAGGACTACGCCGGTCAGAGAAAGCTTTTTGTGGAACTCTTCGGCGGAGCGCACCGCGTCCTGTCCAGTCATGGCGTCGGCGACGAACAAAATCTCCGACGGATTCAGCAGCTTTTTCAGCGACTGCATCTCGTCCATGAGCTGATCGTCAATGTGCAGGCGGCCAGCGGTGTCGACAATGAGCACGTCGCAGCCGGAGACCACGGCCTCGCGGCGCGCTTCCTTCGCAAGGCGCTCCACATCCGGAGATTTCGAGTAGGAACCTGCGCTATCGTCTGCCTCAGCCCGGACAAATGCGTCCGGGGCTACGTGGCCTTCGTAGATTTGTGCCTTCACGGCTTGCGCGACCACTTTCAACTGCTCGCGCGCGGCGGGGCGGTAGACGTCGACTGAAACCAGCAGTGGGCGATGGCCGCCGGTCTTGAACCAGTTTGCGAGCTTGCCCGACGTGGTGGTCTTGCCGGAACCCTGGAGACCGGCCATGAGCACAACCGTGGGTGGCTGCGAGGCAAACTTCATGCGCGCGGTATCTTTGCCGAGAAGGTCGACCAGTTCGTCGCGCACAATCTTGATGACCTGCTCGCCCGGGGACAGCGCGGTCAGGACTTCCTGGCCGACGGCTTTGGCGCGAATCTGGTCGATGAGTTGCTTGACGACTTTGAAATTGACGTCGGCCTCGAGCAGCGCGAGCCGGATTTCGCGCAGCGCCTCGTCAATATTCTCCTCGGTAAGCTTGGCTTGGCCGCGGAGGGTCTTGAACGCGCGTTGTAGTTTTTCCTGTAAGTTCTCAAACATGTCAGAAAGATATTTTAACAGGGGAGAAATTGGCTCGTCCTGAAAACGCGCCCATGTTAGCGGAGGCCATGAAAAACGCAGAGCCGAAGACACGGAATAGGAAAGCTCGGCACGGCGGAGCCAAAGCATTATGTAAATACTTCTTTTGCAGCAACGACCGTGTTGCTATGGATAATCACCGTGTCTTCCATGTTGCGGGCGTAGCCGCCGGCGTAGGTCACCATCACGGGGATGCCACGGGCGCGGGCGACTTGAAAGACGAGGGCGTCGCGCTTCTTTAGTCCTTCAATCGTAAGGTCGAGTCCGCCTAATTGATCTTCGCGATAGGGGTCGGCGCCCGCGACGTAACACAGCAGGTCGGGCTCGAACTGACGGAGGCCGGAACTGAGCGCGTTGTCGAGCCATGCCAGGTAGTCGCCGTCGCCCGTGCCGTCGGGCAGGTCGACGTCGATCGACGAAGGCGGCTTGTACACGGGATAGTTGTTGTGCTGATGCAGCGAGATGGTAAAGACGTCGGCGGCGTGCGCGCCGCGCACCCGCGGCCTCGATGCCCAGCGCTGATGCAGCGTTGCACCGCCGGCCGATGGTAAGAGCGCGCTTTCGGTTCGCGTTCCGCCAAAAATTACGGCCGTGCCGTTGCCCTGATGCACGTCGCAGTCGACCGTCATGGCGGT
>DATBEI010000194.1:0-20185 GCA_036269595.1 Candidatus Sulfotelmatobacter sp.
GGAGGCGGTGTGCGATTTTTTCCGGCGAAGATTTGATGTGTGTTCCGCGAATTACGCACGCGCTGAATCGCGGACAGAGTCGGGGTTCCTCGACGGTAATCGGGAAAGACTTTTCTGGTTTGGCGGAAAGCTGAGATCTGACAGCTGACAGCGGTTTTAACGGCACATCGTAAATCGCTGCGGCCTCGCGGGCGACGCCATAATGATTCATCGCATCCGGCCGATTCGTTCCAATTTCCATCTCGAAGACTGTGTCGGCGTCGGTTCCGCTGATCCCCTCGACCGAAATTCCGACATTGGTCAAGTCTTCGGCGAGCCGACGATCGTCTACGGTGAGATCAACAAAATCGCGAATCCAATTTGCAGAGAGTTTCATGATTTTATGTAGCGCGGGCGCCCCCGCCCGCGAAATGCTGAAAAGTTACTCCCGCTTTTTGGGATTCAGAAGCAGGCTCTTAGCAAGCCTAGGTCGCCAATCGGCTCGATGCGAGCCCCGATCCGTTTCGGCTTGGGCCGCCGCTTCAATATGCCAATCCAGCGCCTGAAAGAAGCTCACATCGCAAACTGGTGGCGCATATTCAAAACCGACCACAAAGAGGCGATCGGGAAACTCAGTCTTGAGCTTATTCTCCCAAATCTCTCGAACCGCCCAACCCGCTTCACACAACAACTTGGGCGAAGGTTCTGGCGGCGGCACCTCAAAAAGTTCCCATACGTCGCGACGATTGAGCACATACTCAGTTCTGTGCCGATCCTCCAGAGTTTGTAAAGGTCCGCGACGAAGCAATTCCACCGCAGCATCAGCGAGAAGAATGCAATCCCAAACCTCGATGAACTTAGGGTTAAGCGCAAACTGCGAAAGCAAATTTTTGGTACGAAAATCTTTCTTCATCGCCCATGGTCCGAGGCTGACGCCAGTTGGCCGCCCTCAACCAAACTGCTGCAAAAATCTCACATCCCCTTGAAAGAACAACTGAATATCATCCACACCATACTTCAGAAGCGCGAGGCGGTCGACGCCCATGCCAAAGGCGAATCCCGAAACTTTTTTGGGATCGTAGCCGTTGTCCTTCACGAACTCAAAAACGTTGGGATCGACCATGCCGCAGCCGAGCACTTCAATCCATCCCGTCTGCTTGCAGGGGCGACACGGATCCGCCCCGCGCTTACCGCTGCCGCCACAGATGAAGCAGGTGACATACAGTTCGGCGCTCGGCTCGGTGAAAGGAAAGAACGACGGACGGAAATGCGTTTTGACCGACGACCCGAAAAGCGCCTTCATGGCGTGATCGAGCGTGCCTTTCAAATCTCCGAACGTGATGTTGGTGTCGACGGCCAGCCCTTCGATCTGATGAAACATCGGCGAATGGCTGGCATCGGGCGGATCGTTGCGATGCACGGTTCCCGGAATGATGATGCGAATTGGGGGGCGCATTTTTTCCATCGTGCGAATCTGCACTGGAGAAGTATGCGTGCGCAGCAGAAGCCGCTCCCGTTGCGGCTTCTCTTGTTGCCCCGCGATAAATAGGGTGTCCTGTGTGTCGCGCGCGGGATGGTTCGGGGGAAAATTCAGCGCCTCAAAATTGTAGTAGTCGGTCTCGACGACAGGCCCCTCGGCGACGGAGTATCCCAGCTTTTGGAACACGGAAACAATCTCGCGCCAAGTCCGCATCACGGGATGCTCGGCACCAATCGGGCGGCGAACGCCGGGTAAAGTGATATCGACCGTTTCCGATGCGAGCGCGTCGCCGGAACCGGCAACGTGTGCGCTTTCGACTAAGTCCTGAATCTTGGCTTTCAGTTCGTTGACGCGAATGCCCGCTTCCCGCTTGGCATCTTTTGGAGCGCCCTTCAACCACAAATCGTTAATTTGTGTGAGGATTCCATTCTTCCGCGCCATCCAGCGGTCGCGAAATGCCTTGAGCTCCGCTTCATTGTGGACTATGGCAGCCTCGTCGGAGCACGCGCGAACGCAGGCGTTGGCGGCCTTTTCCAGCGCCTTGGCCGAATAGTCCGTAAGTTTGGGAACGGTATATTCCACGATGACGAGGAACACGCGCTGACTAATACAGCCTTGTCATCCTGAACGCGTTCTTTGCGTGAAGGACCTGTGCAATTCCGGCAGACTGCAGAGGTTCTTCGCTTCGCTCAGAATGACAAGTTGTGATTTAAGAAAGCTGGTCGGCACGGCTGAAGCCGTGTCCTTCCCAGGTCTCTACTGGCTGAAAGCTGACGGCTGATAGCTGACAGCGGTTCTACGCAGCTCCGCTGATCGCGCCCTTGGCTTGCGTCGCCAGGTTCGCAAAGCCGGCCGGATCTTTCACTGCCAGGTCCGCCAGAATTTTACGATCCAATTCGATGCCCGCGACTTTCAATCCGTGGATGAATTGGTTGTAGCTCATGCCATTCAGCTTGGCGGCCGCGCCGATGCGCACGATCCAGAGTGAGCGGTACTGGCGTTTGCGCTGCTTGCGTCCAGAGTAAGCAAACTTCAGCCCGCGCTCGACCGCTTCTTTTGCCGAGCGGTAGAGTTTTGATTTTGTGAGGAAGTAGCCGCTGGCGCGGTCTAATATTTTTTTGCGCTTGGCGCGGCGTTTGGTTCCGCGTTTAACACGAGGCATTGGTATTCTCCTTTTTTATTTCTACGTATGGCGGCTGGAGGTAAGGATGATTCGCCGTAGCGGCAATCTCTGGCCTCTTCACGCGCCGGAAACAATTGCTGATTGATGATTTTTGATTGCTGATTGAAACCCGCGAACGACGGAGTTTTCAATCAAAAATCCGCAATCACACAATCGACAATGCTTCTACTGGTACGGGATCATGCGCTTGACTTTGCGCTTGTCGCCTTCGCTGACGAGGGCGGGCGATCCCAAATTGCGTTTGCGTTTCTTGCTCTTCGACGTCAGGATATGGCGCAGGTGCGATCGGCCCCGCTTCACTTTCCCTGTCGCAGTTAATTTGAAGCGCTTGGCGGCGCCCTTGTGCGTTTTCAATTTCGGCATAAAGTCCTCAAAAACAGCCGTCAGCTCTCGAGCCATCAGGCGTCAGTTTTTATTCTTTCTCGCAGGATGTCAGATGACCGGTCTGGCGAGACTTGTATGTGCAGCTTGCAAATTTGTTCGTTCTACGACGCGGGCTTGGCGACCTGCGCCGGTGGAGCACTGGGAGCACTCTGCGCCGCGGCTTTGTGCTTCTCTTCCCTCTGCTTCTCTTTTTCTCGTTCCTTCTCCGATTTCTTCGGGGCCAGAATCGCGTGCAACGTGTTGCCCTCTTGCCGAGGGCGGAATTCCACGATGCTGTGCGGTTCCACGTCTTTAATCAGGCGCTCCAGAATCTGGCGGCCGAGGCCGGTGCGAGTCATCTCGCGACCGCGAAAAAAGATCGTCGCCTTTACCTTGTCGCCCTCGTCCAAGAAGCGCAACACATGATTCTTCTTCGTCTCGTAATCGTGGTCGTCCACATTGATGCGGAACTTGACCTCTTTTACGGTAATGGTCTTCTGATGTTTCTTGGCTTCGCGCTCTTTTTTTTCCTGCTGGTACAGATACTTCCCGTAGTCCATGATGCGGCATACGGGAGGCTGCGCGGTGGGCGAAATCTCAACCAGGTCCAGATTCTTTTCGCGGGCTTTTTTGATGGCTTCGTAAGGCGGCATGATACCAAGCTGCTGCCCTTCGTCGTCAATCACGCGGATTTCGCGCGCCCGAATGCGATCATTGGTGCGGATAAAGCGTTTATCGATACAGTCCTCCGTGCTCTAAGCAACTGAGAATAAAGAATTATAGCATGAGGACTTCGAGATACGGGCCATGCCAACACGGACGGAAAGGCTCGCGTGAACTCGCCTTTCACGACGATGGGCAATTGCGGCACAATAGTTGAAGCGACAGAGCCCCCATTAACAAACTGCGCTCCGCCGCGAGATATTAATGAAAGTGCATCACTACGAGGACTTGCCTTTATGTGCAGAAATATCAAAACTCTTTTCAATTTTGACCCGCCTGTAACGGACGAGGAAGTTCGCGCCGCGTCGCTACAGTTTGTCCGAAAGATAAGTGGATTCAACAAACCTTCCAAGGCAAACGAGGACGCGTTTCTCGCGGCGGTGGAGGATGTGGCGGCCATCTCCAATCGCCTTTTGCATTCGCTAGGAACGAGCGCGCCGCCTAAGAATCGCGAGGAGGAAGCCGCGAAAGCAAAAGCTCGGGCCGCCGAACGATTTGCCCATTAACCAATTTAAGAAGGCTTCTACAGTAAGTACGGTATGGTACATTGCCCAAAAATGCGCCAATATGTTCCCGGAGGCACGTGTGCTTCCTTTCAATGCCCTTTCGTCGACTGGATGATCGCATACGGCAACTCAGCGGTCAGATTGCTCGTGCGTCAAACGACGAATTGAATATAGTCCTGCCACAGTTGCTGGCCGCCATCCACGAAAAGTTAGAGAGATTGCGGAGCGTTGCCGCGGACCGGTTTCTGGCCGGAAGAACCTTTGCCGAACGGCGAGCTTCGCGTTTGTGAGCACGAGATTGCCTTCCGCCGAGTAACCTCATGCGACTCCTGTCTTTTCAAGGCTTTGCACTCGATTTGGTGTTTTCCCCGACGGACGACGCGGGTTTTTTCCATTGATTTTCTTCTCATTTCAGACAGATAATTTTGCCGCGACACATCCCCAGCTTTGAGGGCCCATGACTCCTGACGAACGAGAGCGCATGCATATGCTGTGTGAGCGGATCGCGAAGGAACAGGATCACGAGAAGTTCGTGAAACTTGTTCAGGAACTAAACGATCTCTTAGACCACAAAGAGCAACGCCTTGAGGAGTCTTCTAAGGAGAATTGATGGCCGGAACAGCACTCTACCCGGGTATCCGGGGCGAGAGTTTCCCTTAAGGCGCTTCCCAATCGATCGAGTAAATATCCAGCGTACCCGTGTCGCGAAGAAGCAAGGGAGCATCGTTGGGCGTGAGCGCGAGCGCACCACCGTACCGACCTGCGCTCGCAAAAGTTTCCAGGTCTGCCACAGTTTCGGTTTTTCGGTCAGCGATACGGATTCTGACCACTGCATTTTTTGCCCGGGCGTCAAGAACATATACGTACTGCCCGTCATGGGACCAGTTCAGCCAGCCCAACGATCCACTGGCGAGTTCCCTCCATTTCTGGGTTTCAACGCTAAACAAAAGAAGCTTCGTCGAATCGCCCGAGAATGCGGAAATGTACCGGCCATCGGGGGACCAGCGTGGCGAAAAATTCCCCTGCGATTCTGGAAGGCTCGAGACTTGGCGCGTGGAAAGATCGAGTATGCGGATGGCGGACGAAGAATCATTCGATTCGCCCCCGAAGACAATTTTGCTTCCGTCTGGGGAAAAGTTCGGATCCAATTGTTGTTGGCGGTCTTCCGGCAAGAGTGGACGGGGGCTGCCACCACCCGCAGAGATTTCGTAAATCCTGGCCGGCTTATCGGAACTGAGGGCGAATTCGAAAAAAATAATCTGCCTCCCGTCGGGCGACCAGCGGGGCAGCACGGCGTAGAGGGGCGGGTAGGTAAGTTGCTGGCGCTCGCTGCCGTCGACCTTGCTTCGCCACAGAGTGCCCTCGGGATAAGAAACGTAGGCCACCCATTGGCCGTCTTTCGAGAAGTCAACAAATTCGGCGGAGAGGCCAGCGAGGAAGGGCGAGAACTGGCGCGATTTCGAGTCGTAGCGCATCAACTCGCCACGAAAGTTTTGTCCAGTCACAAAGAGTTTTTTGCCGTCTCGGCTGGGGAGCGGAGAAGACAAAGTTAGCGGACTCGAGGTCAAGGGCACGGGCGTCAGAGAAGAATGAAACCAGCCCATCGATTGTGGCAGCATCCAGATCTGCGAATTTGACTGGAAGACGAAATACCTTCCGTCCGCAGTCCACTTGCCGCAGCACTCATCGGGGGGATTGTGCAAGCCCGCGAACAAGCGACGCAAGCCGCTTCCCGCGGCTGAAATTTCCCACTCGAGTTGCTGGCCGAGGGTGCCAACGCTCTCGGTGGTGTCGAAACGAAGATGAGCACTGTCCGGCGACCATACGATATTTTTAATATCGCCCTTCATGGTCAGAAGCTTGTGCGGTTCGGTGCCGTCAGTTTTTGCCACGAAAAGATCGCTCACATTGCTATAAGCCAGCAACTTGCCATCCGGGGACCATGCAGCGGTTTCGGCTTCGATGTCGCCCAGCCTGCGAGGAGATCCTCCCAGCACGGACAAACTCCACAGAGGTCCACGAGGAGGCGCTCCTTGTCCATCGACAGCAAGAATTTCCGATCCATCCGAAGACAGGAACACCGGGATCATATTCGGGGAAGGCATGATCGGAAGCGCTCGTGGATCGCCGCCTGAGGCCGCCATCTCGGCAACGCTGTGAGCTGCGGAATTTCCAGAGTTTCCGCTGCCCAAGTCCAAGTAGAGGCGCGAACCGTCGGTCCCAATCAGAGACTTGGGTTTACCGTCGTGGGTGAGCTGAATATAGTGCGAAACGCGGGGCATAGCTGGGGGCTGCAACCAAATATACGCAAGCACACTCGCGCAGAACACAATAAGCAACGCAACTGCGACGAAGGCCGTTTTTCCGTGACGACTTTCAGTTTTCTTTGTGGTAGCCGGGGCTGAGGCCGCCGACTTTGAAAGCTCTTCCAGGGCAAATGCGAGATCGGAGGCTGACTGGAACCTCTGGTCCGCATCTTTTTCCAAACAGCGCTGCACGACTCGCTGCAAAGCCACTGGCGTTTGCGGCGCTAGCCTTGAGATGGGTTCGGGTTGCTCGTTGAGGATGGCACTCATGGTGTCGGCCGACGTAGGCCGTTCAAAGCTACGTCTGCCCATCAGCATTTCGTAAAGAATGGCGCCGAACGCAAAAATATCGGTGCGATAATCGGTGGCCAATCCACGCACCTGCTCGGGAGACATGTAGCCGACGGTTCCCATGGCGACACCTTGCATGGTTACGGTGGGCGCCAACGTCATAACCGAGTCTTTCGGTTGAGTCAGTTTCGCGAGACCGAAATCCAAAATTTTGATGCGGCCCTCTTTGGTGATAAACACGTTGTCCGGCTTGAGATCGCGGTGGACAATTCCCTTCAGGTGAGCGGCCGCCAAACCACGCGCGAGTTGGATTCCATAGTCGATCACGCGGTCGAGAGGCAAAGGACCGCGGCGGACTGCCTCGCCCAAAGTTTTACCTTCCAGAAGTTCCGACACCAAGTAGGGCACACCGGCGTAAGTTCCCATCTGGTAGACGGCAAGAAT
Organism: Candidatus Sulfotelmatobacter sp.; assembly: GCA_036269595.1. Taxonomy (GTDB): domain Bacteria; phylum Acidobacteriota; class Terriglobia; order Terriglobales; family Acidobacteriaceae; genus Sulfotelmatobacter. The sequence goes on from DATBEI010000194.1 coordinate 7,276, forward strand.
GTTGGGATGATTCAGCGCGGCTGCGGCTTTCGCCTCGATCTCGAAGCGATGCAAGCGCTGTGGATCGGAAGAAACCAACTCCGGAAGTATCTTGATGGCGACGTCGCGCTCGAGTCGTGTGTCGCGCGCGCGATATACCTCGCCCATGCTGCCTGCGCCCAGCGGCGAGACAATTTCGTATTGACTGAGACGAGTGCCGGGTTCGAGAGCCATGGGCGCGCCCATTATAAGAGATTCCGGAATTTCAAGATTACCTTGATAGCCCGGGGACCTCGTTATAGTCTCGCTCACCAGTGCCGCGAAGGCCTTCCATAGTCCCCGGTTGAAGTGGCCTCTCGACGCTCGAAGATGAGGCGCATCCTCTCTGTTGCGCATTGCAATTACAAAGCTGCCCCTCTAGAACAACCCTTCGCCGAACAGTGCCGATGGTAAACCGTTGACTACCACGAAGGAAACAAAGGTGCACGAAGAAAATTCGCGCTACCTTCTGTCCTTTATTTTATAAGGAGCACTAAGTGCAGACCGTTTCCAACAAAGCTGCTACGAGGACGCCATCCTTCACGTCTTCAACTCGGGCTTGTAGCCATTGATTTGGACGGTGCGAGCCTCGCAGACGGAGTTTCAGATAATTGTCAGTGAGGGCTTCGGTGAAGTCGCCGTCCGAGTCGTTGCCCATGACATTGAGAGTGATCGCTTCGACGTCACGGCCGATAAAACCACGCATGAACGAGAACTTCTTCTCGGAAGCTAACTCCCGCAAAATGCGGTTGCGCTCGCGAGCTACCTGCACCGGCACTTGACTCGTCATGGCCGCGGCGGGAGTTCCCGGACGCGCGGAGTAGGTAAAGACGTGCAGGTAAGTGAATGGCAAGTCTTCGACCATGCGGCGTGTGGCTTCGAACTGGGAGGCGGTCTCGCCGGGAAATCCGACCATCACGTCAGCGCCGATCGCGGCCGTAGGCACGGCGGCGCGAATTTTTTCAATCTTCTCGCGATAGTGCCACGGGCGATATTTGCGATGCATGCGCCGCAACACCGCATCGCTGCCGGATTGCATAGGAACGTGCGCGTGTTTCGCAATTCGGGCGTCTGAAGCGACCAGCGAAATCAGTTCGTCAGTCCAGTCCATTGGCTCGACGGAAGAGATGCGGAGCTTCTCCAATCCGGTTTCGGAGAGGATGGTGCGAATGAGATCTTCCAGAGTCGCCTTCGAGTTTTCGTTTTTTGGCTCGCCGAAACCCTCTGTGACAGACGCGCGAATGCCGGATGATGATAGCTGGAACTCGCTCAAGTCTCGTCCCCACCGTCCAAGGTTGATTCCGCTGATTACCACTTCGCGGTAACCGGACTCAACCAGTCCTTTGACTTCAGTGACAACTCGATTGATCGGGAGCGAGCGGTTTTGCCCGCGCACGAAAGGGATCACGCAGAACGAGCAGCGATTGTCGCAGCCGTCCTGCACCTTGAGATTAGGGCGAGTGCGCTCATTCGCTGCGTCGAATACCGGGGCGGCTAACAATTCGGTGTGCGCGAAAATGTCGGAGACGAAAATCGGACGTTCGGCGGCGGCCTTTTCGTTCACATTTTTCGGCAGGAGCGATGCGAGCGGAAAGAATGCGTGGTCTGAGATTTGAGGTCCAACGTCTGCGCTCCGTCGAGCACTCACGATTTCGGCTAGCACGTGCTTGTGCGAATTGCCGATCACCAGACTCACTCCCGGAAGAGCTGCGATCTCTTCAGGAGCGCGTTGCGCGTAGCAGCCGGTCACCACAATTTGTGCTTCTGGATTGTGACGGCGCACGCGGCGAATCGCGGCGCGTGCATCCTGATCTGCGCCGGCCGTGACCGTGCATGTATTCATAACCACTATCGAGGCTTTCGAGGAGTTTGAAGCGCGAGACATTCCCTGCTGCTCGAACTGACGTTCGAGGGCAGCCCCGTCAGCCTGTGTGGCGCGACAGCCGAAGTTTTCGATGTGGTAGCCGGGCACTTGATTATGGTAACGCACCGAGTGCAGATGAAGTCCCTACTCCAGCAAAGAAGCTGAGAAAAGTGGTGGCCCCGGCTGAGAAAGACCAAGAACAACGTCAAAGGCAGCGGACAGGAGTGTCCGCTCCACATTATTCAAGCAAAAATAAAAGTCAGAGGCAGTCAGGCGAGGACATCCCACATCGACCCACGCACACTTCGGCACGGGGACGCACTTCTTCGCGCTACGGAGCGAATCAGGCGGTAGCGGCCGTTCTTCGCGACTGGAAACATTCCCGGCAAAAGACCGGGCGGCCTTGCGTAGGACGGAAAGGAACGGTGGTCTGTTTTCCGCATCCCGAGCAGGTGGCCTGAGTCTCAACCTTGGTGTAGCGGTAAGCTTGTCCGGGCGCGGGGGGCGCACCCAAAATTGAGACCCGCTTGGTCTTGCAAGCTTTGCAACGCTTCGGTTCGTTCTTGAACTGCTTATCGTGAAAGAAAAGCTGTTCCCCGGCAGTGAAAATGAAATCACTCCCACAGTCGATACATTTCAGCACCTTGTCCTGAAATTCCATTGAGGATGGCTCCCTTCAGCCCGTTTCCGCGCGCCCACCCGCGGGGAAAGAACTGCGGTGGTACACCGAATAAACAGGTCCTGCACTCCCCCTCTTGTATTGCCCCTTGGACTCGGCCCACCACGCACCCAGGAGGGGCGTGGGCACAAACTATATCGCTTTTATGCCGGAAGAATGATGAGTATGAACTCCCTGCTGCAGCTCGAAATGGTGGGGGCCGGATCGAGCAGAGCCGCCCCGGGAAGGAGCGGCCCTTTGCTGCGTTAATCCTGTTCTTTACGTGTTTTTTTGCGAGCCCGCTTGCGCGCGAGAGCAGCCTTGACTCGCTTCTTCTCGCCTGGCTTCAGGTAAAAGGAGTGGCGCTTGACCTCCTTGATAATGTCTTCCTGTTGTACCTTGCGCTTAAAGCGGCGCAGAGCGTTCTCGAGGGATTCACCCTCTTGAAGTCGAACTTCTGCCAAACTGACACACCCCCAAACCCGTCCGGATGGACCGAATAGTTATTTCAAGGATTTGACTGCAAGTCAAGCGAAAGTGGGGGAATTTGGCCGAAAAACCGCCTAAATGGGAACTTGGATCATTTTGAGACAATCCTGAGCGATAGAGTAGCCCTGAGTTCGCAGATTTCTGCAAAGAGGAGGGCCACCAAATTATGCTTCGGACTGGCTTGAGCTGAGTGGCACTGTGAGGAAAAATAAGAAGATCGCGCTCGGCCAGAGTTGCAGGAAAAGCCGTGCGAGCGAAAAACGCAGGTGCCAATAAATGTCGTATGGAGTGATGAGGTAGATGGCAAAATATCCCCCCAACGTTAAGAGCAGGGCCAACGCGGAACAGCGAAAGCTGAAATCGGGCTTTCTCCCGCGTTTGTTTCCTGCTATCAGATAGAAGCCGATCAGCGTTAGCGTTCCTGGAATCAGCGACCAGTTTCCGAAGCGCAAAAATCCTTTTACATACCACTTGAGAATGGCCCAATAACGGAGTGGATCAACGAGTCTGTGAAGACTTTTTGCGGAATCCGAGAAGAGATCACCGGGCGGCGCGAAGTGTTTAAACCATGCAATCAAGAAGAGCCCGGGTGCAACGGAGAGAAGGAGAATGCCAAACGCAATCCAACTTTCACGGCGGGTTTCGTTCTGAGGCCGCGAGGGCCGGCACAGAATCGTCGACCGCATCAGTGTAAGGAAACGTGCACCGAGAATTGCGCAAAGAAAAAGAAGCCCTTCGTTCTTGGTCCACGCGGCGAGCGAGACTGCGAATCCGGCGCCCGCGACCAGGCGCCGAGACGGCGACGAATTGACAGAGCGATCATCGTAAAGACAGAGCAGCGCAATCGTGGCCAATACGAAAAACGAAAGAGGGATATCCGCATATTGCGATGTTCCCTGCTCGATGAAGAAAGGAGTCGCCGAGAGCGCAAGTGCGGCCAACATGGCAGGAGTGCGGCCGCGAAGGATAGCGAGGGCGGAGAATAAGATCCCAATCGTGGAAAAGGTGAAGAGGAGGGCGATGACGACGGGAACTCGCGGGTCGTCGTAGCCGAGGTAACTAAAGAAGTGCGCAATCGCGCCAGGAAGAAGCAGCGGATAGTCGGGATGAGACCAAGGGATGAGAGGGCTGAATCCGTCGCGCCAGTGGGCGCCGCCGAGAAACAGAAAGCGCGCATGAAGGTTCCAGATGCCGAAGGCGTCCCACCCGTCGCCGTGGGGATGCGCCCGCGCGCGTTCGACCGCAGAATATGCGGCCACGCCCAGTGCAACGCAAAATGCGGATGCCAGCAAGCGGTGAAGCCAAGTCCGGCCGTCGATTCCAGTGGGCGGGCAAGAAACGGCGGGACTCCTGCGAACTCGGCATAGAATCGCGAACCCAGAAAGCAGCACGAATACTGCCCCGTCGAGCGTAATCAGATTGGTCACGCTAAAGATGCGACACAGTAGGAATACAACGGAGAATATCCCGAGGCCGTAACCGATCGAAATCGATACCCGCAATAGCAGCCCTGTAGCGAGCGAAGTGACTCGCGAGACCGCCAGGCTTGCAAGGGCGAATCCCGAAGCAACACAAAGAAACGCGGCCAGCACGGTTGCCATTTATTGCGCGTCCTTGTTGGCGAAGAGCTGCACGCCGTTGCCGAAATCCTTCACTAGGCGCAGATGGTCTGGGGGCATGTTTGGTGGCTGAGAAACCGAAAAATTGCCGACAACCAAGGGATGATTCGAGGAATGATCGACGATCAAGGGAGCCAGCGCGTATTGCGTGAAATAGTAATCAGCGGGACTGACAGAGTCTCCGATGTAGCCGACAATTCCGTATTGCGGTAACGCCAGTTTCAAGGCGGCAAAACGCTGATCGGAACTAAGATCGACGGCATCCGAACGCGACTGCGTGGGGCTGGGAGCCTCGCTCAGAATTCGGACTGTCGAGAGCAGGCAACAAACAATGAATACCAGAGTGGCAATCGTTATTCTTCGCGTAGAGTTTGGAGACGCCTGTCGCATGTTTAAAATGCGTAAAAGCTGGCTGCATTATACGTCGGATATTTGCGACGCTTGGGGCATGAGGACTGCGACTTAGGTCGAGCTTCCACTTCCGATCGGGCGCGGCAAAGTTCGGCAAAGTCAAAATTGCCACCTGTCCCTCCAGAAAACGGGGATACAAGTTGGGGCCCGCCCTCTGTCGCAGACGGCTGGGGCGTGCATTCTACGGCCTTTTTCCGATACATTAGTTATTCCCCATGCTCGACTTGAACTTCGTTCGCGAAAATCTGCCGTTAGTGGAGGAGAAACTGAGGCAGCGCGGGTTGGACCCGTCCGCGGTGCTACAAGATTTTCGCGACGTTGATACGCAACGTCGCCAAGCCATTACCGAGTCCGAGGCGAGCAAAGCTCAGCGCAACAAGGCTTCGGAAGAAATCGCGAAGTTGAAGAAAAGCGGCCAGGACGCTAGCGCCGCCATGGCGCAAACGAAGGACCTGCGAGAGAAAATTCAGACTCTGGAGAAAATGGCGGCCGAGCTCGACGCCCGCCTGCGCGACATTCTCGCCGGAATTCCAAACCTGCCGCACGCCAGCGTTCCTGTCGGCCACAGCGCCGAGCAGAATGTCGAAGTTCGCCGCTGGGGCACGCCTGCCAAATTCGACTTCACTCCGAAGGCGCACTGGGATCTGGGCGCCGATCTCGGCATCCTCGATCTGGAACGCGCCGCAAAGCTGACGGGCGCGCGTTTCGCAGTGTACTGGGACCTGGGCGCGAAACTCGAACGAGCGCTGATGAACTTCATGCTCGACTTGCATACTGAGCAGCACGGTTATACCGAGGTTTTTCCGCCATACCTGGTGAATTCCGAATCAATGTATGGCACCGGACAGTTGCCAAAATTTGCCGCCGATTCGTTCCGCGTGCCCCATGGCGACAAAGATCTCTGGCTGATTCCCACCGCCGAGGTTCCCGTAACGAATCTTTATCGCGACGAAGTTCTGGACCAGGCTCAGCTGCCGATCTCGCTCACTGCATACACGGCATGCTTCCGCAGCGAGGCCGGATCTTACGGCAAAGATGTACGCGGAATTATCCGGCAGCATCAATTCCAGAAAGTGGAGTTGGTGAAGTTCGCGCGGCCGGAGCAGTCGTACGAGGAGCATGAAAAGCTCACGCACGACGCCGAAGAAGTCTTGCAGAAACTCGCGCTGCCTTATCGCGTGATGGCGCTATGCACCGGGGATATGGGAGCATCTTCCGCCAAAACGTACGACATTGAGGTTTGGCTTCCGGGGCAACAGCTTTTCCGCGAGATCTCGTCGTGCTCGAATTTTGAGGCGTACCAGGCAAGGCGAGCGAACATTCGCTACCGACCCGAAGGCAAGAACAAGACGGAATTTGTACATACACTGAATGGCAGCGGCCTGGCCGTGGGCCGCACATGGGTCGCGATCGTCGAAAATTACCAGCAGGCAGACGGAAGCGTGCTGATTCCCGAAGCCTTGCGGCCCTATATCGGCGCGGAAAGAATTACGCCAAAGAAATTCTAGGATGGAGGGCGTTCGACTTCCGATCGGAAGCGCGTAGGCAGACGGCGGACGCGGCGGAACCCGGTGCTAGGAACCAGACGCCAGGAGCGAGTAAACTTGCAAAGAGCAGAGCTTACGACCACGGCGCTCAGCGCGCCCGCGCCCATGAACGCCCTTTGGCGAACAATTCGCGGATACATTTTGTGGCAGTACGAGCGCGGCACGCTGCACTACGACATCATGGTCACGCTCATTCTTATTTTTATTCTGTTCTCACCGCGCGTGATCAACTTCAACGACAAACCCATTGCCCGGAATCCGCATCCGACTGAGGTAGTTGTAACCGCCGATTCCGAGGGTCGCCTTGTCTACCAGGTCGAGGCCAGCGCGGTTTCAGCGGGCGACGACCATGCGGTTCGCGATCAACTGCTGCATATCATTGAACCGATCTCGGGAGCGGTCTCAATTGTGAGCTACGAGCCGGTCTTCGACGGCAAGGGCAAGCTGCAGAATTACAAAGTATTAGCTCAGCGCGAGTAGCAGCGGCAGTGCGATTCGTAAAGAAAGTGTGAATGCAAACTCTCTCGCTTGTCCTCACTGTCGCGACCGCGTTCTGTACGCTTGGCTTGACCGCGGCGCAACTGGAGAAACCCGCCGACTCTCTCGCGCTGGAATCTGTTCTGAAAACAATGGATACAGCGGCCGCCAACTTCCACACCACCCAGGCTGAGTTCGAATGGGATTCTTACGAGAAAGTTATCAACGAGGTCGATGAAATTCAGACCGGCACGATCTATTTCCGCCGCTCGGGCAAAGACATCGAAATGATGGCGGATGTGAAAATGGCCGGGCCCGACCTGAAAAACTTGAAGCAGGAACGCAAAAATGTCCTCTACAGCGGTGGCAAGATTTCGATCTATCAGCCGAAGATCGAGCAAGTCACTGTCTACGACTTGGGCAAAAATAAGGTCGACCTGGAGAGCTACGTGGTCCTCGGTTTCGGCGGCAGTGGCCACGATTTGACGAAGTCATTCGACGTCACTTATGTTAGGCCCGAGACCATCGATGGAGCGGCCACCGCTCAGCTGCAGCTCATTCCCAAGTCAGAGAAGGTGCGCAATAATTACAACAAGATTCTTCTGTGGATCGATCTGGATAGGGGAATATCGCTGCAGCAGCAATTTTTCTCGCCGCAAGGGGACTACCGGCTGACGAAATACACGTCTATCCAGTTGAACGAGAAAAAGATTCCGGACGACGTTTTCAAGCTCAAGACCAACGGCAAGACCAAAACGATTTCACCCAAGGGTTAAGTCATTGAATTTAAAGATCAAGAAGGTGTGCTGAGATTTACAGTTTGGGAGCTATACTGGCCCCACCTTCAGTTGGGTTTATTCATGGCCAAGGTTTTTACGATCACTGTCCCCCCAAAGCTGGGCAACAAGCGCCGGGAGCGTAGTTCCGATCCGCGTTATGTAGACGGCCAACGTCTGCTGGTCGAAGCGATGAAGTATCTTGCGCAGGCCGACCCGGTCAAGAACCGCACCGCAATCGAGTTGATCTCGGAACACGTCCGCACCCGCTTCCGCATGAGCGACTCACCGCTCGGGTAAATGCCAGCGCTGCCAGCGCTTTTCCGCCAGAATTTCAACGGACAAAAAAAGGGACGGCTTTTTCGCCGTCCCTTTCACATGTTTCACACCTGCGTTTAGAACGAGTAGCGCAAGGCGAATTGCATTACGCGTGGAGTCGTCATCGTCTTCGAATACTCTCCAAAGGTCGAGCCGCTGGCCACGCTGTTGTTTCCGATAAATTGCATGCTGCCGACATCGAACCGGGGAGTGTTTGTAGAGTTGAAGACCTCCCAGCTGAAACGAACGTTCTGGCGTTCAGTGACGGCCCAGGTCTTGGCTAGTCCGGAGTCGATACCGAAGAAACCCGGACCTCGTAAATTGTTTCTCTGGCCAGACTCACCGGGATAGGCGTGGCGGAAAAGCGTCCCGACCTGGTTGGGATCGCCCTTAAACACGTTCGGGTTTCCACTCGGATCCGTAAAGGTTCCGGTCTTTGGTTTGGGGCCGACCAGGATGTCCGACGAGGTGAGTTGCCAGTTCGTCGCCCAGAAACCGAGCCCGGGTTCAACGGAAAAGGGATAACCACTGGTCCAGCGATAAATACCGGTCAAGGTCCAGCCTCCCAGGATGGCTTGGCCAATGCCGCCGAGATTGCCGGCGAAATGCTTCCCACGGCCCACAGGAAGCTCCCAAACCCAGTTGGCATTGATCTGATGCGTCGTATCAAAGTCAGAAACTGATCGCAACGCCCCGGGGGCCCAGGAATTTATGACTTGGCTGGCAAATCCGAAGCCTTGGAATTCATTGATGCGCTCCGCGTTCGAGCCTACGTCCATCGCCTTTGAAAACGTGTAGTTGACATCAAAATCAAGGCCCTTGCCTTTGTGACGCAGCATAAGTTGGAGGCCGTTATAGGCGGCATTGCCGATGCTACGCCATGCATACAGAGAGGAGTATTGAGAGTCGAAGAACGCATAAGGTCCCAGTTTCGAACAAGACGGCAGGCAGTAGTCGGGAAGGTCCAAGTAGAACAACGATGTTGTCTCATTCCCCACAAAGCAGGAATTCATATCGTACACCGCCTGTGTCGCCGTGTAGTTCGTTGCACTCGAACTGTCACCGGGCGCACAGCCCAGGTTTGCGGTGCTTCCCGGAGGACCGAAGCCCAATTGACCCGCCGCCCCAGGGAACAGGTTCTCCCAATATGGAATAGGAGCGAGATTATTGATGCTGGTACCCGCATTGTAGGCTTGGGACAGAAGCGTCATAGCCTTGAAGTAATCGGTTTTCGATGCGGGATCTACGAGATCGAGCGGCATTGCAAGATCCACTTCCTGTAGAAGATGGTGCGACATGCGACCTATATAGGACGCCTCCACCACAAACCCACTTGGCAGCTCTCGCGTGAGCGAGAAGTCGAAGACTTCGGAATAGGGAGTTTGGATCTTGTTATCCATTCCCCACGTGATCGAGAAGCCACCAGTGCTGAGAGAACTGGGTGGGGTTAGGGGGAAAGAACCGGATGGGGCGGGAATGATCAGGCTTGCAGGAACTGTGTTGAATCCGCTGAAACGCGGAGCAGTATCGGGCGAGAGCACGCTGGCCGGATTCGAAAGCTGCGTTGTCAGGCCGAACGAACCATTTTTGTCGAAAGAGTTGACGATACCTTCACCGTAGTGATCGTAGTAGATTCCGAATCCACCGCGAATCGAAGTTTTACCGCTGCCGCCCAGAATATGACTCAGCGCTCCCGTTCCACTGGAACTCGGCGACCACGCAAACGCAATCCGCGGCGCAATATTTTTATAGTCAGTCGACCAGTACGGATTTCCGTTGTTGGCCTTGCCGCTTAGCCCAATCGAAAGGAGAGGAGCATAGGGTTGGCCGGTTAACATATCGTGAGCACGAGTGTTGAACCAGTTGTTAATGCTCGAAGTTGGCGCAACCTGCAGCCCAGTCGTTTCGTAAGGTGGCTGTAGCAGGGTGTACCGGGCTCCGAAGGTAAATGTGAAGTTCGGCTTTACACGCCAGGCATCCTGCAAGTAGCCTTCAAATTCGTTGGATTTGAAATGCCGTTTTGCTGGCACCCCTACCGGCAGGACGTCGCCGGTTTTTGTGCGGTTGTAATTGGAGAAGCCTTCGGAAACTACCCCGGCAAGTGTAGCCATGGCAAGGTCATACGCTTGGCCGTTCGCTACAGCGGGATAACCGAATTGTGCGGGATCGAGGCTCTGACCGGTATTGGCGAAACCCGAACCGGTAAGCCACGAGGGGTTCGTCTCGGCACCCAGAAACGACAAATCGTTCGCGGAGCGAATGTCGTTGACGATGCGCCAGTTTGCACCGAACTGCAGAGTATGACTGCCCTTTCTCCAACTCACGTCGTCCACAAAATTATGGGTAGGCGCTAGGACAATGTCGGTGCTGGTTTCGCCTTGCGGATAATCTAAGCCGCGGAAGGTAATAATCGGTTGGGTCTGCAAACCGGAACCGCTCACATTGGGACGTATATAACCATAGCGGAAGTTGTTAATCACATTGCTGTTGATTGTCCAAACATATCCCGCCGCCAATCCCTTGGCGTTGTTCTTGTCGGTCACGTTGGCCTGCTGCCCTGGGAATTGCGGTGCACTTGTGGCGTCGGGCGGGACAAAGCGATCATTCTGCAAATTGCCACGAATGTATAACGTCTGCTTAGAGGTTAAGTTCGTATCCAACTTGAGAATGTAAGTATCCAGCTTGGAGGGTACAGGCGCCGCAAATGTAAAACCGACGAAGTTCAAGCCGTCGCCAGCTGCTGTGCTGTTTGGCGTGGGATAGGACTGCAGAATCGGCAACACGGCAGGATTTACTCCGGGCCCCAAGGGACAGGTTCCTGCACTCGTGCAATTCGGATCCATACCAGCGATCTGGCTCTGATTCAGCTGTATGAGATTGCCGTTCGCGTCTGTGTACTGAATGGTTCCAGATCTCAGCAATGAACTTGGTACAGTCCGGGTGACCTGCAGATTCTCGTGGGTGCGTTGCCCCTCGTAGGCGGCGAAAAAGAAAAGCTTATCCTTGATAATCGGTCCGCCTATCGCCGTTCCGAAAGTATTGCGCACCAACTGCCCTGGCTTATTAGGAAGGTCGGAGCCGATTTGCGCTTTCTTGTTGAACCAGTCGTTGGCTTCGCCAATGTTCGACCGGTTGTACTCGTAGAGACTGCCATGAAAGCTATTCGTGCCACTTTTGGTGATGAGCGAGACTTGCGCGCCAGAAGACCGGCCCTGGTCCGCATTCGAGTTACTGGTCGCGACGCGAAACTCTTCGAGCGAGTCGAGAGTAGTGCGAAGCGCACCTTGGAATGCGTTCCCATTGTTCGCGTCATTGTTGTCGACGCCGTCCAAAGTCACATTGGTCTGATCGCTGCGCGCGCCGTTCACGGAGCCGCCCCGACTGTCGTAGGACTGATCGACTTCTTTGCCGCCAACGTACGAAACTCCGGGCTGCAAACTTAAGATCCAAACTGCGTCACGCCCTTCTGAAGGCAGGTTGAGAAGTTGCTTCGACTCGAAAGCATTGCCAATGGAAGCATCCTGGGTATTCACTAACTCGGTTGTTCCCTGGACCTCTACGACCTCTGCCGCAGCAGCCACGTTCAAATTGAAGTTCTGGGTCGCGGGTGTATTGACCAGGAGTTGGACGCCGGTCACTCTGGCCGTGCCAAAACCCGACGACGTGGCCGAGACGTTGTAAGTGGCGGGAGGAATTTGGACGAACTCGTACTCGCCTTGACCGTTGGTTTTGGTCGAACGCGAAAATCCAGTGGACGGATTCTCCAATGTCACGGTCGCCTGAGCAACGACCGCCCTGTTGGCGTCGTACACCGTGCCTTTTAGAGATGTGGTTGCAACCTGTGACCAAGCGAGGCTCCCGATGAGAACGAACAAAGTGACAGCAAGTGAGACCGCGCGTGAGCTAGAACGCATAGAAAACTCCCCCCTCACCCGTGCAACGGGCGTCGATTTTTCTACTTACGTTTTGCCCAGGAAGTTTCTGAACTGAATGGACACCTGGGGGACTAATGGGGCGCTATTGTGCAACGACGAAACCCCAACATTCAAGTCGAATTTGTAATTTTTATGTCTCGGCTGAAACGTTTAAATAGGGTGTTTCACATGCCAGCGCTTCCTCGTGAATTTTTATGCACGCCGGTGGAAGAGCGCAGATGCCAGAACTATCACTATGGGATAGCATTCCAGGGTATAGCGCGGTTCGGGATTTTCGAGGCTGCCGAGAAAGACGGAGCGTAGGAGCAGAAATAAAACGAATAGGCCGATGCCGAATATTTCACGCGCGCGCGCCAATCCGGCGAGCGCCATTACTAGATAGAGCAGGTTCACCAGGCCAAACCCCAGGCTGAGCGCGAGCCAGCGGCGGTCGTCGTTGAACTCCCACCAGCGAGGATCCGACGGAAATAGTTCGGTGCGAGGACGCAGCCACATATCTGCGATGCGCAGCGCGGGCAGCCACAGGTAATAGCGCAGGGGAGCGGCATGAATCCGCTCAGCGGCTAAGTCGCCGAAGCGGGCATCAAGTTCCGCGGTCATATCGTGATCGCGGTCGTAGTCGGCAAACAGTTCCGCTGTTTCCTGCCGCTGCGGAGAGGAATCGAATGCGCGTCGCGGCAAGCGTGTAACGTCGATGTCCGATCCCGGCACGTTCCAGTAAATCTCCTGCACCGAAACGTAATCGGCGATCCAGGTCTTGGTCCAGCGATTGAAGCCGTCCATGACCACGTCGTCGGA
>DATBEI010000203.1:0-10277 GCA_036269595.1 Candidatus Sulfotelmatobacter sp.
TGGTCAGCCGCCGCCTCAGCGGCGCAGAATCCAACCGCAAATCACACTATGCCTGCCAAAGTCTCTGACCGGGACCCTTACGTTGGCAACCAAGCCTGTGCCTCGTGCCACTCGGCGATCTATGAGTCTTACCAGCGTACCTCGATGGCGCACGCCAGCGGCCCTGCAATGGATGGCTTTATGCCAGCCGAATTTACGCACAAGAATTCCGGCGTACACTACCGCATCTACACCGAGAATGGACGCGCCTGGTTAAGCTTTGACCGGCCGGGCGATCCGCAACTTCGCGGTACGCGCGAGTTGCTCTACTACATCGGTTCCGGACGCCGCGGCCTCACTTATCTATTTGAGACCGACGGGTTTCTCTTCGAGTCTCCGGTGAACTGGTACGCGAACAAACAAATGTGGGACACGGCTCCAGCCTACCAATCCGCGCGCGAGATTCCGTTGAACCTTCCCGCTTACACCAACTGCCTTCGTTGCCACGTGAGTGGAATGCAGCCTCCCGCCGAGGGCACCGACAACCGCTATCCCGAGCCTCCCTTCTCTCACAACGGTGTGGCTTGCGAGCGCTGTCATGGTTCCGGGAAGGTTCACGTGAATGGCGGCGCGATCGTCAACCCTGCAAAGCTGACGCCGGCGCGTCGCGATGACATCTGCATGCAGTGCCACTTGGAAGGCAACGTCGCCGTTGAACGCCCAGGACGTCATGCCTACGAATTCCAACCCGGCGACGCGCTTTCCGACTACTTACGGTACTTCCTCCTTGTTGACGCGAATGGTTCGGGACTGGGTGCCGTCAGCCAAGTGGAGGCCCTGGCGCAGAGCGAGTGCAAGAAGAAATCGGGCGACACCATGTCCTGTACGAGCTGCCACGATCCACATCGGTCGCCCTCGGCGGAAGACCGAATCGCATTCTATCGAGGCAAGTGCCTCGCTTGTCATGGCGCGGCTTTCGGAGCTAAGCATCATCCGGATCATCCGGATTGCACCACGTGCCACATGCCCGCATCCCCGAGTGCAGATGTGGCGCATACGGAAGTCACCGACCACCGCATACCGCGACGGAAGCAAATCTCGCCGCAGCTGCTGCAGACTTCTGAAGGGACGTCTTCCTCTTCTTTGCCGCGCCTGGTTCCGTTTCCCGATACCAAAACTGAGCCCGAACCCAGAGATCTTGCCCTTGCCTGGAACTCAATCGCAGAAAATGGAATGTCAGCGGCCGAGCCACATGCGAGAGACTTGCTTGCGAAAGCGGTCAAGCAATCGCCGGACGACCCTGCCCTGCTTTCTGCGCTGGCTTACGCCGAACAGCGCCGAGGATCGACCGAACATGCCCGCGAGCTTTATCTGAAGGCGCTGGGCAAGGATTCGACGCTGGTGGATGCTGCCACGAATCTCGGCGTGATCGAAGCCCAAACCGGAGATCTACCGAGCGCGATTCAGCTCTGGCAGAATGCATTTCAACGCACGCCGGCCAGAAGCAGCATTGGCCTGAATATCGCGCGTGCTTACTGCGCGGCGGTAAAATTCAGCGAGGCTCGTACTTACACGCTTCGTGTGCTGGAGTTCAACCCCGATCTGCCTTCGGCGAGAAAGTTGCTTCAGTCTTTAGGCCGCACTCCGGCAAGTTGTGGCAACTGACGATGTGCTCGAGAACAAGTTTAAAACGAGAAATTGCGAATTGTGCTGAACTTGAGGAACCTGTGCCGATCCCGGTGAATGGACCATGAAAAAGAAAGTCGTAGGGCTCGGTGAAGTGCTCTGGGATCATTTGCCGGACAGAACGTGTTTGGGCGGCGCGCCCGCCAATTTCGCCTATATCACGACTTTGATGGGCGATCAGGGAATTGTCGCCAGCCGCGTTGGCGAAGATTCTGCCGGTCTTGAGGCCATGCGACGGATGGAGGAACTCGGTCTCAACATCGATCATGTGCAGACTGACGGGCAGCATCCTACGGGAATAGTGAAAGTAGAGGTCGACGGCAATGGCCTGCCGCGATTTGAGATTGCGCATCCGGTCGCGTGGGATGCCCTGGAATGGACGTCCGATTGGCAGCAACTCGCTCGCCAGGCAGATGCCGTTTGCTTTGGTTCTTTGGCGCAACGCTCGGAGAAAAGCTGCGCCACCATTCGTCATTTTCTTCGCGCTACTTCGCCGCGCACAGTCAAAGTTTTCGACGTTAATCTCCGGCAGTCCTATTATTCCCACGAAGTGCTGGCGCAATCGATGGCGTTGGCCGACATCGTCAAGCTCAACGATGAAGAACTTCCCAAAATCATGAGCTTAAACAAGGCCCCGCACAAAGACGAATTGTCATCGGCCCAGTGGCTGATTCACGCTAACGACTTAAAGCTCGTCTGCATCACCCGCGGTGGTCGGGGAAGTCTACTGGTGCGCGACCACGACTCCAGCGAGCATCCTGGTTTTCGCGTTCGCGTGGCCGACACCGTGGGCTCTGGCGATGCGTTCACTGCCGGACTGGTGCATGAGTATCTACAGAGCGCGTCTTTAGACTTGATGAACGAAGTGGCCAATCTCGTCGGTGCGTGGGTTGCCAGCGAAGTGGGCGCCATGCCCGCCCCAAAGCGCGGCGCGCTTGAGCATTCTTTAGCAGAAATTCGCTAATCCGGCCCCGACAATTGCGCTCTTGTAGGCTGTTCTACGGTCTGCCCCATTCTCGAAAAAACTTTTCCCGGTAGTCAACATCGCGGAACGCTTCCGTGCCACCCGGCCGCGTCGTCGAAAGCGCCCCGGCCATGTTCCCATTGGCCAGACAGGTGAGCAGGTCCGCTTCGCGTACGTAGGAGTGCAAAAATCCCGCGTCGAAACTGTCGCCGGCACCTACCGTGTCAACGGGCTCGATCTCCCGCGAAGGGCTGGCTAAACGCTCTGTCCCACGCTGCGCCAGAGATCCCTTGCGTCCCAGTTTTACGACTACCAGGGGCACGAACTGCGAAAGCTTTTGGATCGCAGATTCCAGGTCGTCGGTACCTGCTGCTTTGCAAGCCTCTCGTTCGTTCGGCAGGAAGACATCCACGTAGCGCAGCACCTCGCTCAAGCCGCCTTCCCAGCGATCTTCGGGATCGTCGTTGGTATCGAGCGAAATCGTGAGCCCCTTGGCTTTCAGGAATTGAAATAGTTCAGCAATCCGCGAGCGCAAGCCACGCTGCAAATAATACGACGACAAGTGAAAGTGCCGCGAGTCGGCAAGCGCCTCCAGATCGAGATCCTCCCAACTCGTCTCCTGAATCGTTCCAGCGTAGGTAAGGATATTTCGCCACGCGCCGTGATGCAGGATTACCGTCAGCCCCGTCGTGGTCGCACTGGGCACGCAGCGCACGCCCGAAATGTCGACGCCGCTCTGCCGCAGCCGGTCCAGCGCAATTTGTCCCAGCGGATCGTCGCCGATGCGCGACTGAAAGCCAACGCGGCTGCCCAGTGACGCTAGATTCTGCGCTACGATTGCCGACGATGAGCCCAGCGTGAGCATCATCCCATCCGCCAGCAGTTCGCGCTCCGGCAAAAGTTTTTCAGGCAGCCCGTAAAGGATCAGATCGAGATTCAGTTCTCCGGCGATAGTAACGTCAAAGCGTGGCATCGGACTCGCGTTAAACAGAACACTTCAATTCCCAGTGTTTCGATTTAGGTCGGATTCGATTTTACTCGAGCTTCGCGGCTTAATATCGTTGCCGATCAATGGCTTCAACCGAGGCCGGGGAAATTGTCTGTCAGAATGGCCCTTCGAAGGATGCTCGACTCGCGACAATCGCCCTTCGGACACCAAATGCTGATGTGCTTGGTCCCAGGTCGGGATGGAGCCTGCCGGTTCAACCCAATGGGCATAGGCCGCTTCATCACACCATTTCGCGACTCGCGGCATTACTCTGGCGTGGGCCCCGGAGCCGCGAAATCGCTTCATCTCCTGCTCGCTCTCCCACACCGTTAAAGTCCAGAAAGTCCAATGAGAGTCGATGAGGAGCTTGCCTCCCACAAATCCTGGCGTCCGCTCCACCTGGCGTTGACTGAAAAATGTGCGCCACAAAAAATTAGGCAGAAATCTGAAGGAGCGAACTCGCAAGCGCGTGACGGATGCAACCATACGCTTTTGATGTTCCCTAACAATTCCAGACGCAGGAATCGTTTTACGACGCGGCCGTCACCGCCGCAGGCAGGCTGGCAGTTTGCCGTAGGGGCTCGGCCAGCGCCCGCATGACCTTGCCAAAGCCTGCGAAATCGAGCGATTGCGGGCCGTCTGACAGCGCGCGCTCCGGGCACGGATGCACTTCAATAATCAGCCCATCGGCTCCGACCGCTACAGCCGCGCGCGAGACTGCCGCGATCAGGCTCTGTTTGCCCGTCCCGTGCGAAGGATCGGCCATTACCGGCAAATGCGACAAATCGCGCGCCAGCGCCACTGCGGCAAGGTCGATCGTGTTCCGCATCTCCGTCTCGAAGGTTTTAATCCCGCGCTCGCACAATACCACTTCCTGATTTCCTCCCGACAGAAGGTACTCGGCCGCGAGCAGCCATTCCTTCACCGTCGCGGATGGCCCGCGCTTCAGCAGCACAGGCTTTTTGACCGTCGCCAAGCGCCGCAGCAGCGCGAAGTTCTGCATATTCCGCGCTCCGACTTGCAGCATATCGACATGCTCACAGATAATATCGATGTCTTCGGTGCTCATGACTTCGGTCACGACCGGCAGCCCAGTTTCCTCGCGCGCCTCGCGCAATATTTTCAGCGCCTCCAGCCCCAACCCCTGAAAGTCATACGGAGAAGTTCGCGGCTTGTAAGCTCCGCCGCGTAGCATAGCGGCTCCGGCGCGTTTTACGGCGTGAGCTGTGTCGAGCAATTGTGTCCGCGACTCGACCGAACATGGCCCCGCGATCACCACTACGTCAGGCCCGCCAATGGCGACGCCATTAATCTTCACCACCGTCCTTTCCGGCCTCACCTGCCGGCTTACTAACTTGAAGGGCTGGGCAATCGCGACCACGTTGTCCACTCCAGGCGCGACCTGCAGCGCTTCGATCTCATGGCGCCGGCCACTACCCACTGCGGCTACGATGGTGCGCTCTGTGCCGCGGGTGACGTGCGGCTGATAGCCGGCTTCGCGGATTCGCTCGATAATATGATTGATTTCCTGCTCCGTAGCTTTTTCTGACATGTTCACAATCATCGCTGTATTCCTCCCTCGAATTCGTTTCTAGAAAACGAAAGCCGCGATCCCTTGATCGCGGCTGCCGGTTGAAGCTTGTTTCGTTTAGTCGGCCATCACTGGCTCAACTTCGCTCCAAGCTGCTCCGCAGCCGCTTCCCCTGTAAACCAGAAGTAAGCGGTAAATGCGGCGCCTGGAGTAAATCGTGTCATGCGATCTCGATTCTAAAATCAGACGAAGTAGGCCGGAATGAATAGGAGCCGGATCACTGGATCGAACTGGCGACGTTGGAGAACGCATTATTGGCGTTCGATCCGATCAAACGAACTGTCCCAACAACCAGCACCAGAATTACCGCCAACATTACCGCGTATTCAGCGATATCTTGCCCGGCATCTTCCGACCAAAGCCGATGTATCAGGTTGTACATTTGAGCTCCTCTGGGCTACTTCACTTTCGAAGAGATGAACTGAGCTAAACTTAGTGCAGACATAATGCACTCCTCAGAAGGTGCTTGTCAATCTGAGTTTGGTGATTTTTCGGTGCAAAATCAGGGTTGCGAAAAGCCCGTTGGGCGAGGGTTTTGCATGCTGTCTGCGGAAACTGGAGCCGTTTGGCGAGGCAGCAATTCCTGCGCCGACCGTTGCGCATATTGTAGAACCCGGTTGGGAAGAATCCCGAAATAAATGGTTGCTGCCAGGCTGACCGCGAGTCCCAGTCCCAATGCAAACGGAATCCGCGTCACCGGGACTTGCTTGCGCGATTCCCGCATGTACATCACCACGATGATGCGCAGATAATAGTAAGCGCCTATTGCGCTATTCACCACGCCGATTAGGGTGAGCCAGATCAGGTGCGCTTTTACCGCCGCACTAAAGACATAAAACTTCGCGAAGAAGCCGCCGGTCATCGGAATGCCGATCAGCGACAGCAGGAAAATCGTGAGCGTTACCGCCAGCAGCGGGGAACTGCGCCCCAAACCCTCGTAGTCTTCCAGAGTCACGTAGCGCTCGCCAGCGTTAGCAAAGTGGCTGACCACGGCAAACGCGCCCACGTTCATCGCCGCATAGGAAGCAGTGTAGAACATCGCGGCAGAAATTCCGCTCACGGAATTGTCCGCTCCCATCACGGCAAATGCCATGAGCAAATACCCCGCGTGCGCGATCGAAGAATAGGCAAGGAGTCGCTTCACATTACTCTGCACCAGCGCGCTCACATTGCCCAACGTCATTGAAAGCGCGGCCGTCGCCCACACCAATCCGAACCGTCCCGGGGCGTTGATGGTGAAGACCACTCTCAGCAATACTGCGAACGCGGCCGCTTTCGGCGCGGTCGACATCAACCCCACGATTGGCGCCGGAGCGCCTTCATAAACATCAGGCGTCCACACGTGAAACGGCGCCGCCGCCACCTTGAATCCCAGGCCCACCAGCATCAGCGACATCGCCATATATACGAGCAGTTCTACTGGCCCAGCCTGGAGTTTCTGGCTGATGACATCGATGTTGGTCGATCCGGTTGCGCCGAACATCAGCGCCACTCCGTACAGAAAAAATGCAGTTGCAAACGAGCCCAACAGAAAATACTTGAGCGATGATTCGCTGCTCGACGCTTCGTTGCGCCGGAACCCGGTCAGGATGTAAGTGGAGATCGACGAAATTTCCAGCGCGATGAAAATTAAAACTAGTTCGACCGCTGACGACATCAGCGCCATTCCCACCACGCCAAGGAGAATCAACGCGTAATATTCGCCCGCGCGAATCCGCTGCACCGCCATGTACTCGAACGAACTCAGAATAACCACCGCCGCAATCGCGATAATCACGAAGTGAAAAAACACGCTGAAGTCGTCCACCTTCACCATGTTCGAGAAGGCCATTCCCGGCGACCGCGCCATGTACCACGTGGCAAGAAGTCCGGCCACGGTGCCGCCTAGAGCGATGTAGCCCAACAGTTTCTGGCTCTTCTCCTCATCCACCAGAGGGTCGAGCACCATCACGACGATTCCGAACACAGACAAAATCAGTTCCGGAAGAATGCGGACGTAATCCGCGCTCCGGGGGATGGTTTGTAGCAACGCCGGGAGAAACAAATTCGTCATTGGCCCACCACCTTGCCAACGACTTGCGCAAATGGCATGAGCGCGGCCTGCACCGCCGGATCAATCGCACCCAGCCAGAGAATCGGTGCGACTCCCATCACTACGGCCGCGACTGCACATGGCCACACGGCGGCTTTTTCAAATCCAAGCAGATCCCGCAGCGAGTTATTCAAAGGATTAGTCACTTTTCCATAAAACACCCGCTGATACATCCAAAGCAGGTAGCACGCGCTCCAGATCACGCCCGTCGCGGCCAGGATTCCATACACAGCCCTCGCCTGGAACGCGCCGCTCAGCACCAGAAACTCGCCGATAAAACCATTCATCAGTGGAAGTCCGACCGAGGCCAGCACGATGAATAGAAAAGAAACTGCATAAGCCGGCATGATCGATGCAAGCCCGCCAAATTCCGCAATCTCGTACGTGTGTCGGCGCTCGTGCAGAATCCCCGCCAGCATGAATAGTCCGCCTGTGGAGACTCCATGCGCCAGCATCACAAAGATCGCCCCGTTCAGCCCCGCCTGGGTGAAGCTAAAAATTCCCAGCACCACAAATCCCAAATGGCTGACCGACGAGTACGCGATCAACTTCTTCATGTTCGGCTGCACCATCGCCACCAGCGCGCCGTAAATAATCCCAATCAGCGCCAGCACCATGATCCACGGCGCATTTCGCCGCGCCTGATCTGGAAACAATCCCAGGTTGAAGCGCAGCATTCCGTAAGTTCCCATCTTCAGCAGCACGCCAGCCAGCAGGACCGATCCGGCCGTGGGCGCTTCCACGTGCGCGTCTGGGAGCCACGTATGGAAGGGAAACAGCGGAACCTTGACGGCGAAGGCGAGGAAAAATCCGAGAAAGAGCCACTGCGCCGCGGCAGGAAAAGCTGGCACTCCGCCGCGCGCAATCTGATCGCGAATCGCGACGAAATCAAAAGTTCCGGTGTGCGCGTACAGCCACAAGATCGCCGCCAGCATAAACACCGACGCGATCATGGTGTACATGAAAAACTTCACCGCCGCATAGACCTTGCGCTCGTGCCCGAACACGCCAATCAGCAACGCCATCGGAATTAGCGTTGCTTCCCAGAAGAAGTAGAAGAGGAAAAGATCGAGCGACGTGAACACGCCGATCAGCGCCGTCTCCATGATCAGCAGCAAAATGAAAAATTCCTTCACCCGGTCATGCACCGACTGCCAAGAGATTAATACGCACAGCGGCGTCAGGAACGTAGTCAGCACCACCAACCACAGGGAAAATCCATCGATCCCCATGTGGTAGTGAATGTTCGGCGTGGAAATCCACGCGCGATCGATCTCATACTGGAATCCCGCCTGCGATCGGTGGAAGTGCACCGGTAAATGCAGCGACAGAAGAAAAGTCAGCAGCGAAAAAACCAGCGCAAAAATGCGAATGTCGCGATCGCGTCTCGGAAAAACCATCAGCAGCAACGCGCCCACCAGCGGCGCAAAGGTCACGAACGTCAGGATGTAAGCGCTCCAGCTATCGCTGCTCATCGCACTCCCATCCAGATCATGTAGGCAATCACCACGGCCGATCCCGCCGCAATCCATCCCGCATACGACCGCAGATTTCCCGACTGCATGTGCCGCACTTCGTCCGACACGCGCCGCGCCCCATCGGCGGCATTGTTCACGCTGTCGTCGATTACCTTGCGGTCGACCCCTTGCCACAGGATCGTGGTCGAACCGTCCACTAGGGGCTTGACGAACAGCGTCGCGTACAATTCGTCGACGTAATATTTATTCACAACCGCGGTGTAGAAGCCGTTCAGGGAATTGGCGATCCTCTGCGGCAGTTCCGGTTTGCTGACGTACAGGATGTACGCCAGAATCAGGCCGGCGAATGAGAACAGAACCGAAATCCCCATCAGCAGCAATTCCGTATTCCCGGAACCTTCAGTCATCGTCCGGGGAAATTCCGAGCCAAACACCGGCGCAAGGAAGTGCTCGAAGCCGTTGTGATATCCCACGAAGCCGCCGACCAGAGACAGCGCCGCTAGGATCATCAGCGGAATGAGCATCACCATCGGACTCTCATGCGGTGCGCCATGGCCGTGTTCTCCGTGACCGTGGGTGGAATGCGCCCATCCGTGATCGTCAACCTGAATGCCCTTGTAGTCTCCCCAAAAAGTCATGAATAGCAGGCGGAACATATAAAAAGACGTCATCAGCGCCGTGATCGCACCGATCAGCCAGTACACCCAACTCGCCTGATACGCCTTCCAAAGAATTTCGTCCTTGCTCCAGAAGCCTGCCAGTGGCGGGATTCCGGAGATCGCCAGCGTCGCGATCAACATCGTCGTAAACGTGATCGGAATGTAGGTTTTCAGCCCGCCCATCTTGCGCATGTCCTGCTCGCCGCCCACCGCGTGGATCACCGATCCCGCCGCGAGAAAGAGCAAGCCTTTAAAAAATGCATGCGTCATCAAGTGGAAAATTCCCGCCGAGAACGCTCCCACGCCGCACGCCAGAAACATGTAGCCAAGCTGCGACACCGTGGAGTATGCAAGCACCTTCTTGATGTCGGTCTGCGTGATGCCAATTGTCGCCGCGAACAGGGCGGTCAGCGTTCCGATCACGGCGACCACTGTCAACGCCAACGGCGCGCGCTCGAAAATCACGTGCGACCGCGACACCATGTAAACTCCCGCCGTCACCATCGTCGCCGCGTGAATCAGCGCCGAGACCGGCGTGGGCCCTTCCATCGCATCCGGCAGCCAAACGTAGAGCGGAATCTGCGCCGACTTCCCGCACGCTCCAACCATCAGCAGAAGTCCAATCGCCGTGAGGAGACCAGCGCCGGCGGTCTCAGGAGCGAGCGGCTGCACTTGCGCAAATACCTGAGTGAAGTTCAGCGAACCGAAGTGCTGGATGATCAGGAACAGTCCAATCAAAAATCCGAAGTCGCCAATGCGATTGACGATGAACGCTTTCTTTCCAGCGGATGCCGCCGAGTCTTTGGTGAACCAGAACCCGATCAGCAGATACGACGCCAG